>JBEVKB010000136.1:0-24878 GCA_040509875.1 Steroidobacteraceae bacterium | reverse complement strand
GGCAATCGTGTCGAGACGCGCCTGATGGCGCTCGAAGTGGAATCCATCGTGCTGCAATTGCAGGCGCTGATGGCGATCGAGCGCGAGCGACCGCCGTTCACGGTACGCAGCGCCGAACTCACCGAACGATTCGCGCTCGGCGAATTGTCGATCCGCCTCAAGCCGGATCGCATCGATCGGCTGATGGATGGCGGCGACCTGCTGGTCGACTACAAGCTCGGCGAATCGCATAAGCCGCGTCAATGGCTCGATGTGGTGCCGGGTCGACCGCGTCGTCCGCAGTTGCCGCTCTATGCATTGGCCCATGAAGATTCCGTTGCGGCGCTCGCGTTCGTAGTAGCAGCGCCCGGCACCGTCGAGTATCGCGGCTGGAGCGATGGCGCAGCGGTGGCGAAGGGCGTCGAGACCTATCCGCCACGAAACGCGCTGCGCATGGGAGCGCCGCCGGACTGGTCCGAACTGTTGAAGCACTGGCGGCACGTGCTGACTGCGCTCGCGGATAACTACGTTGCCGGCATCGCCACCGTCGATCCGTTGCCGCAGGAATGCACGCATTGTCACCTGAGTACGTTCTGTCGCGTTCACGAGTTGGACTCGCAGAGCGCCCAGCGCCAGGAAGCAGACGATGAGTGAATTCTCCATGCCTCACGAGTCGATGCAAGCCGACGCACAGGCGCGCCGGCAAGCGCTGGATCCGCAAGCGTCGTTCATCGTCCAGGCGCCGGCCGGCTCGGGTAAAACCGAGTTGCTGACGCAGCGCTATCTGCGCCTGCTCGCCACGGTGGAGCATCCGGAACAGGTTCTTGCGATCACCTTTACGCGCAAGGCTGCCGCCGAAATGCGCAATCGCATCCTGCTCGCACTGGAAAGCGCGATGCATCCTGCGCCTGAGTCGGCACACAAGCGCCAGACCTGGGATCTTGCCCGAGCCGTGCAGCAGCTGGATGCGCGACACGATTGGCAGTTGCTCCAACATCCGGCGCGGCTGCGCATCCAGACCATCGATGCGCTCAACTCGATGCTGGCGCGACGGCTGCCGGTGTTGTCCGGTACGGGCGCGGCGCTGGAACCCAGCAACGATCCCGAGCCGTTGTACGAAGCAGCCTGCGCTCGATTGCTTGAACATCTCGGCGAGAATTCACCGCAGTCGAAGGCACTAGAGAATCTCATCGTTCACCTGGGCAATCGGCTTGATCGGCTGGTGTCCTTGCTGACCGAGCTCCTGAGCAGGCGCGATCAATGGCTGCACCAGATCGTTCGCGCATGTAACACCATCGGCCTGCGAGAGACGCTGGAACGCACTCTCGCCGAGATCATCAATCAGCATCTGGCTCGATTGTGCAACTCCATGCCGGCACCACAACGTGCACTGATGTGGGACCTGACTCGCTTCGCTGCGGGCAACTTGATCCAGGACCCGTCTCTCAACGCGCTGCGCAGAAAACTACTTCATGCCTGCGTCAACGACGACGAGGGACCGAGTGCAGGAAGCCACTGCCTCGGAGCATGGCGCGAGTTGATCGCCGCTTTCTTCACCCAGGACGGCAAACCCCGCCGCCGCGTCACCAAGACGGAAGGATTTCCGACCACAGATGCGGCAATGAAGACGCGCATGCAGGAAGCGCTGCGCTCGCTCGCAGAAGATTCCTCCGTGTGTGAACAACTGCTCGCAGTATTGAAGCTGCCCGGCGCCGCTTACTCCGACTCGCAATGGCAGATTCTCGAATCGCTGCTGGATGTGCTGCCGCTGGCAGTTGCCGAGCTACAGGTCATTTTCCAGACACGCGGCGAGGCTGACTATGTGGAAGCTGCGCTGCGTGCCTTGCAGGCGCTGGGCACCGCGGACGAACCCACCGATCTCGCACTGGTATTCGACTATCGCCTGCGCCACATCCTGATCGACGAATTCCAGGACACATCGTTCGCGCAACTCGATCTGCTGGAACGATTGACCGCCGGCTGGACGCCCGGCGATGGCCGCACGTTGTTCTGCGTCGGCGATCCCATGCAATCCATCTATCGCTTCCGGCAAGCGGAGGTCGGGCTGTTCCTGCAATTGCAACGCGAAGGCCTGCGCAACGTGCCGTTGACGCCGCTGACGTTGCGGGCGAATTTCCGTTCCAGCGAACGCATCGTCGATTGGCTCAATAAAGTATTCCCCGCAGTGCTTGCGCCGCACGACGATGCGGGCCTCGGCGCTGTCCGCTACAGCGCAAGCGTCGCCGTCAATCCCGATCGACCGCGCGGCGTGCAGGTCCATACGCTCTTCAGTCGCGACGAACAGGACGAAGCGAACAGGGTCGTCGACATCATCCGGCAGGCATTGGACGCGGACGAGCAGGGCACGATCGCCGTGTTGGTCAGCGCACGCAGTCACGTAGGCAACATCGGCATGCAACTGCACCGAGCCGGAATCAGCTTTCGTGCAGTGGAAATCGAAGCGCTGCGCGAGCGCCCGGTAGTGCAGGACCTGATCGCACTGACGCGAGCTTTAGTCCACCTGGGCGACCGGACCGCATGGCTCGCCGTGCTGCGCGCACCGTGGTGTGGAGCTACGTTGCATGATCTGCATCAGCTCTGTGAGGCTCAACCCGATGCAACCATCGCTCACCTGCTGGAGATGTTCGTCGCCCCTGATGCGGTGATCTCGCTGAGAGACGTAGACGGCCGCGTGCGCTTGAATCGTGCTGCTGTTGTACTTCTTGCGGCACTTGCCGAGCGCGGTCGTCATCGGTTGCGCGACTGGGTGGAGCGCACATGGAATTCGCTGGGCGGACCGGCGACACTCGCGAATGCGCAGGACCTCGAAGATGCGCAGAGTTACCTCGCCCGGCTGTCTGACATCGAGCGCGCCGGCGATATCCAGGACATCGCGAGATTGGAATCGCAACTCGACAATTTGTTTGCGAAGCCGATGGCGGACGATTCCGCACGCATCGATGTGATGACGATTCACAAGGCCAAGGGCCTGGAATTCGACACCGTCATCCTCCCGACGCTGCATCGTGGTGTGCGCCGCGAATCGACATCGCTGTTGCGTTGGACACGTTTGCCGGGAGCGCAAGGCGGCATCGTACTCGCGCCGATGAAAGCACAGGGAGCCGATCAGGACGCCACTTACGACTGGATCGGCCTGCTCGAAGAGCAGCGCAGTCATCGAGAGCGCGGACGACTCCTGTATGTGGCGGCGACGCGCGCCAAGCGGGAATTGCATCTGCTGGGCGCCGCCGAGGTCAAAGACAATGCGGGCGTACCGGAGCTGCGCAGCCCGAGGCATGGCTCGATGCTGGCAATGCTCTGGCACGAACTCGAAGCTCACTATCGCAATGAGCTGAAGTTGCAGGCATCGCCGCCTCAGCAATCGACCGCTACCCACGAAGGGCTGCTGTTACGGCGCTTGCCGCTGGCATGGCAACCCGAGATCGCAAGCGGTGAAGCGCAGTCAGCGGTGGGCGTCGAGTTCATCAAGCCGCCGCCGTTCGATTGGGTGAGCGAGACCAGCCGGCACGTCGGCACGTTGGTCCATCGCGAACTGGATCGCATGTCACGACGCCGCGATTCGTCTATCGCGCCACTGACATTGCAACGTTCGCGGCGCCGGCTCGCCATCGAGCTGGCGGAACTCGGCGTGCCGGCGGAACGCTGCGAGGTCGCTGTCGCACGAGTGATCGAAGCGATCGAGTCGACGTTATCCGATCCGCGCGGCCGGTGGCTGATGGGGCTCGAAGAGTCGGTCACCGACATCGAGTCGGAACTGTCGCTGAGCGGTATCGTCGATGCGCGAATCGTGAACGTCGTCATCGATCGCACGTTCGTCGCGGCCGACGGCACACGCTGGATCGTGGACTTCAAGACCAGCACCCACGAAGGCGGCGGGCTGGAACGATTCTTAGGGGAGGAGGTGGAGCGTTACCGCGCGCAATTGAGCCGCTATACGCAGCTCATGCGCCGACTGAATCCCACTGAGACAGTGAAAGCGGCGTTGTACTTTCCGCTGCTGCAGGCGTGGCGAGAAGTCGCGGTCAGCGACTAGCTTTCAAAGCGTCCCCGCCAACGACACCGGCCTCTGACCCTGCGCGTCGGGAGCGCCGAGAAACTGCACGGCTTTTGCCAGCTCCGGCGAAGCATTCCCCCGTGTCGACACCAGGCCGTTGATCACATAGCTACGATCCGCCGCTTTCAGTTCGAGCGTGGCGGCAACCTGCAACGGACCGTTGATGTCAGTGATTGCGCCCGCGAGTACGTCGGGCGGCGACTGCTCGGGGAAGGTCAATTTGTAACTGCCCATGGCCGCGGGTTTGCGAGGCGGCCCCACGAGGTCGAGAACCTCGACTGTGCCGGTGGCATTCGCGGGCCAGCCATTCAAGATGACGAGCGTTGCGAGCTTGGCGTTGAGTTGTCCGTTCCATCCACGCGGCGCTACCGAAGGCGGCAGTGCGGAGAGTGGCAACGTCGCGTTCAGGTCGCTCAACGCGATTCGACCACCCGGCGCCGCACTGAGCGTGGTCTGCACGAATCCATCGGCTCTCGTGATCTTCACGTCCGCGACTGCGCGACCGGTCAGCAAGGGCAGGGCATGCAAATCCCATTGCACGGCGCCTACATTGACCGCACCGGCCTGCACTACCTGCGCCGTTCCCTTCCAGACGGTTCCGGTGACGCCGCTGACAGTGACGCCGCGAGCAGCAAGCGGATCGACCACAACGCGCGCCGGTAGAGTGGCCAATGCGAACAGCGCAAAGGCGACGATACCCAGCGCAACGAGCCAGAGCGTTCTTTTCATCAACTGGCAGTGGCGCGATTGAGGACGATGCTCGCGTTCACCTGGCCGGGCGTGGCGGTGCTATCGAACTGTGCCGACTCGACACTGATGGCCTGGTTGAGCTGCAGGTTGCCGAGCCAGGTCACGACGGTATCGAATGCGGCGCCTTCCATGCGAACGCGAATGCCGGTCTGGCCGTTGGGTGTCTGGCCGGTCAATGCCGTGCCCAGGCCTGCTTCACGAGCAGTCCGGTCCACCAGCACCACGAGGGATTCGTCGCTCGGACCGGTAGCTCCAACGGGGCGGCCCGCGCCCAGAACCTGCACTTCGCTGGCAACACTGCGCATCCATGCCAGGTCGGCGTCCTTGCGTTCGACGCGTTCGGCACGTTCGGCCACGGCGCTGTAAAACGGCCCGAGCGCGAGCATGTAGACAGCCGTCAACAGCACCAGCACCGAGCCCACGGATACGATGATCCGCTCGCGCTCGTTCAGGCCTGCAAACCAATCCTTGAGTTTCTGCATGTTCCTTCAGTGACCCGGTGTCTTGAGCTGCATCCGCGCTTCGGTTTTCGAATCGCGGGGCGAGGCCGACTGGATTTCCGCGGAGACGCCGCGTTGTCCGGCAGCCTGTTTGATCCGGTCGAGCGCGTCGACTGAAGGCGTCAGGACGCGCAGATCGGTGATGTTGTCGTGGTAGCCGATCGCCTCGATGGCGGTGCCCGGCAGCTCGTTCATTGCCTCGCCGAGTGTAGACAGCGCAGCCATCAAGCCGCCGGCGGTGCCGCCACTGCGTAGCGCCGCCAATTGCGTTTCCATCTGCTTGCGGGCCTTGGATGGATCGGGCAAAGGCACGCCCGGCATTGCCTGTTGATACACCTGTGTGATCGCAGCATCGAGTTCTGCTTCGGTCTGCCGGTACTTCGCGTGCTGCCACCCCATCACGCCCAGGTGGACCGCGAAGAAAGCCACTGCCAGCGCGGCCGCGTAGCGCCAAGGCGCGAACGAAACATTCAGCCCACTCTTGGTGGCGTACGTTCCCTGCAGCAGGTTGACCGGTGCATTTTGCGCGGCACTGGCCGCCAGCAGGGGCAGGGCGCCATCCGTCATCAGGCGCAGTTGCAGGCTGGCGGTGAATTCGCGCAGCCCTTCCAACAGATCGCGTTCCGCTTCGTAATCGTCCTCGCCTACATAAATCGTGAGGTGCTCTCGCGCTTCGTCTCCCGATGCCATTGCCAGCTGTAACGCCTCGATCAGCGGTTGCACGTCGAGAACGGCGCCCGGCGTTTCGGGACGACGCACGTAAACGCACGCACGATCGATCATGAGGGTCACGCCGTTTGGTGTGTCCGGCAGGACCGCGGTTTCCGCGTAGACAGCGTCGGGTTTGAGACCGGCCGCGTGTAACGCGCCCAGCCAGGCTTCCATGTTTCGATGCGCGACCACGACCACCGGAATACCGGGGCGCACCTGGCGTTTTCCTACCGCGAAATGCAGGTCGTCGACATCGCTCGCCAGCTGCTCTTCGAGTGCGAAGGGCACGACCTGGGCGAGCTTGGTGCCGCTTTTGACGGGCACCACCGGCTCAGCGAGCAACGCATCGGTACCCGGGATCAACACCGTAATCTTGCGTCCGCCGGCAAGCGCCGCCGCATTGGCCAGCGGCCCGGACTGCACCTGGCCTCGTGGGGCTCCGAATTCATCGACGACCAGCCATTGCGCTGTCGCAGCCTCACTGGCGGCGGCGGCCGTGCTCGGGAGTCGAATCAGCAGTACTTCCGGCATCTAGGGAGTTCCAAAGCTTCGCAGAATGGGGCGCACTTGGGTCTGATCGCGTTTCAGCAGGCTGTACAGAGTGAACTGGGTCGTGCCAATTGTCACCCAGATGGAGGCCCGGAAATAGGAACTGGTTTGTGCCAGCACCGGCTTGAGTTCGATCTTTTCCTGCTCGGACAGCGAGGAATTGAAGTCTTCGATGGTGGGGAAGCAGCGCTGCTTGCGGGTTTCCGTGTTCGACTGCTTGGCGGTGGACCACTCGCGCTTGCCTTCCCTCAGCGCATCGAGGACTTCCAGTGGCGCGGTGCACAGGTTGATAGGTACACCGATGGGCAGCGCCGTCACAAAAGGTTCGAGCTTGCGGAATCGGTCCAGCCCGAAGCCCGCGATGGCCAGCAACTCGCTCGATCGCGTGATGGGCATGTTTGGGGTGCGGTAGGCCGGAGTCTGCGAGGAATAAACCGAATCCTCCGCGCCGTCGGCGCCGTCCGCTTCGACGTCCGGATCGATCCAGTCGACGATGGCCGAGGCCCACTTCTCTTCCATGTCGATGAGACCCATCAGGCGCTGCAGGCGCCTGACGGCGAGCGGGTCCTTTTCCAGGTTGCCGGTCTGCTCGTTGCGCTTGAGCAGGCTGTTCAGGTTGAAGCGGCCGGTCATGTCCTCCAGCTGTCCCTCGACCTCACCGTCGTCCAACGGCAGGGGAGGAATGGGGGTGGCCCAGGCATCGGTGAAGTCGTCGGTGGCATTCTTCTTGTTCTGCTTGGCGTCCTCCGCAAGGATGTCCGCCGCCCAGGCTTCCGCGCCTACCGCGACTTCGAATCCCTGGTCGAGGGCGAACGCGGTGGCGCCGCGGCGTTGATCGAGATAACCATCGAATCCCACTTTGATCGCGAGCACCGTGGCCAGGGCCACGATCAGCACCGCAGTGATCAGCGCCACGCCGCGCTGATGCTTCGAACCCGAAGTGAATGACCGGCGCGCGTTCATCCTGAGACTTCCACTACGCGCGTGAGCACGCCCCAGTCTTCCAGGTCGAGCGTAATCTCCACGGCGATGGGACGCAGGCTCAGCGCATCCACCGAAGCGTTCGGCACTCCAACCGCCGCACTGCCATTCTGCGGCGGCCACTGTTCCTGCCAGTTACGATTGCTGTCCATGAAGCGCAGCTTCGCGCTGCGAACGCGATCGATCATGACGGTGCTCACCGGTTCGGACGTCAGCGTCCGGTCCAGCATCACCCAGTAATTGCGGCGTAACTTGTTGTCCTCGAACTGGTAGGCCACCCGTTGCAGCGTCGGGCGCGGCACGCCGGCGGGATTGCTCCATCCGGAATGCGTAAATTCCGCCAGTAGTTCGGTCCTTGCATCTGCGCGTAGAGCCGGCTGCAGTCCATCTCCCAACGGCTCCCGCACGGGACGCGGCTCCAGTTCCATGAAGTCCTGGGACATGCGTTGCATCGTGCCCTGCACGGCGCGGATGCGCGCCATGCTTTCGCTGAGGCGATTGCTCTGGCGATACAGCTCGTTATAACCGCTCATCGCAAGCGTGCCGACGATCACGAAGATCGCAACGGCGATCAGTACTTCGAGCAGCGTAAAACCCGCCGACATGCGAGGCGCGGATCGTTGAAGCGCTGGAGAATGAATTCGCTTCATGCGATCACTCGGACTCCGGGTCGCTGGGGGGCGGCGGCGGGAGCGATGGCGGATCGTCCGAGGGTGGAGGCGTGGGACCGCCGCCAGGATTTCTTGGACCGCCGGGCCCTCCAGTCACAGTGCCGCTCCACGAAACCGGTTGCACGCCGGCTGAAATGGCCGATCCGTAGAATCCCGTGACCGATGCGATCGACACTGATTTATCCGCCTCCGCAGGCGCCACGCTGATATCGATGCGACGCATGCTCTGCACCGGCGTCTGCGTCACGGCCATGGTCCAACGCCAGCGCCGGGAAGCCATCTCCACTTCGTCGGAAGACTTGTCGATCTTCGGCGTGCGCGTATCGAGGCGCACCCTGGACAATTGATTCATCGCCACCCAGTGAGCGATGGTCTTCTCACGCAGGTAGGCGCCGTTGCTTGCTGACTGGCTGACCGCTTCGATGACGCCCAGCATGCCGAGCGATACGATCACGAGAGCGGCGAGCACTTCGATCAGCGTGAAGCCACGTTGCCGTGCGCAGTCAGCGTCGCGCATTGGATTTTTTCTCCGCGGCCTTCTCTTCATCGCTCATCGCGGTCTGCACGACGACCTGCCACTTCGTATCGTCGACGCGCCGTTCGATGCGCAGGTCGTTATCCGCCTGGCCGACCACGCGAAACTGCGAAGGCGCGCCGTCACGTTCGATCTGCAGTTCGAAAGGCATGATTTCCCCGCTCGCGAGGATCACGATCTGCGGCGTCGGTTGATCGGGATCGATGTCGGGCTTGCCGTCCTTGTTCTCATCCTTGGGCTCCTTTTCCTTTGCCTTCTTCTTCGGCAGCGGCTTCAACACGATCTCGCGACCGTCGAGCCACATGCGGAAGCGCAGCCCTTCCGGAAGTTTCCGCGGGGCGTACAACTGGTCGTACTCGATCGGCGCCCAGAGATTCTCGCGCGGATTGAACTTCTGGAACTCGTAATCGGTGGCGCTGACCTGCACGCCGACATCCAACCCCTGCAGTTCCGATTCCTCGCGCGCCTGGCGTACCACTGCCCAGAAACGCCGCGACTGATCTTCGACCTGCGAATCCTTGCCGAGCACGCCGATGGCCAGCGTCGCCGCCGACACCATCACACCGATGATGACGATGACGACCAGGATCTCCATCAGCGTAAATCCTGCCGCCGAAGCACGGAATTTCAGCGCTCCGGCGTCGCGGGCCCGCTGGCGAGGCCCGCCGAGAGTACTTACATCGCCACTGATCGCCAGTGGGGCACCGCACGGCGGATCAGCACGCAAGGTCAGTCCGTATTCCAGTTGCCGAGATCCGCATTGATGCCTTCGCCGCCTTCCTGGTTGTCCGCCCCCAATGTGAAGAGGTCATACTCCTGACCCTTCGTTCCTGGATTCACATAACGGTAGTCGAATCCCCACGGATCTTTGCGCAGCCCGCCGATGTAACCGCCGGGTTTCCAATTACGGATGGTGGTATCGCCGGGCTGCTGGACCAGCGCGGTCAGGCCTTGGTCGGTGCTCGGGAACTTGTAATTGTCCATGCGGAACAGGTTGAGCGCGGTTTCATAGGCGCGAATGTCCTGCTTGGCCTTCGCGATCTGCGCATCGTCGATGCGGCGGATGACGTTGGGCGCCACCAGCGCCGCCAGGATGCCCAGGATCACCACCACGACCATGATTTCGATCAGCGTGAAACCGCCTTGCCGGGATTTCAGCGCCCGCGACGCTGTCGATTCTGCGAATACGGAGGCCACAATGTTCATCAGCGAATATCCTTGGCTGCCAATTGGAGGAAAACCGATCGTTGCCCGGCGAAGAATGCGTATGCTCACCTCGACGCAGCGGTAGCACCTTCACTCGTCCCAAGCCCGGCCCGACCCCATGGGATCGGCGCGCCGGATCATAACAAAGAGCCACACCATGCAATGAGTGACGTCAATGAGTGACGCATGAGTACGAGTGCTTCACCGCAACCCACTACATCGGAGTCACCCAACGCATCATTGCGATCCGCGCGACTCATACGACCTGGGCACCTCTGGCTCATTGGAGCGCTGATCGGCGCAGTGGTTCTATTAGGAGTTGTCGGAGCCGACATACGGGCGTTACTTCGATATGAACGGTCGGGGGTCCTGCACGGCGAATGGTGGCGCCTGCTCACCGGCCACCTGGTACACGGCAATTCCCAGCACCTGGCGCTGAACCTCGCCGGGACCGGTCTGGTCGCGCTGCTTTTCGGTCGCGACTATTCCGCTGTCCAATGGCTGTTCATACTGCTGCTGGGCGCAGCCTGCATCGACCTCGGCTTTGTCTTTTGCGAGCCACAGCTGGTGTGGTACGTGGGTCTTTCCGGCGTACTTCACAGCGCCGTCGCCGCGGGCATCGTCGCGTGGTGGCGCTATGAAAACAGGCATTTGACGCTCGCGATCACTTTGCTCATGTTGTTCAAGCTCGGTTGGGAACAACGGCAGGGCGCGTTGCCACTTTCAGGCGACATGCCGGTCATCGTGGATGCGCATTTGTACGGGAGCATCGGCGGACTGCTGGCAGCTGCGCTTCTGGCAATAAAGCGACGGCACTGGCCTCCTGACGCAACGTCGCTATAATCGCGCGCCTTTTTGCCATATGCGGATTTGGTGCAGGTTGCACGGACGATTTCATGACTGATCAAATATTGGCTGGTGACATAGCCCTGGTGACTGGCGCGTCGCGCGGGATCGGACGGGCCATTGCGCAGACGCTCGCAGCTCGCGGCGCTGTCGTAATCGGAACGGCGACCACTGAAGCTGGAGCCGGCAACATTACGCAATGGCTGCAGGAAGCGGGCGCGAAAGGGCGCGGCATCGTATTGAACGTCGCCAGCGCAGAGTCGGTCGATGCGGCGTTGAAGGACATCGAAGGCAGCGAAGGCACGCCCACCATCCTCGTCAACAATGCCGGCATTACCCGGGACAACCTGCTGCTGCGGATGAAAGCCGACGAGTGGGATGACATCATCAACACCAACCTGGGCTCGGTGTACCGCTTGTCGAAAGCGGTATTACGCGGAATGATGAAGGCGCGCCGCGGTCGCATCATCAGCATCGCCTCGGTGGTCGGCGTGACGGGTAATGCCGGTCAGACGAATTACGCGGCGGCCAAAGCGGGTATCATCGGGTTCAGCAAGTCGCTGGCGCGCGAAATCGGCTCCCGCGGCATTACCGTCAACGTCATTGCACCAGGATTCATCGCGACCGACATGACTTCGAAGCTTCCAGCCGAACAGCAGCAGCAACTGATCCAGCAGATCGCACTGGGTCGGCTGGGCAGTCCCGACGATATCGCCGGCGCGGTGGCGTTTCTTGCGTCGCCACAGGCCGGGTATATCACCGGGGAAACCTTGCACGTCAACGGTGGGATGCACATGGTGTGATCGGTTCGCGTGCTTGCGCACGCTGGCCTTCGCACCGCGATGTCACCGTCACTTTTCTCGAAATGTTGGCCCATCCAACGTCTTAACATAGAATACGCCCCCCGCAGCCGGCCCCATCTGAAGTTCACGGGTGGACTAGAAGCGTAGGGTTCAGCAGTCTCACAGAGGACTCGTACACCAATGAGCAGTATCGAACAGCAGGTCAAAGCCATCGTCGCCGAGCAGTTGGGGGTGAAAGAGGAAGAAGTCACCAACGACGCATCTTTCGTCGACGACCTGGGCGCCGATTCCCTCGACACCGTCGAGCTGGTAATGGCGCTCGAGGAAGAATTCGAAACGGAAATTCCGGACGAAGACGCCGAAAAGATCACCACCGTCCAGCAGGCGATCGACTACATCACCGAGCGTCGCAACCAGGCCTGACGTTGCCGGCGTACTCTCCGCCGCCGCTCTCTCCAAAGTGGCACCCCAGCGAAGCCATGCAAGCAGTCCCCCTTCATCGGGGAGGTTGCGTCGTGTCTTTGCCTGGAGTGTGCCGACGATCGGAGCGATCGGCGGTGATCCGTGCTTCGCAATTTCGACCGTGAGGTGATCGCTTGTCCAAGCGACGTGTAGTTGTTACCGGTCTCGGCATCGTGTCGCCTGTGGGCAGTACGGTGGATGACGCGTGGAAGAATGTTCTCGCTGGCAAAAGCGGGATCGGCCCCATCACGCGTTTCGATGTCAGCGCGTTCCCGGTTCGCTTCGGCGGCGCCGTTGCGGGCTTCGACGCCGAGGCATATCTCTCCGCGAAGGAACTGCGGAAGATGGATCCATTCATGCATTACGGTTTTGCCGCGGCGGCCGATGCATTCAAGGATTCAGGCATCGTCGTCACTGCGGAAAATGCCGCACGAATCGGCGTTGCCATGGGCGCCGGCATCGGCGGCCTGCACACGATCGAAGAGAATTATCGCAAGTACGCCGAGACGCACAGTCCCAAGCGCATCTCGCCGTTCTTCGTGCCCGGCAGCATCATCAACATGATCTCCGGACATGTCTCGATTCAGTTCAAACTGAAGGGACCGAACATCGCCACGGTCACGGCGTGCACCACGTCGACTCATTCGATCGGTCTTGCCACGCGGCTGATTCAATACGGCGATGCCGACATGATGATCGCGGGCGCCGGTGAGATGGCGACTACGCCGCTGGGCCTCGGAAGTTTCTCGCAAGCGCGTGCGCTCTCGATGCGCAACGACGATCCGCAACGAGCCTGTCGGCCCTGGGATCGCGATCGCGATGGCTTCGTTCTGTCGGATGGCGCCGGCGCCGTGATGCTCGAAGAATACGAACACGCGAAAGCGCGTGGTGCGCGCATTTACGCGGAGATGATCGGCTTCGGCATGAGCGGCGACGCTCATCACATCACTTCGCCGCCGGAAGACGGTGAGGGCGCGCGCCTTGCAATGTCCAATGCATTGAGAGATGCGCAGCTCAATCCCGAAGACGTGCAGTACGTGAATGCGCATGCCACGTCGACGGATCTCGGCGACCGCGCCGAGACCATCGCGATGAAGCGATGTTTCGGCGATCACGCCAAGAAGATGGCGGTGAGCTCCACCAAGTCGATGACGGGCCATCTGCTCGGCGCGGCCGGGGCCATCGAAGCGATTTTCTCGATCCTGGCCATCCGCGACCAGGTGGCGCCGCCGACCATCAATCTCGACAACCCGAGCGAGGACTGCGACCTGGATTACGTGCCGCACACGGCGCGCCAGATGCCGATTCGCGTGGCGTTGTCGAATTCCTTTGGCTTCGGTGGCACCAACGGCAGCCTGATCTTCCGCGCCATCGACTGAAGATTCGTCGCGCGCCTGAAGGTCGGCGCATGCAAGAGACCGGCGCACTCACGGCGCATTAAAAGGGTGACTCATGACGAACGCGCCGATAGTGGTTCGACCCGTCCAGGTCGCACCATCGACGCTGCTCGCATTGCATGCCCGGCGTCCCGATCGCTATCCCGCCTTGTTCGAGAGCGCGGCGGCGGGAAACGTGCGCGGCCAGCACGACATCCTGTTCGCATTTCCCGGTGAGCGGCTCACGCTGCATGCTCATGGTCGTCTCGTCGATGCGCGCGGCGAAAGTTCGCAGGAATATTTTCTCGATGCGCTCGATCGCTGGTGGCAGCAGACAGCGCCTCGTGAAGCTCATGACGCCAGCTCACTGCCGTTCACCGGCGGCTGGCTGGTCTATCTCGGATACGAACTCGCGGCGCAGATCGAACCGAGTCTGAAATTGCACGACGATGCTTCGGGCCCGGTCGCACAAGCGATCCGCATGCCGGCTGCAATCATTCGCGATCATGCGAGCGGAGAGGCGTGGCTGCTAGCGGAGAGCGATTCGGCGCATCTGCTGGACGTGATGGGACGGGATCTCGCAGAAAACCCGGAGCTGCCAGCGTATTCGGCTGGCGTTTCATTGCTCGCGGGCGCGGTCGTTGAAGATCCGCCGGAACACTATCTCCACGCAGTCGAGCGCGCCTTGGAGTACATCGCCGCTGGCGATATCTACCAGGCCAATCTATCACGCGCCTGGCGTGCGCCGCTGGCGGCAACGACCTTGCCGCATCATGTCTATCAACGCCTGCGCCACACGAATCCGGGTCCATTCTCCGGATTGGTCCTCATCGACGACATGGCCATCGTCAGTTCCTCACCCGAGCGACTGGCTTCGGTGCGCGATGGCATCATCGAAACACGGCCGATCGCCGGCACACGGCCTCGCGGTATCGATGCCGACAGCGACGGTGCGTTAGCGCGAGAGTTGCACGCCAATGCAAAGGAGCGCGCGGAGCACGTAATGCTGATCGACCTCGAACGCAATGACGTGGGCCGCGTCTGTGAAGCGGGCTCGGTGGAAGTGAACGAGTTCATGACCATCGAGTCGTATGCCCATGTACATCATATCGTCTCGAATGTTCGCGGCCGGTTGCGGAGCGATGTGACGCCGGGCCAGGCGCTCGCCGCAGTATTTCCGGGCGGCACCATTACCGGCTGTCCGAAAGTGCGCTGCATGGAAATCATCGCCGAACTCGAAGGCACGGCTCGCGGCGCGTACACCGGATCGCTGGGCTATCTCAACCGCGACGGCAGCATGGACTTCAACATCCTGATCCGCACGCTGCAGATGGCAAACGGCACGATCGCTTTGCGCGCAGGTGCCGGCATCGTGGCGGATTCGATTGCGGGCAATGAGCTTGCTGAGTCGCGTGCCAAGGCACGTGGCGTCCTGCGTGCGCTCGCGGACACGGACGCATCGACGTCATGACGGCCACGCTCGTCAATGGCATTGCAACGGACGATTCGTCCGGCGCAATCGCAGTGGACGACCGGGGGTTGAACTATGGCGACGGTCTGTTCGAGACCATGCTCTGCCAGAACGGCACCGTGCGGCTGCTGGACGCACACCTGCAGCGACTCACCAACGGCTGTGCTCGCCTTGGCATTACTGCAACCGATGATGCACTCCTGCGCGAAGAGATCCGCAGAGTCAGCGCCGATCAGAGCGGCGTCGTAAAAATCGTCATTACACGCGGCGCTGGCGGTCGCGGTTATCGCCCACCCGCGGATCTTTGTACGACGCGCATCGTTTCGCTCAGGGCATTGCCTGCGCCGTCGATGCGATCCGGCGTGAATGTACGCTGGTGTGAGATGCGCCTCGGACGCAACGCCGTCCTGGCGGGTATGAAGCATCTCAACCGGCTCGAACAGGTGCTGGCGCAGCGGGAATGGACCGATCCTGCCATCGACCCCACCATCGACGAGGGCTTCATGCGGGATACGGAAGGTGAGCTGGTGTGCGCGACCATGAGCAATGTCTTCATCGTCAGGCGGAACGAGATCCTGACGCCCGATCTGCGTTTTTGCGGCGTACGCGGTGTCATGCGAGGCGAGGTTTTGCGTTTAGCGCGTGAACAAGGCATCGCGGCGCGGGAAATGGCCTTGTGGCCACAGGACGTAGACAGCGCAGATGAAATATTCATCACCAACGCAGTACGCGGTGTACGCAGTGTCACTAGCGTCGGTGCGCGACATTGGGCGCCGGGACCGATCACTCAGGTCATCGCGGCCGGTGTGAACGGGCGATGAAAAAGTTTCTTCGCGTGATGGCGGTGCTCGCACTGTTGGCGATATTGCTGGTGGGCGCGGCCGTATGGTGGAGCCGCGGCTGGTTGCAGACGCCTATCGCTACGCTGCGCGAATCGACGGTGTTCGAGATTCCACGCGGCGCGAGTCTGCGCACAGTAGCCAGCGACCTGCAGCAACGAGGCCTGCTCGATCAGCCCGAGATCTGGATCACCTGGGCTCGCATCATGCGTCGCGCCGGCGATCTCAAGGCAGGCGAATATGCGCTGCAGCCGGGGTTGACCCCGCAACAATTGCTGGACGTGTTGAGTTCGGGCGCGGTGGTACTGCACAGCGTGACATTCATCGAAGGCTCGACCTTCGCGGACGTCCGCAAGCTACTGCGAACGAATACGGCCGTGCGCGGCGATTATGCGGACAAGAGTGCCGAAGAGATCATGCAGGCGCTCGGCGTGCCCGGCGTGCACCCGGAAGGACAGTTCTTCCCGGATACCTATCACTTTCCGAGAGGCAGCACCGACCTCGAATTGCTGGCGATGGCGCACCGACGCATGACCACCGAACTGGATGCGGCTTGGAAGGATCGCGATCCCGCTCTGCCGCTGGCTTCGTCCTACGAAGCGCTCATCCTCGCCTCGGTGGTCGAAAAGGAGACAGCGCTGGACCGCGAGCGGCCGCTCGTTGCCGGTGTGTTCGTGGAACGCCTACGTCGCGGCATGCGACTGCAGACGGACCCCACCGTGATCTATGGAATCGGCGAGGCCTATGACGGCAACATCCGGCGTGCGGACCTGTTACGCGATACGCCGTACAATACCTATACGCGTACCGGGTTACCGCCCACGCCCATCGCATTGCCGGGATTGGACTCGCTACGCGCGGCGGTCAAGCCCACCATGTCGGGCGCCATCTTCTTCGTCGCCACCGGCGAACCTGACGGCAGCCATTTCTTTTCGGGCACTTTGAAAGAACATGAAGCCGCGGTGCGGCGCTACTTGCAGAAGATACGACGGCGAACCCGGTAATGAGCACAGCCACGCGCGGCAGATTCATCACCGTCGAAGGCGGCGAAGGCGTTGGCAAGTCAACGCAGATGGCGGGCCTGCGCGATTTCCTCGTCGGCCAGGGCCATGAGGTGGTCGTGACCCGTGAGCCTGGCGGTACGGATCGCGCCGAAAGGATCCGAGCTTTGCTGCTCGAATCTGTTGCCGAGCCGATGCCGCCGAGTTGCGAGTTGCTGCTGGTATTCGCCGGGCGCGCGACCCATCTGCAGAATCTCATACTGCCGGCACTCGAACGCGGCGCGTGGGTGATCTGCGATCGCTTCACAGATGCGACATACGCGTACCAGGGCGGCGGCCGAGGCTTGGATTCCAGCCAAATTGCGCTGCTTGAGCAACTCGTCCAGGGCGATCTGCGGCCGGACCTGACGCTGCTGCTCGATGCGCCGGCCGACATTGCAAGCGAACGCGCGCGCGCGCGAAACCAGCAGCGCGGCAGTGCCGACCGCTTCGAGTCCGAACGCCAGGACTTCTTCTCGCGGGTACGAGCAACCTACCTGGAAAGAGCGCACCGCGAGCCGCAGCGATTCTGCATAATCGACGCTACCGCGGATGCTGTGGCAGTTGGCAAATCCATTGCTACTGCCGTGCACGCGCGCCTTCTGAGCAGGACCGATGACTGAAGCCAATACGGGGTTGCCGCCTTCGCCGGAACGATTGCCATGGCACGACAGCGCCGTGACGCAATTGGAAGCCGCTTGGGCGAATTCGCATCTACCGCATGCATTGCTGATGCAGGGCGCAGATGGCCTGGGCAAGAAATCCCTCGCAGCATGGCTTGCCTGTGCGGTCTTATGCGAACGGTCAACCACAACGCTACAGCATTGCGGAGCCTGTACTAACTGCAAGCTCACCTCCGCCGGCTCGCATCCCGACTTCCTCTGGATCGAACCCGAGGAAGACAAGCAGCAGATTTCGGTGGACCAGATACGCGCTGCCACCGAACGCCTGAGCAAGACGAGCTACATGCATGGCTACAAGATCGCCGTGGTCACACCTGCTCACCAGATGACTCACAATGCTGCCAACAGCCTGCTCAAGACACTCGAGGAACCACCGGCGAACAGTCTGCTGATCCTGC
This sequence comes from Steroidobacteraceae bacterium, assembly GCA_040509875.1. Taxonomy (GTDB): domain Bacteria; phylum Pseudomonadota; class Gammaproteobacteria; order Steroidobacterales; family Steroidobacteraceae; genus Steroidobacter. The sequence continues at coordinate 7,003 of JBEVKB010000136.1, read as the reverse complement.
TCACGTCCCGGCCTTCGTCGCTACCCGCAACCGTTCGCAGTCGCTGCCAGCGCATTGTCGTGCAACGACCGACACGCGATACCGCACTCGCATGGCTGCAGCAGAAATCGGGCGGCACGGTTACTCCGCAATTGCTGGAATTTGCAGGCGGTGCGCCGCTGCGTGCGCTCGAAGTAAACACCGGCGGCGCGTTCGAAGATCTCGACCAGCGCATGACCAAATCGCTGGCCGCGCTGCTCAAAGGCGAAACCGACGTTACCCAGGTAGCGGGGGAGTGGGGCGGCAAGGACATTCCGATCGCCGATCGCCTGACCTGGCTGGATCTGTGGCTCACGTCACAGGCGCGCGCAGCGATTGCAGGAACTGCCGACCTGGTCACGTTCCCAACACGACCTGCGCACTTGCCAAGCCTGGGCCACATGTTGAACATAAGCGCCGTCTACAGCATGGTGGATCGATTGCGGGCGCTGAAAGCACAACTCACCCGCACTTCGCTCCAGCGCGAACTCGCCATCGAGTCGTGGTTGGTGGCCTTGCTGGACATCCTGGCGCCCCCACGGGCGCTCACTCACGAGAGCAGGTCAACGCGGTGAATTTCTAGATGGTAATGCGTCAGCCCAGCAGCAAGCCCGGTTTGCTTACCCTCACGATCAAGGACAAGAGCGCCTTGTACCTGGCGTACATGCCATTCGTAAAGAATGGTGGGTTGTTCATTCCCACCAACAGTAACTACCGTCTCGGCGACGAAGTGTTCATGTTGCTGAACCTGATGGGCGAGGATGAAAAGCTGCCGGTGGCAGGGCGCGTCATCTGGATGACACCCAAGGGCGCGCAAGGAAAACGCACCGCCGGCATCGGCGTGCAGTTCAGCGAACAGGATCGCGGTAATACACAGCGCAAGATCGAGAGCTACCTGGCAGGTGCACTCGGTGGAGACAAGCCCACGCACACGATGTGACGTGCGCGATTCGCCCCATCAGATAAGGACTACGTCGCGGTGGCCGCGATGTCTTCCGGCGCGACGATGCCACCTTTCAGCACGCACGCCTTGAATCCCCGCTCCGACAGAATGTAAGCACCCGCCGAGCTGCGCCGGCCAGTATCGCAACACACGATGTACTCGACATTCGGATCCAGCGTCTTGAGTTTCAGGCGGATGAAGTACAGCGGCAGGTTCATCGCCTCCGGCAAATGGTAATTCTCGAATTCGCTGGGCAGCCGCACATCCAGCCACTTCGCACCTTTCGCCACCATCGCCTGGGCGTGAGGCGCATCCACCCAGCGCAGGGTGGGTTCGTTCAACAGCGTGCGGAAATCTTCTTTGCCCAGCCTCATCAGCGTGGCGTCGGTCGCCGCATTGACGTTGGCGTTGCGCTTTGCATCCGAGATCAGCGCTTCTTCGCCGAACGTATCGCCCATGTTCAGTTCGGCGAGCTTGACGCCGTCCTTGTTTAGCGGCGTTTCGCGGATGACCACGCACGTGCCCTTGACGATGACGTAGAAGTAATCGCCTTCATCGCCCTGCTTGATTACAGTCTCGCCAGCCTTGTAATCCGCGCGCTGCATGCGCATGAAAATGGCTTGGATATTCGCTGCCGGAATCCGATGGAACGCACGCGTCTGCAGGAGAGTGGTCATCCAGTCATCCGCACCGTCACTCGCATCGCCGCTCTTGAGCTCATTGACTTCGTAAGTGCCGGTCTGGTCCCAGGTCAGCATGACGTCGAGCATGTCGCTGTCGATAGCAAGATACTCGAGCCGGTCCGAAACGACGCGAGCACCGTAACGACGCGGATTGCCTGGAACGATGGCATTGCGCGCCTCCGGAGAACCGCCGCGGATCTTCAACACGGTGCGCCCTTCGCGCAACAACTCGACGATGCCGCTGACGATGTAGTAAGTCTTCTTGTCGGTGTCGCCTTCCTTGAACAGCATTTTTCCCACGGACAGTTCCCGCAGGCTGGTCTTGCGCGACAGTGAATGCAGGTTCTCGGCCTTCAAGCCATCCAGCGGCGAGAACGATCGCAGCAGGCCCGGTTGGAGCGGCTTGCTCTCCATATGATTCTCCCGTGATGGTGGCCTGATGAAGATGCGCGCCGCACGCGGCGGATGACGAAGTGCATGCGCTCTACGTTAGGTGCGATCGATGGTATCAGGCTCGTCGCCGCAGCGTGCGGCCACAACGACCGCGTCAGCTGAGTAATTGCCAGCCTGTGTCAGGTGAGAATCTGGTTCCATAGCGGGTTTCCAATTCCCGCAACCGAGACACCACAACGTCGATGCCGCGCGTGCGCGCATATTGGATCGGGCCGCCACGGAATGGCGCGAAGCCAGCGCCGAAGATTACGCCAGCATCGACCAAGTCGGCATCGTCCACGACTTGCTCACGCAGCACAGCGACCGCTTCATTGACGAGCGCCAGCAGCAGGCGATCTTCGAGATCGGCGGGAACGACTGCGCCGGGAATCGACGTCTTCACCGCTTTGCCATCGCGCCATTCGTAAAAGCCCGAACCGCTTTTCTTACCGAACTTTTTTTGCTCGATCAATGCCGCGAGCGGCGCGGGCACCGTGACATTTTCATCGCTGAAGAACACCTTGCCGACACTCATCACCACATCGAGTCCGACGACATCCGCCAGCTCGATCGGTCCCATCGGCATGCCGAATTCCTCCGCAGCGCGGTCGATGAGATCCAGCGCGATGCCTTCTTCCGCCGCGCGCATTGCTTCGCTCAGGTATGGCATCAGCACGCGGTTGACCAGGAATCCGGGCGAGCTGCGACAGACGATCGCGAGCTTGTCTATCTGTTTCGCGAACGCGAGGCCTCGCTGCACCATGCGCGGATCGCTGTGTTCGCTGCGAATGACTTCCACCAGCGGCATGCGCGAAACCGGATTGAAAAAATGCAGGCCGATCAGTCGCGCGGGATCGGCGAGCCCTTGCGTCAGCTGTTCGAGCACGATGCTCGAAGTATTGCTGGCGAGCACCGCGTTGCTCTTGAGCTTCGGCTCGACGCGCGCGTACAACTCACGTTTCGCTTCTAGATTTTCGAAGATGGCCTCGATCACCACGTCGGCGTCGCTGACGCCTGCGCCTTCGACATCCGCCTTCAGTCGTTGCTTCGCCGCTTCTGCCTTGGCCGCATCCGGATAGCGCTTTTCGAAAAACACTTTCGCCCGCTCCAGCGCCGGGGCGATGTATTTCATCTCGCGGTCCTGCAACGTCACGTTCAGTCCGCGTGCGGCACACCAACTTGCAATGTCGCCACCCATTACGCCAGCGCCGACGACATGAACGTTGCGTGCCGGGGTATCGCTGCTCTTCGCTGCAGACTTCAATCGCTCTTGCAGAAAGAACACTCTCACCAGATTGCGTGACGCAGCGGTGCACAGCAGCTCGGACATGGAATGCGCTTCCGCGTCGAGCGCTGCGGCGCCTTGCCCGCCGTAGCGTTGCCACAAGTCGATCAGGGCATAAGGAGCAGGGTAGTGAGCTGCCCGCGCGCGTTTCGCCACCTCAGTACGCATGCGCCCTGCCAACAGAGGACGCACGAACGAAAGATTGAGCAGGCGCTGCATGATGGGCGCCTGTTTAACCGGCGGTGGATTCATCGCAAGCTGACGCGCTGCTTCTCGCAATCCATCCAGCGGTGCGAGTTTGTCTACGAGTCCCAGGGCGAGCGCTTTGTTCGGCCGAAGCGAACGACCCGTCAACATGAGATCCATGGCGGCGATGGGGCCGATCAATTGCACTGCCCGTACCGTGCCACCCAGACCGGGATGAACGCCGAGCTGCACTTCGGGAAACCCTAGGGTCGCAGCGGGAATATCAGCGAGAACGCGGTACTTGCAGGCCAGCGCCAGTTCCAAGCCACCACCGAGCGCGAAGCCGTTGATGGCTGCCACGGTGACGCAGGGCAGGGCAGCGAGTCGATCGAGCACCTGCTGTCCCGCGCGGATGAGTTGGTACGCCTGCGCTGGTGTCTCGATGCCCACGAATTCTTTGATGTCGGCGCCGGCGACGAAGCCGGTTTTGGCCGATGTCACGATCAGCGCTTTCGGCGGCTGGCGTGCGAGTGAGGCAATGTGCGCATCCAGCTCTTCCATCACCGGACGCGACAGGCTGTTGGCTGAAGCATCCGGCTTGTCGATCACCAGCCACGCGATGCCCTGCGCATCGATATTGAGCGACCAGGAAGGTGCAGTGTTGTCGTTCGGCATCGTATCGCCTTTAGCAATGCTCACCGTCAGCGCGTGACCTGGAAATCGCAGATGAGCGGACGGTGATCGGAGAAACGGACATCGGGCACGTCGAAATACGTCATCTCGATGCCGCTGGAATAAAGAATGAAATCCAGTTCCTGGCGCGGATTGCGACTGGGATAGGACGGCAGCCCCAGGCGGTTGGCGCTCTTCAGGCCCGACGCCTCCATGAACAGGTAGATCTCGTGGTCGCCCCAGAACGTATTGAAGTCGCCCGCCACGATCACCGGCTTGGTGGCGCGCTTCACCAGTTCGTGCAGGTGCCGCAGCTGGTCATGACGATGACGGAACTTCAGCGACAGGTGCACCAGGAAAATCGCCACGTCCTCGAGTTCCAGCTCGATGATGAGACGCTTGATGCCGGTCGCGAAATAATGGAAACGCTCGCCTTCGACGCGCGGCGCTGCGAGGAAAGCATTTGCCTGCTTGCGCACGATGGGCACGAAATGATTGATCGACGCTTCGCCGTACTTGCATTGATACGTCGAATAATGACCCAGCGACTCCGCGATCTGTGTTGCCTGGTTGACCAGGCCCGAGCGGATCGAGCCCGTGTCCACTTCGATGAGTCCCACCAGGTCGGGATCGAGCGACTTGATGTACTTGGTGATGTTGTCCAGCACCCGGGAATTGCTGCGCAGGTAACCCGCGCCCGGCACGGGCAAATGAAATGCCGGTCCGAATCCGGTGGCGTAGCGAATGTTGTAGAGAACGAAGCGCATCGTGAAAAGTGGCGCGGCAGAAGGGCGGAACGAAGGAAAAATCGCGACGCCACATTCTATAGCATGTGCGGTGCCGAGGAGCTTGCGAGCAGGGGGTAGGGTAATCCATTAGAATGTTGCGCGCAGATTACCGCGCGCAGCAGCGCCGGGACGTGAACGTTTTCCGTACCCTGTCAAGGAGCCAGCGTCAGTGGTGAGTATTTCCCAGCAGAACCCGGTCCGGGTCTTCGTCGCGCACGCCTTCGAACGCGACGCAGATTATCTGCGAGTCTTCGAGTATCTCGAAAGCTCGCACAACTTCTACTATCGCAATTGCAGCGATCCGGATACGCGACCCGGCGGTGGCCTGGAAGCGGAAAAGGAAGAATTGCGGCGCCAGATCGCGCTGGCCGAAATCGCCATCGTGCCGGCCGCCTCGTATCGCCAGCGTCGCGACATCGTGGACTTCGTGCTGAATTGCGCCAAGGGTCTTGAAAAGCCGGTGATGGTGGTCGAACTCTTCGGCGTGAAAGACAAATTACCGGTACAACTCGAAGCGCTCGCGGACGAGATCGTCGAATGGAACGAGCGTGACATGGCCGACGCCATCCGGCGACAGGCGCGTCATGAAGATACGTCCCGGTGGGACGTCATCGAATTCAAAATGGATTGATTGGACGAATCAATCGTCGCTGGAATTGACGGCGCGCAGTTTCGGGCGCTGCTGATGCTGGGTTCGCGCAAGTACGCCGAGCATGTCGACGATGCGAACCGCCATGCGACCGGCTTCCGGATCGGACATCTTGCGGACCGTCGCCTGGATCGCGGTTTCACCGCGCATAGGGCTCACGCACGACAAACAGCTGCACAGTGAACAGAACTCGTCGCGGATCTCCCTGGGCAGCTCTTCCTGGTTCAGCGTTGCCAGGTGCATTCGGTAGGCTTCCGCCAGGCGCTGCTTGATCGGCGCCGCGGACACGAGGATGGCCGTTGCGGCCAAAAAATTCTCCCAGACGCTGCTCATATCGACATACCCCGACTCGCAAGTCGGCGACCACCAGCCAAAGACGCAATCGGCAGCCGCAGTTGAGAACTTACATGAAGTAGGCGGACCGCGCTTTTATGCGCCAGCTCAAGCGCCTACGCATGGAATATACACAAGCACCTCGCAAAGACAACATGCTGCAGCATAATTCCGCGCCGGATGCGCCCCATACCGCACTTCGCATAATACATATTATGGTAAACGTCGTATACGACTAGTCCAAAGAGACTATCAAGCATCCCCGGCATAAAGCCGAAACCGGCAAAATGGATGCTTCTACCTATGGCTACAGCGCCACAGTACTAGCGCGCCTCACCGGCGTACACATCGACACCGCACGCCGGTGGAAACGTGCTGGCCGCGTTCCAGCGCAGATTGCACCACTGATCGCGCTACGCACTGACGGTGACCTCGGAGTCATCACCCCGACGTGGAGCGGCTTCCGCATCCAGAAAGATCAAATCTGGACGCCCGAAGGCTCAGCGATCACACCCGGCGATCTACGCGCCATCCCGTATCGAACACAACAATTGCGCGAGCTGCAGCGTCAGCTTGCCGAACCCAAGCAATGGCAGCTCTTCGGCCATGGCTCGTAACAATTCAAACGCCCGCGACCGTTGCCACGCGCGCTCAGCTCAGCGAGTGCCACCAATTCCCGCGCCAGGTCGCAGAGCCGACCTGCTCCGCCCCTGCGGGGTCACGGGAATTTCCAGTTCGTTACCTGCAGCTCCGAATCGCTCCGTCAATCCGGTTTGACGAGTGGGGAGTGTTCCTTAAATTTCAATCACTTACGTTTCACGTGAAACACTCCACGTGAAGCAAAGGAGATCACGGCAATGATCGTAAAAATCGAGATCCAAGATCATTACATAGAGATGCTCAAGGACGACCTCGCCGAGTTGCTCAAACTGAACCAGCGTGCTTTCAGCAATCCCGAGAACTTCGACGATCACAACGCCGCCTACCACCGTTGGATCGGTTCGGTAAGCGTCA
>JBEVKB010000135.1:0-56387 GCA_040509875.1 Steroidobacteraceae bacterium | reverse complement strand
ATGTTCATACATACGGCGGATCTGCGCGGCAGTGGAGCGGCCCGTCGACAGCTCCGGCAGATCGGCCACCGGGTAAAATTCCACGCCGTCCGTTTCGTTGCTGAATCGCGGCGCGCCGCCGGTGATCTCGCAGATGAAGAATGCCTTCCAGGCATGGAACAGGTACGACGGATGTTCGTGGTGATTGCGATCGTACAGCGCCGCCAGCTTGATGGTGCGCGCAGTGAATCCCGACTCCTGCTCGATCTCCTTGAGCACGGCGGATGAAGGTGAATCGTTGACGTCGGCCCAGCCGCCCGGCAGCGTCCACAGGCCGTCCATGGTCTCGCGCACCAGTAACACGGTGTCGTCGCGATAGATGGCTCCACGCACGTCGATCTTAGGCGTCGCATAGCCATCTTCCACGAACCAGGTGTCGTGCAACTTCTGCGCGGGATGTTGCGATTCGTTGGCGAGCATGTCGGCGGCGATCTGCGCGATCTCGCGATAACGTTCGCGATCGTATTCCTGCGGCGTGAAGTGCAATCCCGACTGCGAGAGCGCAAACAGCCGGCGCGCCAGGTCAAGGTTCGAAGGCATGCGGAAATGTCGCGTCGTTGAACACAGCCCAAGCTTGAAGCGCGACGGGGCGATGCGCAACCTCGCATCTCGTAACTTCATGTACGTGTGATGTGCGCTTCGAAAGCATCCCGTATCATTCGCGCCCGCGCTCGACCGTCACGCCCATGACTCAATCCATTCCCGCATCCCGGGCCAGTACGCCAGGGACTTCCGCGCCTCTCGACCGGCGGGGGCTGCTCGCTGCCGCGACAGCATTCGTCATCTGGGGCTTGTTGCCGCTTTATCTCAAGCAACTGCACTCCGTCCCGGTGCTGCAAGTGACGGCGCATCGACTGGTGTGGGGCTGCCTGCTCGCCATGGTCTGGCTGATGCTGCGTGGTGAACTGGGAGAGGTGCGCCGTGCATTGTCGAATCCGCAAACCCTGTGGCGATTGGGCTTGAGCGCGTCGCTCATCAGCCTCAACTGGATCATCTATGTGTGGGGCATCGCGAACGATCGCGTGGTGGAATCCAGCCTCGGCTACTTCATCAACCCGCTGGTGAACGTGATGCTCGGCGTGCTGGTGCTGTCCGAACGACTGAACCGCGCGCAGTGGCTTGCGGTGAGCATCGCCGCCGCGGGTGTCGGCTATCTCACCTGGAGCACAGGCCATCCGCCCTGGATCTCGCTCGCACTGGCCGTGACGTTCGGCACGTACGGATTGGTGCGCAAGCTGATTACTGTCGATGCGCTCGCGGGCTTTGCCACCGAGACGCTGCTGGTCCTGCCCATCGGGCTGGGTTATCTCGTGTGGTGCGAGTTCAATGGCGCGGGTGTACTCGGGCACGCGAGCGCGGGCACCACTGTCCTGCTGGTGCTGGGAGGTCCGCTCACCGCGATTCCACTCGTGCTGTTCGCTGTCGGCGCCCGCCGCATCCCCTATTCGACGGTAGGCCTGCTCCAATACATCGGCCCGACAATTCAACTCATGCTCGGCGTGCTCGTCTATCACGAACCGTTCAGCGGCCCGCGCTTCACGGGCTTTGCGATCATCTGGCTGGCGCTGGCGATTTACGTCGTCGATGGGATGTGGCGTTCGCGCGCGCTCTCTCCTCCCCCGGTCGCCGGGGGAAGGTAGCGAGGGGGCGCTCCTCCTCAATCCTCCCCCGGCGACCGGGGAGAGGAAGTTCAGAGAGAGGCGACCTGCAGAAATTTGGCGTTGACACGCCCTGCATATTTATGCACCATGCACGCGTTTTTATGCACAGGCTCAGCAACGTCCAAATCCATGGCCGCCGAAATCCACCAAGCCGTTTCGCGTCGTAGCGCGATTCTCCGGATCATCCGGGAGTCGACCGTGCGCAACCAGGATGAGCTGGTGAAAGTGCTACGCAAGCACGGTTTCGAAGCTACCCAGTCCAGTGTCAGCCGGGACCTGCGGGAACTCGGCGTGGCCAAGGCCGGCGATCATTACATCGTGCCGCAGGCGGGGGATGTGCAGACGGTCGATGCGTTCGCGGCTGTAGCCAATTTCGTCGTCGAGGTGCGCACCGCCGGGCCGTCGCTCACGGTGGTGAAGACGACGACAGGGACGGCGCAGAGTGTTGCCGTGGCCATCGACCGCTCGCACTGGCCTGACGTGGTGGGCACCATTTCCGGCGACGACACCATATTCATCGCCACCGACGAAGGTCGCGACCAGCGCAAGCTGCGCGAACGCCTTCGCAGTATTTTCAAAGTCTGACCTCGCCGGCCGCGCCTGCGGTCCGTCAATCACAAGAATTCTTCCATTCAAGGTATCGGCATGACTGCAACGCTTCCCCCGGGCTCCGAACCCATTCTGCTGGCCTTTTCCGGCGGCCTGGATACGTCGTTCCTGGTCCCGTGGCTCAATGCGAATCACGGCCGGCCCATCATCACCGTGACGGTGGACACCGGCGGCATCGACGCCGAAGCGGCGAAAGTCCTCGAACAGCGGGCGCATGCGCTCGGTGCGCGCGATCACATCCTGGTCGAGTCACGCAAAAGCTACTTCGACCAGGTCATCAAGTACCTGATCATGGGCAACATCAAGCGCGGCCAGATGTATCCGCTGTGCGTAGGCGCGGAACGCGTGATGCAGGCGCAGACGATTGCTGAATGGGCGCGCAAGCTCGGCACCAAGGTAGTCGCACACGGCTGTACGGCTGCGGGCAACGACCAGGTCCGTTTCGAAGTGGCGTTACGCACGCTCGCACCTGAACTCACCATTCTCGCGCCGGTGCGCGACCAGGCGTTCAAGCGGCCCGAGCAGCTCAAGTATCTCGAAGACCGGCAGCTGCCGATTCCGCCCTATGGCGCCGCCTATTCCGTGAATCGCGGACTGTGGGGCGTGACCATCGGCGGCAAGGAGACGCTCACTTCGGAAGGCAGCATTCCGGACGATGCGTGGGTATTGTCGAAGACGGCGTTCAGCGATCCGCAGCCGGCGGAAACACATCGCATCGGCTTCACCAACGGTGTGCCGTCGAGCCTGGACGGCGAGCCGCTCGATCCGGTGATGCTGATCGAACGCCTGGAACTCATCGGCGCGAAATTCGGCGTCGGCCGCGGCATCCACCTGGGCGACACCATCATCGGCACCAAGGGTCGCGTTGCGTTCGAAGCGCCGGCGGCGGAAGTGCTGTTGAATGCGCATCGCGAACTGGAAAAGCTGGTGATGACAGGCCGGCAACAGCGCATCAAGGAAATGGTGGCCGGCCCCTATGGCGACCTGGTGCACGAAGGCCAGCACCTGGATCCGGTGTGCCGCGACATCGAAGCGTTGATGGTGGCGTCGCAGGCGCGTGTGAGCGGCGAAGTCAAAGTGCTGTATCGCCCCGGCAATGCGTTCATCGAAGGCGTGACCTCGCCCTACTCCATCATGGCGGCTTCCAAGGGCGTCTACGGAGAATCGGCTGGTGAATGGACACCGGAAGATGCGCGCGGATTCTCGAAGATGGTTGGCCTGCCCGGCATGTTCTGGGCGCGTGCAGGCAAGGGTAACGAGTGGTAGCCCGAGCCGGGCTCACTCGCGAGTTTAATTTCCTCTCTTTACTGCACGGTCGCATCCCATGAAAAGCGTGTTCGTCGACAAGATCGCCTCCATCACCCAGGCCCTGGAACTGAGCCATGAGATGCGCATCGCCACCACCGACATCCCTTGCGATGAAGGCGTCGTGCTGGTCGTGGAGATTCTCACCAGCAAGTCGACGTACAACACGCTCGAACTGACCAGCGGCCGCATGGCGAAGGTCGCGAAGGGCGACATCATCGTCGGCGCGCTCGGCCATCGCCAGGCGCTGTTCGGCTACTCCGGACACCTGCCCGAATCCGTGAAGGAAGGCGACATCATCCAGGTGTTGAACATCGGCGGCGTGCTCGGCATCGTCGACTCCGTGAATCCCGAGAAGGGCCGGCCGTTCGATTGCAAGGTGCTCGGGGTGGTGCTGCAGTTCCCGTATCTTGGCGAACGCATCGGTGTGCCCGCGCGCGTCGGCTACAAGCGGCTCGATTACAACGCGGTCGTCAACACGCGCAACGTACCCGTGGTCGCACTTGCCGGAACGTGCATGGAAGCTGGCAAGACGGCAGCGGCCTGCGCTATCGTTTCCCGCATGCGTCATCGCGGCCTGAACGTGCATGCCTTCAAGGCCACCGGCGTTTCGTTACGTCGTGACATCCTCGCGATGGAAGATGCGGGCGCCCGTCGCAGCATGATCTTCACCGATCTCGGCGTCGTCACCACGACTGCGAAGACGGGACCTGCCATCACGCGCGCGCTGCTCACGGAAATGTCGCAGGGCGAACCTGACGTGATCGTGTTCGAACTCGGCGATGGCCTGCTCGGCGCATACGGCGTCGAAGCCATCCTCTCGTCACCCGATATCCGCAGCGCGCTCACTTCGGTAGTGCTCAGCGCGAACGATCCGGTCGCGGCCTGGGGCGGCGTGAAGCTGCTGCGCGAAAAATTCCTCATCGAGCCATCTGTAGTCACGGGTCCGGCCACGGATAACGACGTCGGCGTCAACATCATCCGCGAACAGTTCGGCGTGCCGGCATTCAACGCCATCACCAATGGCGCGAAGCTCGGCGACTGCGTGATCGACTCGCTGAAGCTCGCCCCCGCCCTGTTGTCGAAGGCGGTCGCGGAATGAGCGACAGGATCATCCCGGCAGTCGTGCTGGGCGGCACCGGTTACGTAGCCGGCGAACTGCTGCGCCTGATTGCCGCGCATCCGCAGGTGGAACTCAAAGGCATCCTGTCCGACAGCCAGCCCGGCGAGTCGGTGGCGAAGTCTTTCCCGCACCTGGCGCCGGTCTATCCGGACCTGAAATTCTCGAGCCTGGAGGCGATCACCGCCATCGTGTGTTCGTTGCCCGAGTCGGCGATTCTTTCAGCGGCGCCGCATGGTGTTGCCGCCGCGCTGATCGATGGCCTGCTGAAAGCGGCGGAAGCGCAAGGCGCGAAGCCTCGTGTCATCGACATCTCCGCGGACTATCGCTACTCCACACCGGGAGCCTATGAAGCTGTCTACAAGCATGCTCATGGCGCACCCGGGCGCATCGCTCAGTTCTCCTGCGCGGTTCCCGAACACTTGAGTGAACTCAAGACGCGTCACGTGGCGCACCCCGGCTGCTTCGCCACGGCAGTGCTGCTGTCGAGTGTTCCCGTACTCAAGCTCGGCCTGGTCGAGCCGCGACTGTTCGTTACCGGTATCACCGGCAGCACAGGCTCGGGGCGTTCTCCTACCACGGGCACTCATCATCCGCAGCGGCACAGCGACTTCTACGCGTACAACCCGCTCTCGCATCGGCACACGCCTGAAATTACGGCGCTGGCGCAAGTCGCATCGCAGGTGCAGGCCCACTTCAACTTCGTGCCGCATTCCGGCCCGTTCGCGCGCGGCATTCATGTGACGGCGCAGGGCATCGCCAAGCATCCGATCAAGACACCCGAGCTGCTCGCCGCGCTGGGCGATTTCTATCGGGACCAGCCATTCGTGCGCGTGACTGCGGACATGCCGCACGTGAAAGACGTTGCAGGCAGCAATTATGCGTACCTCAGCGGCGCGGCGAATGGTGAGACCATCGCCGTCATGTGCACGATAGACAACCTGGTCAAGGGAGCGGCGGGCGGCGCGATGCAATGGCTGAATCGCGTCTTCGGTTTCGCTGCGACCACCGGCCTTGCGGCGCCAGCAGCGGGCTGGACCTGACACTGCACTCTTATCCCCTTTGAAAAAACGGACATAGCGAAGGTCCCCTATGAGCAATCCCATGAGCAACGTAGTGTCGAAGAAAGACGAGCCAGCGGCAGCCGCGCGCGATCACCTTGCCCCGGTGTTCGCACAATTCCCGCTGCAGGTAGCGGGCGCGAAAGGCGTGTACCTGCACACACCCGATGGCCGCAAAGTGCTCGATCTGTACGGTGGGCACGCCGTTGCCGCGCTCGGTTACAACCATCCGCGCTGGGTCGAGGCATTGACGCAGCAGGCGCAGCGCCTGTGCTTTCAGAGCAATGCCGTGGCGCTGGATGTGCGTCAGCGCGCCGCCACCAAGCTCGCGAACTTCTGCGGCCTCGGACTCGACACGGTGTTCTTCGTCAATTCCGGCGCGGAAGCGAATGAGAACGCGCTGAAGCTTGCCTTCAAGATGACGGGCGGCACCGAAGTGATTGCCGTCGAAGGCAGCTTCCATGGCCGCACTGCTGCAGCCGGCGCCGTGACCTGGGGCGCAGAGGCGAAGTGGTACGGCTTTCCGCAGAAGCCATTCGACGTCAAGTTCATCAAGACCAGCGACATCGACAAGCTCGGCACGCTGATCGGCGACAACACCGCCGCTGTCATCGTCGAGCCGGTCCAAGGTGTTGCCGGCGCCGTCGCCATGCCTAAGGATTTTCTCGCCGCCCTGCGCTTCCGTTGCAGCGAAAACGGCTCCATCCTGATTTTCGACGAAGTGCAATGTGGCGTGGGCCGCACCGGCTATCCGTTCGCTGCGAACATGCACGGCATCGCGCCGGACATCATCACCACGGCGAAAGCGCTCGGCGCCGGTTTCCCTGTATCGGCCCTGATGGTGTCGGACATGGTCGCGCCGTATATGAAGCTCGATTCTCTCGGCACCACTTTCGGCGGCGGCCCGATGGCCTGCGCCGTGGTGGAAGCGGTGATCGACATCATCGAATCGGAGAACCTGCTGGAAAACGTACGCGCACGTTCCGCTGAGATTCGCGAGAAGTGCGTGGTTGGTCCAGTGACGGGCACGCAGGGCGCCGGACTGTTGCTCGGACTGCGCACGACGCGTCCGGCGAAAGACGTGCAGGCCGAACTGCTCAAGCTGGATATTCTCACCGGCACCAGCGGCGACCCGAACGTCGTCCGGATTCTCGCGCCGTTCATTCTCGAGAGCGAGCACGTCGACCTGCTGGCGAAGGCGCTGGCGCGGTTGCCACGCTAGGCATTTGCCGAATGAAAGTGACAGGTGCAAGGCCCGACTATGGCGGCGACGCGCGCATGCGACCCGCCGTCCGCAATTGTTAGCCCGAATCTCCGACTGTCACTCACAACAAGCAAGAATCCTTCATGAACCGTTTTCTAGATCTCGCCGACTTCCCGCGTGAACAGGTCAAGGATCTGCTCGGCCTTGCTTCACGCCTGCAACAGCATCCGCAACCGCAGGCGCTGGCCGGCAAGGTACTGGGACTGCTGTTCCTCAATCCATCGCTGCGCACGCTCGCCTCGTTCCAGAGCGCGATCATGCGTCTCGGTGGAACTGCCGTGGTCATCACGCCGGGTCAAGGCACCTGGCAGATGGAGACACGCGTCGGCGCCGTGATGAATGGCGCCGCGGCGGAACACGTTCGCGAAGCTGTGCCGGTACTCGCCTCGTACTGCGACGCCATCGGCATCCGCATGTTCGCCGAGCATCGCAATCTTGAAACAGACCTGGCGGAGACTGGCTTCAACATGATGGCGAAGCTGTGCGACAAACCGCTGGTGAACATGGAATCCGCCGCGAGTCATCCCTGCCAGGCGCTTGCCGATTGGCATACGCTCGATGAGTTGCGCGTGCCGGAACGCGGCAAGTTCGTGTTGTCGTGGGCGAATCATCCACGTGCGTTGCCTCTCGCCGTGCCTGCATCGACCGTACACATGGCGGCGATGCGCGGCATGGATGTAGTCGTTCTACGCCCAGAAGGTTTCGCACTGCCCGACCAGATCATGAACAAGGCACGACAAGCCGCGGCAGCTTCTGGCGGCGCCGTGCACGAGACCAGCGATCGTCACGAGGCGCTCAAAGGTGCACACGTGGTTTACGCGAAGGAATGGGGCTCGCCCCTGCACTACGGCGACGCCGAAGCGGAAACCCAGCTGCGCGAGAGCGTCAAAGGCTGGTGCGTGCAGGACGACTGGTTCCGGGCGACGGACCCCGCCTGCCATTTCATGCATTGCCTGCCGGTACGGCGCAATGTGGCTGTCGCCGATGAAGTGCTGGACGGTCCACGCAGCGTCGTGATCCGCGAGGCATTCAACCGGATGGTGGTGCAGATGGCGGTGTTATATCGCCTGCTGCGCGGCTGATCACTGCCGCTGACGATGAATTGCTTTCTCTACTGATATTACCGAGGTCTTCCGCCCGTGATTCCACGCACTGATCCTTCCGTCGCCGTTCGTGCCCTGCGCAGCGCGGCTCCGTACATCCGGATGTACAAGGGCAAGGTATTCGTCATCAAGGCGAGCGGCGGCGTGTTCGCGGACCTCGAATCGACGCGGGCCTTGATGGAGCAGGTTGCCATCCTGCACCAAGTCGGCGTGCGCGTCGTGCTCGTGCATGGCGGCGGGCCGCAGCTCACGCAGATCCAGGAGAAGCTCGGTATTGCGCCGCGCATCGTCGCGGGACGACGGGTCACCGACGAGAAGTCGGTGGAAGTCACCAGCATGGTGCTCAATGGACTGGTCAACACGCAGATCCTCGCCATCTGTCGCGAACTCGAAATCGCCGCCGTCGGCGTCAGCGGCGTCGATGCCGGCCTGGTGCGCGCACACAAGCGTCCGCCGGTGACGGTCGAAGGCGAACTCGTGGACTACGGCTTCGTCGGCGACATCGATCTCATCGATGCCAAAGTACTGCAGCAGTTGCTCGACGACGGCCTGATGCCGGTGGTGAGCCCGGTATCGGCGGACGATTCGGGACAGTTGCTCAATATCAATGCAGACACGGTCGCCGCTGCCATCGGCGCCGCATTGAAAGCAGAGAAGCTGATGCTGTGCACCGGCGCGCCCGGCATTCTCGAAAGCCTGGAAGATCCGCGCTCCATCATCTCCTACACCGATCTCGCCGGCCTCAAGCGCCTGCGCGACCAGGGCAGTCTCAAGGACGGCATGCTGCCGAAGGCCAAGGCCATCGAAGAAGCGATTCGCGGCGGCGTGCATCGCGTCCACGTGATTTCGTATCGCTCGCCCGACAGCATTCTCGCGGAAGTCTTCACCAATGAAGGCACGGGCACGCTGGTCGTGGAGAACGTCAACGCGTTGTCACCCGCCGAACAGCAGGCTGGCGAATGACCAGACTGTGGGACAAAGGCGCGCCGCTGGATGAGCGGGTGCTGCGTTACACGGCCGGCGACGATCATGCGCTCGACAATCGGCTGGTGGCCTATGACGTGATCGCGTCGATCGGCCACGCCGAGATGTTGCAGGCTTGCGGACTGCTGCAGCAGTCGGATCTCGAATCGATTCGCACTGGCCTGCAGGAAATCGCGGCTGCGCATGCACGCGGCGAATGGCAGGTGACGCTCGAACACGAAGACGGACAGACGGCGCTCGAAAATCTACTGACGGCGAAGATCGGCGAAGCGGGCAAGCGCGTGCATCTCGGTCGCTCGCGCAACGATCAGGTGCTGACGGCTTTGCGCCTGTATCTCAAGGATGAGATCGAAACATTGGCGGGCAACGTGATCGTCGTAGCCGATGCTCTCGACGAACTTGCCGCGCGCGAAGCGACGACTGAGTTGCCGGGCTACACACACATGCAACAGGCAATGCCTAGTTCGGTTGCTCTGTGGGCCGGTGGCTTCGCAGCGGAACTGCGAGACGATGCGGAAGGATTGCGCCAGGTCCGCCGCCGCGTCGATAAGAATCCGCTCGGCTCGGCCGCAGGTTACGGCACACCCAACCTGCCGGTGAATCGTGAAGAGACGCGGCGGCGCCTTGGTTTCGCGACCACGCATGAGCCGGTCACAGCGGTGCAACTTTCGCGCGGCAAGGCGGAAGCGCAGCTGCTGTTCGAACTGTCGCTGGTCATGCAGGATGTCGGCCGCCTCGCCGCCGACCTGCTGCTGTTCTATACGCAGGAATTCGCGTTCGTCGAACTGCCCGCGGCCTTCACCACCGGCTCGTCGATCATGCCGCAGAAGCGTAATCCGGACGTGTTCGAGCTGATGCGCGGCCGCACCGGCACGGCGCAGGCCTGCCTGAACGAAGTGATGAACATCGTCGCCAAGCTGCCATCCGGCTACCAGCGCGACCTGCAACTCATCAAGGTGCCGCTGTTCCGAGGCATCGATGTGTGCGCGGATACGTTGGCCATCCTGCCCTCGGCATTGGCGGGCATCCGTTTTCGCAGGGACAACATCCGGCTCGATCCGTCCATCCACGCAGCGGCGCAAGCCAACGAACTCGTCGTCAAGGAAGGCATTTCGTTTCGCGAGGCCTATCGCCGCATCGGCGCGCGGCTGCAGAAATAATCACCGGGATCCTCATGGCGCTCTGGTTCAAACCCTGGACTCTCGACGAGGTTCACTTCAAAGGTGAGCACATGCCTAAGCACATCGGCATCGAGTTCACGGAGATCGGCGAGGACTTCCTGCGCGCTCGCATGCCTGTCGACGATCGCACACGGCAACCCTACGGACTGCTGCACGGCGGCGCGTCCGTTGCACTGGCAGAAACGCTTGGTAGTCATGCCGCTGGGTTGACGCTCGACACCTCGAAGCAGTCCTGCGTCGGTCAGGAGATCAATGCCAATCACGTGCGCGGCGTGCGCAGCGGTTTCGTGATCGGCACGGCGCGTCCGGTGCATGTCGGCCGCCGCAGCCAGGTCTGGGAAATCCGCATCGTCGATGAGCAGGACCGGCTGGTGTGTATTTCGCGCATCACCATGTACGTCATGGATGTAGCGCTACCTAAGTAGCGGCTGGTTATACTGCGGCATGTTCAAGTTCACGCGTCATAGGACTCTGCTCACGCTCGTTGTCGTCATCACGACAGTGGCGCTTGACGGTTGCGGCCAGACGGGGCCGCTGTATCGCCGGGACCAGGCGGCGCAGGCCGGACAGCCGAACAGCTCACCCGTTAAGCGCAAGAAATCGCCGTTCGATCGCGCCCCCGCGCCACAGGCGCAGAAGGGCTCAACGTCGCCTGCGCCGGAAACCAAGGGCGATGGCTCGACCCCCAATGTCGATCCCGATCGTCCCACGCCGACGCCGACGCCATAACTCGCATGGAAGCGCGTCGCAAACTGATCCTGGTGGACGGCTCGGGCTACCTGTACCGGGCATTCCACGCCCTGCCGCCGCTGACCAACTCGCGAGGCGAGCCGACAGGCGCCGTGCTCGGCGTGGTCAACATGCTGCAGAAGCTGTGCAAGGAGGAAGCGCCCGACCTGATCGCAGTGGTCTTCGATGCACCGGGCCGCACTTTCCGCGACGACCTGTTCGATGCCTACAAGGCGCAGCGCACGCCGATGCCGGACGACCTGCGCTCGCAGTTGCAACCGTTGCTCGATTGCGTGGAATCCATGGGGCTGCCATTGCTGCGAGTGAACGGCGTCGAAGCCGATGACGTGATCGGCACACTGGCGCAGCAAGCCACCGCTGCCGGCATCGACACGCTGATCTCCACCGGCGACAAGGACATGGCGCAGCTGGTCAACGAGCACATCACGCTGGTCAACACGATGAGCGGCTCGCGCATGGATCGCGCCGGGGTGAAGGTCAAGTTCGACGTGTTCCCCGAGCAGATTGTCGACTATCTCGCACTGGTGGGTGACACCTCGGACAACATTCCCGGCATTCCCAAGGTCGGCCCCAAGACCGCGGCCAAATGGCTCAACGATTACGGCACGCTCGACAAACTGGTGGAGAACGCGGCGGCGATCACCGGCAAAGTAGGCGAAAACCTGCGCGCGAACCTGGAAGCGCTGGAGCTTTCGCGACGACTGGCTACGCTCGATTGCAATGTGAAGCTCGATCACAAGCCGGAAGAGCTGGTGCGACGTGAGCCGGATAAACCTAGACTGCGCGAACTTTACGCGCGCTTCGAAATGCGAGCTTTGCTGCGCGCACTCGATGGCGGCGCCACCGACGCACCAGCAACTTCTCTGCCCGTATCGTCGACGACAACGACTGCAGCAGATGGCACGCAAACGCCACGACCGCCGCGCCAGTACGAAACTATATTGACGCTCGAAGCCCTGCAGGCGTTGATCGCGCGTCTCAATGCTGCCGAGGTGATCGCCCTCGACACCGAGACGACTTCGCCCGACTACATGCTGGCGAAGATCGTCGGCCTGTCGTTCGCGGTCGAACCGAATGTCGCTGCTTACATTCCGCTGATGCACGACTACGCGGGCGCTCCCACGCAACTGTCGCTCGACGAAGTTCTCAAGCTGCTCAAGCCCGTGCTCGAGAGCGAGAGCCCCGCCAAGGTCGGCCACAACATCAAGTACGACGCGCACGTGCTGAAGCCGTACGGCATCGAGATGCGCGGCATGCGTTTCGATTCGATGTTGGAATCGTATGTGTGGAACAGCACCGCGACCCGTCATGATATGGATGCCGTAGCGCGCAAGTACCTGGGCATCGACACCATCCGCTTCGAAGACGTCGTCGGCAAAGGCGCGAAACAGATCGGCTTCAGCCAGGTGGCGCTCGACAATGCCACGCAGTACGCAGCCGAAGACGCCGACATCACCTTGCAACTGCACCAGTTGCTGTGGCCGAAGATCGCCGAGGTCGAGTCGCTCAGGAATGTCTATGAGCAGATCGAACAGCCGCTCATGCCGGTGTTGTCCCGCATGGAGCAGACCGGCGTACTGATCGACGGCGCGCTGCTCAAACAGCAGGGCAACCAGTTGGCGATGCGCATGCGCGAACTGGAGACGCAATCGCACGTTGCCGCCGGCGGCCCGTTCTCGCTCGAATCTCCCAAGCAGTTGCAGGAGATCCTGTTCGGCAAACTCGCCATCCCGGTGATTCGCAAGACACCGACGGGCCAGCCTTCGACCGCGGAAGACGTGCTCGAAGAACTGGCGGTCAAGTACGAACTGCCGCGACTCATTCTCGAATATCGCGGCCTGTCGAAACTCAAATCCACTTACACCGACAAGCTGCCGCTGCAGATCAATCGCGCCACCGGTCGCGTGCACACCAGCTATCAGCAAGCCATCGCCGCGACGGGCCGGTTGTCGTCGATGGAACCGAACCTGCAGAACATTCCGATCCGCTCGCCGGAAGGCCGCCGCATCCGCCAGGCTTTCATCGGGCCTCCAGGATGGCGCGTGGTGGCAGCGGATTACTCGCAGATCGAACTACGCATCATGGCGCACCTGTCGGGCGACGATGGTCTGCTCAAAGCGTTTGCGGAAGATCGTGACATCCACCAGGCGACGGCCGCCGAAGTGTTCGGCATGTCCCTCGACACCGTCACTTCGGAACAGCGTCGTTCCGCCAAGGCCATCAATTTCGGCCTGATCTACGGCATGTCGGCTTTCGGCCTGGCAACGCGCCTGGGGATCGAGCGTTCGCAGGCACAGAAATACGTGGACCTGTATTTCGAACGCTATCCGGGCGTGCGTCGCTACATGGAAGAAACGCGTCAGCTCGCACGCGATCGCGGCTATGTTGAAACTGTGATGGGCCGGCGGCTGTACCTTACGGAAATTCATTCGCGCAATGCCGGGTTGCGCCAGGGTGCGGAACGCGCGGCGATCAATGCGCCCATGCAGGGAACTGCCGCGGACATCATCAAGCTCGCCATGATCGAGGTGGATCGCTGGCTGGGCAAATCGCAACTGCAGGCGAGACTCATCATGCAGGTGCATGACGAACTCGTGTTCGAGGCGCACCCAGACTCCACCGATGCCTTGATCGCGGGAGTACGCGAACACATGAGCAAGGCCGCGCAACTGCGCGTGCCGCTGAAGGTCGATGTAGGAATCGGCGACAACTGGGACGAAGCGCACTAGCCATGTCGCTAGGCGCTGACGGAGCGTCGATTGTTAAGTTGGCGTCCTGCCCTGAACCTTCAGACAGCGTTAAGCGTTCGAACCGCAGGCTGCGACGCGGCCCTCAAACTGAATTCATTGCCTGGCCCAAGGTGCCAGCTTACCGACTGGCGAGGTCGTGCCGGTCTTTCCTAGGGAGTTTTCATGCCTAACAAGTTCCTACTCGCCGTCATCGCACTGGCCGCCAGCGCTTCTGCTTCGGCTGCCGACAACGGCTTCTACCTGGGCGGCAGCATCGGACGCGCCAATGTCGATATCGACCGCGGCCTCGCCCGTATCGATGAAAACGACACCGGCTACAAGATCATCGCCGGCCTGCGACCGCTGGATTGGCTGGGCGTCGAAGCAAGCTACGTGAATTTCGGCAAGCCGGAGCAGGGCTCGCAGAAATCCGAGACCGACGGTGTATCCGCGTTCGTCGTCGGCTTCCTGCCGGTCGGCCCCATCGACCTGTTCGCCAAGGGCGGTCTGATCAACTCCGACACTTCAGTGGTTCGCAGCGGCGGCAAGGTGTTCGAGGAAGACGGCACCGAGTTCGCTTACGGCGTCGGCGCGCAGTTTCGATTGCTGAGCCTGGGGGTACGCGCGGAGTACGAGCGGTTCGATATCGACAACATCGAAGATCTGAACATGTTTTCGATCGGGGTGACTTACACGTTTCTTTGAGGCAGGACGGTGCGTCGGGGGGTAACTTCAATTACCCCTCGATGCTACTTCGAAGTGCGGAAGGCCTCTTGGCTTCGCGGGCGCCTGCGAAGCCAGAACGGCCTCGGACTACGCCCGCGTTCCGCAGTTACTACAAAACACCGCATCCGCTGCCAACGGCCGCCCACACGCCGGATTAGAGCAATGTTTCGCCGCCGGTGAAGTATTGCCGCGAGCAGCAGCGCCAATCAGACCCGCGCCCTGATTCGCCAGCCCCGCAGCCGGCTGCTGTCCCATCTCCCTCTGCAACTGAGCGATGCGACCGAGCCTCTCCGCGTCAGGCGCCGCCCCGGGAGCGACAACCGATGCAATGTTCCCTGCGAACGTCTGCAAATGATCCGCGTACAAGCGCGCAACGTCAGGCCGTCCGCGCATGCCCACGAGATCTCTCGCACCATCCTTATAGAAAATCACCGTATCGAGTTCCGCAGCCCACACACGCAGGGTCATCGATTCGACATTGATGATCTTCTTGGTGCTGCTCATCGCCGCCGTGAGCTGGTTGCCTATGTTGATCTGCGCCTCCTCGAAGCTGCCGTCGATCTCCACCCACAGCAGCAGCGACTGGAAATCCACGCGTCCCCACAGCAACTTCGCGCTACGCACGCAGTATCGAGCCGTGAAGAACAGCACCACCGCTAGAAACACGGTAGCCAAGGAGTTCTGCGTCGAGATCGGCACGAGCGCAAACCGCACAGCCGCCGTCACACCCGCGATGAAGGTAATGAATCCAAGCAGCGTCAATGCCACCGCCGCGCGAGTCGCAGGCGCCGTAAGCTGATCGACGATGGACGCCGTCGGTTCTCCAGCCGGCACCGGCTGCGTTTCTTCCAGTACCTCTCCGGCGAAAGACCCCGCCTGCGCCGCGTAGTTCTCCGGCAGCTTCGCCACCGCATAACGCCGATTCGGAATGGTCTCGACCCAGCGCGATTGCAAGGTACGTTCGAGTTCCTCGAACAGCTTGGCGGGATTGCCGTTCATGTTCATGGCGCGCTGTTCGCAGGCCATGTTGACGTTCGGTCGCGCACGCAGCTGCTGCATCAGCGCGAAGAAGAACAACGCCTGGGCCACCAGCAGGATGAACAACGACACCAACAGCGTACGCGGAAATTCGAAGCCCGTGATGTTGGGCAGCGAAGGCGCGATCCGCGCCAGCAGCGGCGGACCGAGAATAGGCAGCGCGATGATGACGACGATGAGGCCGATGCCAGCGCGTGCGCGGCGATACGTCGTCTCCTGCCCGATCGGACTGAGCAGCTTCGGGATCAGCACTGCCAGCAGCACCACCGCGATCCACGAACGCACCGCCGGGTCCGGATAGAACAGGTAGCTGCCGAGCAGCCCCAGCAGGATCGCCGCTGTCAGCAGCAAGTTGAAACACTGGGCTTCCGCCGCAGCCCGCACCAGTCGTGGCGCAAAGATCAACGTATCGAACACCTGGTGCACGAGGCCGCTGATGGCGCCCTGCGGTTCGCTGTAGGCCAGCGCGTTCTGCCGCAGGTTTTCCTTGAGCCACTTGGCTCGATGTGCGGGATCGTTGCCTGCCGGATCGTCTAGATTGGTCAGGTCGTGCGGCCGGCCCCGCCCGAAGAAATAGCGTAACTGCACCAGCGCGCCGGCTATCACAGTGAGCGCAAGGAACAGCAACAACAGCCCGACGATCACTGCCTTCACGCCGCTGACATTGCCACCGACGATGGCGCCGCGATGTGCGATCAGCAAGCCGACGCCGGCGATACCTGCAACCAGGCCCGCCAGCACGAACGCCAGGTTCTCGATGCGATACGGATTCGGTATCTCGAACCGTCCGCTGGCCGCACTGTATTCGTAGCTCATCGCCGTACGTCCTGCCGGTTTGTAAGCAACATCAAGACAAAGAATTCTCTCGCTGGGAGCGCTCCCAGCGAGAGAATTCCGAACTCCCCTCTTCCCTTATCCTCGCAAGGAACGAAGAAACGCCGCCGGATCTTCGCCGCGCTCGATGACTTCCACCAGTGCCGAGCCGACGATGACGCCGTCGACGAAGGGAGCGAGCTTGCGGATCTGCTCGGCGTTGCGGATGCCGAAGCCTGCGCAGATGGGCAGAGGCGAGAGTTTACGAGCGCGGGTGAAGTAGTCGAGTACATCCTGTGGCGGGTCCACATTCTTGCCAGTGGTGCCCGTCATGGTCACAGCGTAGACGAAGCCCGTGCTCGCGTGACACAGCATCTGCATGCGTTCGTCGGGCGACACGGGTGTTACGAACTGCACCAGCGCCAGTCCTTGCGCTTCGAGCGCTCCGCGCATGTCGTCACTTTCTTCATACGGCAGGTCGGGAATGATGAAGCCGGCGATGCCTGCTTTTGCCGCAGCCTGCGGCAGTTTATCCAGGCCGAAGGCGAGCAGCGGGTTGAGATAGCTCATCAGCAACAATGGCGCCTTGGGACGAGGCGTCAGTGCAGTCAACTCTTCGAGAATCCAATGCAGCGACACACCCTGCTCGAGCGCGCGACGGCTCGAACGTTGGATGGTCGTGCCGTCCGCCATGGGATCACTGAAAGGCACGCCGATCTCCACGACATCCACCGCTGCGGCGACAGCGAGCAGCTGCGACCGGAATGTTTCCTTATCTGGAAATCCGGCCGTGATGTAAGCAATGAGGGCGGGCCGCGTACTGGCGTCGCGGATGGCCGCGGTGATACTGGCATGCATGGGCGTCACACCTTTCCTTTGAGCAGCGTACGTAACAGCGTCGGCATGTCCTTGTCGCCGCGACCGGAAAGGCCGATGAGAATCTTGGCGCCGCGATTCGCCGCCGCATAGCGCTTCGCACCGAATAAGGCGTGCGACGACTCGATTGCAGGCAGGATGCCTTCAGCGGCACAACATTCAGCGAGAGAGTCGAGCGCATCGTCGTCATTGACCGCTTCGTACTTCACGCGCCCCACCGTCATCAGCAGCGCGTGTTCGGGGCCGACGCCGGGATAGTCCAGCCCTGCCGACACAGACTGCGTTTCGCGAATCTGGCCATCCGCATCCTGCAGCAGCATCGAGTACGTTCCCTGCAATATGCCCGGCGTCCCATATGAAAGCGGAGCCGCGTTTTCGCCGAGGCCGACACCGACGCCGCCTGCTTCGAGGCCGAGCAAGGCCACGCTCGTGTCTTTCACGAAAGGATGAAACAGGCCGATAGCGTTCGATCCGCCACCGACGCACGCGACCGCCACATCAGGCAGGCCGCCGGTAATCGAAAGCATTTGTTCGCGAGCCTCACGCCCGATGACCGACTGCAATTCGCGCACGATGTACGGATACGGATGCGGCCCGACAGCCGAACCCAGGCAGTAGTAAGTGCCATTGGGATCGGAAACCCAGTCGCGCAGCGCTTCATCGACCGCTGCACGCAATGTTTGGTCGCCGCTGGTAACCGGCACCACCGTCGCACCGAGCAACTTCATGCGACCGACGTTCGGCGCCTGGCGCTCCATGTCGACTGCGCCCATATAAACAGTGCAGGGCATGCCGAGTCGTGCGCATGCCGCTGCCGAAGCAACGCCGTGCTGACCGGCACCGGTTTCCGCGATCACGCGCTTGGCGCCGAGCTTTTTCGCGAGCAGGATCTGCCCGATCGAATTGTTTATCTTGTGGGCGCCGGTGTGCGCGAGATCCTCTCGCTTCAGCCATACCTGCGCGTCCCAGAGTTTCGACAGGCCACGCGCATGAGTGAGCGGCGTCGGCCTTCCCACCCAACTATTCAGTTCGGCGTGAAACTCGGCGAGAAAATCCGGATCGCGCAGGTAGCGGTCGACACCCACCTGCAGCCGATCCAGCGCCGGCACCAATGTCTCCGGCACATAGCGGCCGCCGAAGGGGCCGTAGCGTCCACGCGCATCGGGATAGGCATCGCTCAACACATTGGCTAGCAGTGTCTTCGTGTCGAGGGTTTCTTTGATCGCTCTCATCGCTCAGGCTCCCCATGCCGCGCGTGCGGCCTGGATAAATTCATGAATCTTCCGCTCGTCCTTGATGCCAGGCGCGCGTTCGACGCCACTGCTGACATCGACGCCGAACGGCGCAACCGCACGCACTGCTGCATCTACATTGGTGGCGTCGAGTCCGCCTGCCAGGATGAGCTGAGTACGTTTCGCCATCGTTGCCGCCACATTCCAGTCCGCGACTTTCCCAGCACCGCTCACGGCGCCTTCGAACAAAACTCTCGGCGCCGGCAGTTCGACTGCGGATCGCAGCACCGGCATCACGACCAGGCCCGCGGGAATATCCAGCCGCGCCAGATCTTCTACATCGGTCTGCAATACATCCGGCCCGAATCCCGACCACACCGCATCCAGTTCCGCCTGTGTCGGATGCAACATCACCGCGACGCGCACGACATGATCCGGTGCGCCTCGCGCAAGTTCTGTAGCTCGTTCCGGCGTTACGCGCCGTTTGGAAGGCGCAAACACGAATCCGATCGCATCGGCCTGCGCGGCAACCGCAGACGCCACACCTTCAGGCGTCGTGAGTCCGCAGATCTTCACCCACAGGTGGGCGCTCTCAGGAACTGGCATCGCTGGTCGTGATACGAATCTTCCGTGTGCGCGCCGACATCGAGCGTTCGCGGCCCGCGGACAGCAGCTCGCTCAGTAATTTCTCAGGTTCGTTCGACGTCATCAGCGTGGTGCCGATGAGCGCGACGCGATAACCGACATCCACGACTTTCTTCACATCCTCGAGCGTTCCCACGCCGCTCTCGGCGACGGAGGTGTAGCCGAACGGCAGGCGACCGGCGAGCTGTTCGAACCGTGGAAAATCTATCTGCAAAGTTTCCAGGTCGCGGCAATTCAGTCCGACCAGTATCTGCTCGCCATGCTGCTTGCGTGGTGTGAGCACGCTGCGCGCCACTTCGAGATCGGCGGCATCGAATGCTTCCAGCAGCACGAACATTTTCAACATGGCGGCGCAGTCGAGCAGCGCGGTGATGTGGCAGGACTCCAGCATTCGCAGGATGACCAGAACGCCGCCGGCACCTGCCGCACGCGCCTCCATGATCTGGTACGGGTCGACCAGGAAATCTTTGCGCATCACCGGAACATCCAACGGTCTCAGCGCTGTTGCCGCCTGCTCGAGATGCTCGAGGTTGCCACCGAAACGCGAAGGCTCGGTCAGTACCGAAACAGCGCAGGCGCCGCCCTGGGCATAAGCACGCACGCGATCTTCGACGCCGCTGGTGTTCGCAGACAGGTCGCCGGCAGAGGGCGACTGCAGCTTGCACTCGGCAATGATGTCGAAGCCTTCGTGGCTCAGCTTCAGACGCGGCGCGGGTGGCGCATCCGACGCTCGCGCCCACAAGGATTGCTCGGACTCCTTCGAACGCGCGTCGGCCAGTCGTGCGAGGCTCGTTTGCGCCATTTCAGTCAGCAGGCCGCTCATGGGGACACTCTCTCGATGAAATCGTTGGCGGGTGATGAGTGACGCAGCATGGGAGGTGGCGGTTCCGAAAGTCACGACCGGCGGCTGCCGAAGGCCGCGAGCTTTTCCAGCAATACCCGGCCGGCGCCGGCTTCGATGGCATCCTCCGCCATGCGCGCGGCTTCACGAGGCGATCGTGCTTTGCCCATCAGCTCCAGCACCAGCGCCGCTTGCAGCACGATGGCGTTGCGATGTGCGCTGCGGTCGCGACCTTCCAGCACCGCCCGCAGGTGCTCGGCATTGTAGGCCGCATCGCCGCCCTTGAGGTCTTCCGGCACACATCGCGGCAGGCCGAATTCCTCGGCGCTGCGGGTCGAGCGGATCACTTCGCCCGGCAATACATCGAACAGCGTGAACGGCCCCACCGGCGTGGCTTCGTCCCATCCCATGTCCCCATGCACGACGTAAGCACGCTCGATGGGCATGCCGCACAGTGCCTCGGCCATCAGCGCCGCGACATCGACATGATAGGCGCCGATCAAGTGAAACCGCGGCTCCGCGGGATTCAGCAGTGGACCGAGAATGTTGAACACCGTACGCACGCCCAGTGCTTGCCGGACCGGCATGATTGCCTTCATCGCCGGGTGATAGTGGGGCGCGAACAGGAAAGTGAAATTGGTGCTGGCGAGACATTCGCCCGCAGCCACTTCGTCGAGCGGCAGGGCCAGGCCCAATTCGCGAATGACATCGGCGCTGCCGCTGCGGCTGGAGATGGAACTGGTGCCGTGCTTCGCCACGCGTATTCCCATCGCGGCAACGAGCAACGCTGCACCGGTCGATAGATTGAAACTGCCGGAGCCATCGCCACCGGTGCCGACCATGTCCACCAAGGGCGAACCCTCAGGCAATACAGGTCGTCGCGACAGCTGTCGCATGGTCGTAGCAAAGCCGCGCAACTCGGGACCCGTTACGCCTTTCGACTGCAAAGCGGCGAGCAGTGCGCCTGCCATTGCAGGCGCGGTCGTGCCTTCCGTCAGCGTGCGCATCAACGTCGCCGACTCTGCCTCATCGAGACTTTCGCGAGCGAGCAGGCGCTGCAACGTGTCGCGCAACTGGGTCATGACTTGGTCGGCTCGCGCCGCCCCGATCGCTGCTTCAGGAAATTACCCATCAGGATCGGCCCTTCCGGCGTCAGCACGCTTTCGGGATGAAACTGCACGCCCTCGACATTCAACGTCGTGTGCCGTACGCCCATGATCTCGCCTTCAGCCGTACGCGCAGTGACGTGCAGGTCGGAAGGCAGCGACTCCGGTTGAGCAATCAACGAGTGATAGCGACCGGCCTCGAACGGTTGCGGCATGCCATCGAGAATGGCGAGGCCATCGTGTTTCACCATCGATGTCTTGCCATGCATGAGCCGGCCGGCGCGCACGACTTTGCCGCCGAACACTTCCACCAGCGATTGATGGCCGAGACACACGCCGAACACCGGGATCTGCCCCGCGAATGCTTCGATCATTTTCATCGAAGTGCCGGCTTCATGCGGCGTGCCGGGACCGGGCGAGATGCACAAATGCGTGGGTTCGAGTGCGCGAGCCGCATCGACGTCGAGCTGGTCGTTACGATGCACGAGCACCTCGGCGCCCAGCATCATGAATGCCTGCACCAGGTTGTAGGTGAACGAATCGTAGTTGTCGATCAGCAGCAGGCGAACCGGCTGCGTCTGCCAAGTGCTCACAATCCCTCCTTCGCCATCGCCAAAGCCCGTCGGATGATGGCGCTCTTCGCCAGCACCTCCTGGTATTCCAGTGCCGGAACGCTGTCGGCGACGACGCCGGCGCCGGCCTGGAAGCTATAAGTGTCGCCCTGGAACACCATGGTGCGAATCGTGATCGCCTGGTCCATGTCGCCGCCGGTGCCGAAGTAACCGACGGTGCCGCCATAGAATCCGCGCGCCACCGGTTCGAGTTCGTCGATGATTTCCATCGCGCGGACTTTCGGCGCACCGACCAGTGTGCCGGCAGGAAATGCCGCTGCAAACAGGTCGAACGCATCTTTACCGGCGGCGAGTTCGCCGTTCACTCCGCTGACTATGTGCATCACGTGGCTGTAGCGTTCGATGTGACGGTATGGATGCACATTGACGCTGCCGGCCTTCGCCACCCGACCCAGGTCGTTGCGCGCGAGATCGACGAGCATGACGTGTTCGGAATTTTCCTTCGGGTCGGCGAGCAACTCGTCGTACAAGCGTGCGTCGTGAGCGGCATCGTTACCGCGAGGACGCGTACCGGCGATGGGTCGCATCTGCGCCTTGCCGCTGGAGAGCTTGACCAGCGCTTCCGGCGACGATCCCACGACGACCGAATCGCCGAGATCGCAGTAGTACATGTAGGGCGAGGGATTCAGCAGTCGCAGGGCGCGATAGGTTTCGAACGGTTCGAGCGAACACTGCCCGGAAAAACGCACCGACAGCACCAGTTGATAGACGTCGCCCGCAGCAATGTATTCCTTGATGCGATCGACGCCGCCCAAGAAGTCGGCCTCGCTGAGACTGCCGACAGCGGGCGAGTAGTGAATGCGCTTGTCCGTGGATGGAATGCCTCCGCGTAAGGCTTTCAATACTTCGTCGCGCAGGGCCAGGCGTTCGGCTTCGGAGCCGGCATGCAATATCGCCACACCGCGCGTGAGATGGTCGAACACCAGCAACGATTGCGGGGCGAGGTAATGTGCCTCGGGGACCGGATCGGTCGCGTTCTTACGAGGCGGCAGGCGTTCGAATCGACGCACCAGGTCGTAGCCCGCTACGCCCACCAAGCCGCCGAGCAATGGCACGCCGGGGATGTTCGGCTGGGGTTTCGGCGCCTTCGCGAGCGCTGCGCGTAATGCATCGAGCAGAGCGCCGGGCGAACCGGGGGCGGGTGTGGTGATGCCATCGACGGTGAGGCCGCGATGATCGAGACGCACTTCCAGGCAGTCGCCGAAGCCGATGAACGAATAGCGCGCCAGCCGCTCTCCGCCCTCGACGCTTTCCAGCAGGAAGCGCGGGCGAAAGGGTTTCAGTTTCAGATAGGCCGACACCGGTGTATCCAGGTCGGCGGCGATATCGAACGGCGGTTTCAAGCGATGCTCCTCTCAAAGGTCCTGCGGTCAGTCCCGGGGAGCGGTGACAAAAAAACCCATCCCCGGCGGTGCTCGGAGATGGGTTTGGTGGATTCGTCAGCGTCTATTTCTTATGCGCCCAGTCGTCCAGCGGCCCACTCCTTCTTGGAGTGACGCCACCACCAGCGGTGAGACAGTCGGGCACGGGTATTCATTGCGCTGAAGTATTACTGGGCGGGAATGCGGGAGTCAAGGTTGGACGGCGCTTCCTTGCCTCGCGTGGGCGGCCCACGCGAAAGCAAAACCCCGACTATGCGAGAATGCGCGCCGGTTTCCCCTCGCGGATCCTCATGAAACTCCAGCAACTACGTTATCTCGCCGCCGTCGCCCAGACCGGCTTGAACATCACGGCGGCCGCAGAAAAACTGCACACCTCCCAGCCGGCCGTGAGCAAGCAGATCAAGCTGCTCGAAGACGAACTGGGATTCCGCATTTTCGTACGCAGCGGCCGGACGCTGACCAAGATCACGCCGGCCGGGCAGCTCGTGGTGGAACGCGCCATTCGCGTGTTGCGGGAAGTACAGAACATCAAGGGCATTTCCGACGAGCACAAGGACGAGGACCGCGGCACGCTGTCGATCGGCACGACACACACGCAAGCCCGCTATGTATTGCCCGCGGTGATCCAGCAATTCCGCGCCAAATATCCCAATGTCCGCCTGCACCTGCACCAGGGCACCTCGGAGCAGATAGCCGAAATGGCCGCGCTGGATCGCATCGATTTCGCCATCGCCACCGGCTCGGAAGACCTGTTCGACGGCCTGGTGCTGCTGCCCGGCTATCAATGGTACCGGCAGATCATGGTGCCGCTGGATCACCCGCTCGCGGCCATCAAGAAACCTACGCTCAAGCAGCTCGCGGCCTGGCCCATCGTCACCTACGTATTCAGCTTCGCCGGGCCTTCCTCGCTCCAGCAGATCTTCGCGAAGGCGGGAGTAACGCTCAATGTGGCGCTGACGGCCCGCGATGCGGACGTGATCAAAACCTACGTTCGCCTGGGTTTGGGTGTAGGCATTCTCGCGGATGTGGCCGTCGATGCGCGCGAAGACCGGGACTTGATTGCAATCGACGCCTCGCACCTGTTCCCGGTACACACCACCTGGATCGGCTTTGCGCGCGGCGGCTTGTTGCGCCGTTACATGTACGATTTCCTGCAGTTGTTCGGTCCACATCTCAACCGGCGGCTGGTCGATCGCGCCGTCGCGGCGGAGACTCCAGCCGATGTCACACAGCTATTTGCAGACGTGAAACTCCCCGTGCGGTAAGTACCCCCGCCCTTCCGCCGTCTTTCAATGAGTTTCACCTTATGCTACATCAGCTTAGACGAGCCCCAGGCGGGGCGCTGCGCGCGGCGAAATGAACAAAGTGGCACGGCTCATCGACGATTTGCGCGCCGCTCGCCGGGGTGAGATCGCGTTCGAGTCGGTGCCGGGCCGCATCAGCTCGCGGCTTGCGTCCGAGCCGGAGTCCGCCGAGGAACTGCTGCGGCAACTGGAATCGGCCTTCGAGCAGCAGATCATAGAGCCGGCGCAACTCATGGACCTGCGAACCGTCATCCTGGACACAGTCAGTTCGCGCCAGGGCATCCGCGCTGCGAGTCATCGCACGCCACCGCCGACTCCAGACCAGGAAGAATCCGGTCCCGCTGACGGCACCGTTGTTTTCGATCGCGGGCGCAATCTCTCGCAGCGCTCGTCCGGCCAGAAATCAGGCACCGGCGGTCCGGTCTCGCGTTCGAACATCAAGATAGGAACGCGGCTGCGCGATCGCTTCATCCTCGACGAAGTCCTCGGCGTCGGCGGGATGGGCACGGTGTACAAAGGCCGCGACCTGCTCAAAGTCGAAGCACGCGATCGCAATCCGTACGTCGCCATCAAAGTATTGAACGACGATTTCAAGAAGCGCGACGACGCCTTCATCGTGCTGCAACGGGAGGCGAGCCGGCAGCAGCGCCTCGCCCATCCCAACATCGTCACCGTCTACGATTTCGACCGCACCGGCGACATCATTTTCATCAGCATGGAATTGCTCGAAGGCACGCCGCTCGACGTGTTCCTGAAATCGCACAGCCGGCCTCGCGGCGGCATGTCGTACGACGAAGCGTTGCCGCTGATCGAAGGCATGTGCGCGGCGCTCACTTATGCGCACGCGCACGGAATCGTGCATGCGGACTTCAAGCCCAGCAACTGTTTCGTGCTGGAGGGCGGGAAGATCAAAGTGCTCGACTTCGGCATCGCCCGCGCCATGAAGAAACCCAACCAGTTGGAGACTGACCTGACTGTCTACGATGGTAGTTCGCTGGGTGCGATGACGCCTGCTTACGCCAGCCCGGAAATGCTCGAGCAATCCGCCGATCCGGATGCGCGCGACGATATCTACGCGCTCGCCTGCGTGTGTTACGAAGTACTCAGCGGCTGGCATCCGTTCAACCGTGTCTCGGCGCTCGATGCCCGCGACCAGGAACTCGCACCGAAACACTTGCGCGGCCTGAACGCAAAACAGAATCGTGCGCTGTGCCGCGCGCTCGCTTTCGACCGTTCGGCACGCACTCCCAACGTACGCGAATTCATTGCGCAATTGGGCGAGGGCGGCGAGGCGCCGTCGCGATGGAATCGGAGAACCGCAGGAATCGCCGCCGCCATCGCAGCCGTGAGTCTCATCGGCGGCGTATGGTATGTGAGGCATCATGCGGTGTCGCAGACGCTAGCGGACTTGAAGTCGGGCGACAGCGAAACCACGCAGGCGGCAATCGAACGGCTCGACAACCTGTCGCCGTCGGATCGCGCCGAAGTGCTGGAGAACGGCAGAGCTTCGATCGTCGCATACTTCAGGAACCAGGTGCAGGGCATGCTCGACACCGGCGAGATCGACGCCGCCAATGCCAAGGCGGACGCGATGCTCAACGCCGGTCTGGCCATGTATCCGGATGCTGCGGCACTCGTGACTTTGCGCAGCGAAGTCGCCAGCCGCAGGGAACGCTACCTGAGCGAACTGGCGGAGCAATACGAAACCTATCTCGCCGCCGGACGGCTGCTACGCAGCAAGGAGCACGGCGACATCCAGGGCGTGATGCAAAGGATCCAGTTGGTGGATCCGCGCCATCCGCTGTTGACTGATCCACGCGTTGCCGGCGCTTTTGCAGCGGCTGCGGAAACGGCTATCGACACGGGCAAACTGGAACTGGCCCAGGCATTGATCGCGGATGGCACACGTCTCGCTCCACGTGATGGTTTACTGCGCGATGTCGCAGACAAATTGGAAACCGCGGGACAGCTAGCTCAACGCCAGCGTCGCAGCAGCGAACTTGCAGCGCAGATCGAAGGACAGCTCGGCACATTGACTGCTCTCGATGCGCTGACGCCGACGCTCGCCGATGCGCTGATCGAACTGCACGGCATCGACCCGGCGAATGTCGCACTCGATAGCGTTCGCAATTCAATCCAGTCCCTGCTCGGCAAGGATCATCGGGCCATTGCCGGCGCCGACAGTATCGATGCGGCCAAGGCATTGGAGCGACGCTATGTTCCCGCGTTCGAAGCGTTGACGTTGACCGATGCAGTCGCGCGCCTGCATGCACGACGTGAGGAGTTGACGGCTCGTCACGAGGAACTCGTCGTGCAGGCTCGCGCGTTGGCGACGGCACCGGGAACGAAAACGGCGGCAGGGACGTCGATCGGCCAGGTCATCGGCGAGTTGCGCAAGTTGTCGCCCGGCGATCCGGAAGTGGACGCCATCGTAACCACGGCGGCATCGGAACAGCGTCGTGTAGCACAGCGATTGAGTGCCGACCACGAATGGAATGCGGCCCGTGCGGCCCTCAACTCTGTACTCGCTCTGAGTTCGACACCTGAAATGAAAGCCCTGGTGACGCAGGATATGGAGCGCATTGCGGAGCGTGAGCGTGACAGCGCACGCGAGAGCGCCGAAGCGGAACGAGTCGTTGCCCGCACTGTCGAGCGCATGAAGGTCGAGACCGTCACCGCCAATCTGCAAGCCGCGCTGAACTCGTTCGCGCCCACAGCGTATGGGCTGGCAACGCTCGGTGCGCAAGTCTCAGCGTTGGCCGCATTGGATCCCGGCAACCCGATGATCCAGTCTGCGCGAACGACAGCGGCACAGCGGATTGCCGCTGCCGCAGGCGCCGCTGCTGAAGCCGGCAGATTCACCGATGCGCACGAGTTGCTTGCGAAGGCCGCTGTCGATCTTCCCGGCGTGGCAGCGATCACTGCCGCGCGTTCGAGAGTAGAAGCGCTGCAAGTCGAGTCGGGCAAGCGCGCGCAGGATCAATTGGCGGCGGCAGCTCAACAGAAATTTCGTGCGGTACTCGAACGCGCTGCACCGACGGAAACAGCGTGGCAGCGTGAGGCCGATGCGGCGCTCGCGGCTTTACGCAAAGTCGCTACGAATGACGAGGTATCTACCACGTCGCTACAGCAGCTCGCCTCAGCCTATGTAGACGCTGCCGGTAAACTCGCCGATGCGAAACGTTTCACCATCGCCGCGCAGTTGCTGGACAAAGCGGAACAACTGACACCGAAGTCGCCCATCGTGCTCGCACGACGCGAACAGTTGACGCAGGCGGCGGAGCGTCTCAAGACCGAGCGCGCGGCAGAGGAATTGGCAGCGAAACTCGACGCCACCCGGCAGCGCTTCGATCACGAGATCAAGTCGAGACAGTTCGATCGCGCCCGCAAGACGCTGGGCGAACTTCAAGCGATCGGAAGCAAGGACGATGCATTCGTCACGCGCCAGGCGCCCACGATGCTGGTTGACGGGTATGCGGGATCTGCACGCGCCGCGCTCAAAGCCGGCAATCTAGACAACGCACGACAACTGGCGCGCGCAGGGATGGCATTTCAGAAGGACGATGCGCGCTTCGCGCAGTTATTGACTGAGATCGATGCGGCTGCGGCCGTTCGGCCGGAGCCTAAGGCGGCGCCTGCGCCTTCGACATCGGTTGCGGTCGCCAGTGCTCCGGCCCCGGCTGCGATTGCTCCAGCGGTGACCACGTCACTACCCGCTACGCCGCCTGCGGTTGCGCCGATCCCAACTCCTGTAGCCGCCGCACCGGCGCCCGAACCTAGCTTGCTAGGCAGCTGGTGCAGCGACGGCCTCGGCCTGGATTTCGCGGCGTCGACTTATGCATTCGACATCGGCGGCGGCCGCGTCATCAAGTATCCGGTCGAACGCTACCAGCGCAACGACGACACCATCACCATGAATTGGACCGACAAGACGCTCGGCGCCATGGTCACCGAGTTCGGCGAGTTCTCCGCGGATGGGCAGAGCATGGTGCAGATGCGCGGCAAGACGGCGGCGGGGTCGGAGTGGAAGAGTTATAACCGGCGATTCAGGCGCTGCAAGTAGCGCTCTGAATGTTTACCTCTCCCGGTTTCGGGAGAGGTAGAGAGTAAGACGCTCGCTGCGCTCAGAGCACCACGTCAAACCCAACCCCGTAGATCACGTCCGCGCGCAATCCGTGGTCTTTGTTGACGGGTACGATGACATAGGCGTTCAGCGGCACGTTGGCGCCCTTGAACGGATTCCATTTGCCGGACAGCGCGAAATCCACGACGTTGTCATCGACTTCCTCCTGGTCGGGGTTCCAGCGACCCAGGACATCCGCGCCTAGCGTGAGACTGTTCGAGGCGCGAATATCGAAGCCCGCCGCGTAAGTCATGTTGTCCGCTTCGTCTTCACCGGTAGTGGTTTCGTAAGCAACGTTCAGGTGCGGCGCGAACGCTCCGTAGTGCTTCGATGCAATCACGCCGCCCTTGTACTTGGTCTCGCCGGTACCGAGCAGATTGTCTTCATCGCCAGTAGGCGTCGTCACTTGGGCCAGCAGCGCAATGTCCGGCACGCCACCCGCATCGCGCACAACGTTGTACTTGGTGCGCAGGATGACGTCACCGAATCCCGTCTTGGTGCCGCCGGTGCGGGAGTTCGCAAGTTCGGTCTGTGTGAAGAACGAGTGAATGCCGACGCCGGAGAGATTAAGCACTTCGGCATGTGCGCTGGCGCGGGCTTCGACCCTGATCACCGGCACCACGATGCCTATATCCCAGCGATCGGTGACGCCGTAGTTGGCGAACAGGCCGAACACATCGAAATTGAGTTTGCTGTTGACCGTGACGCGCACCAGGTCCGTCTCGAATCCACTCAGCACGCCATCCGGCGGTGGCGCGATGCCGTTCGTGCAGCAATCGTCATGCGGCAGGTCGAGCACCAGGCGATCCAGTTTTCGACCGTCCAGCCGATCGTACTGGATGTGGGAATAGCCGAAGGCGAGGTCGACCTTGCCTTTCCCCAGAGTCGTCGCGCGCTCGGCGAGCAGCGGTCCGAGACTATTCTCGGTTTCCACCGGCACGCCGGTGGCGATGTCGAACGTAATGCCGGTCACTGTCGAGTTGAACGCGAAGGTGCCCATGCCGGACACGACGGCTGAATTGAGTTTGCCTAATTGCTCCAGCGACTCGGCAGTGAAATGCGGGACATGCCGCTCCGCGTTGAGGACCGGCGTCACCGGCGATAGCTTGATGCCATCGCCGCCGTAGAGATCTACAACGAAGTTGGCGAGATCTGCAGCGCCCGCAGCACTCGATGCGAGCAGGGTGATGGCGCAGGCCGCGCGCCAATCGTGATGATTCCTTTGCTTCGTCATGGTCGCACCCGCCCTTGTTACGCAAAACGCAGGCAGTGTAGTGACGCATCGCTGGAAAGCAATCGACCGCAAGACCGTTGAATGCTTAATCCCTTGCGCGTTTACGATGCTTGTATCCATTGCAGTGCGCAGCAGACGTGGCAATGGCGGGCGATAGCGGCGACGCTCGCTGCAATCGCCGGGATTGTGTTCAGCGACAGGCGAAACAGCAGGCGAAGAAAAAAGGGCCGCCTCACGGCAGCCCTTCTTTTTTTCCCATCCCGGACCGAAGTCTAGAACGATGCTTTCACCGTCAGTCCATAAGTGCGCGGATCCGCGGGCTGGCCCACGACCAATCCGGTGCTGCCCGATTGCGTCGACAGGAAATCGAAATACTCCTCGTCGAAGGCATTGCGCACCCAGGCATAGACATCCCAGCCGCGATCCGTACGGAAGCCCGCACGGAAGTTGGCAAGCGAATAGGCGTCTATATCCGTGTAGATAGAACGCGAAGCATTGGACGAGAATTTAGAACGATAGCTGCCGTCGAACCCGGCGTAGGCGCTACCGACCAATCCGAACAATTGTGTCGGCAAGGTGTAATCCAGGCCGTACGACAGCGCCACCTTGGAAATTCCCGGCAGCCATTGGCCGGAAATGTCGCAGGAAGGCGGACTGAATCCACCGGGCGTGCCGGGCGCACTCGCCGGATTCGCGGCCGTAGCTGCGGTTCCACCCGATAGCTCAGGCGGGCAAGGCGCATCGGGAAAACTTTCGTACTCGTGATCGGTGAACGCGCTGTTCACATATAGATTGACCCGGTCGCTCGGCCGCACCGAGAGATCCACTTCGAGACCGCGTACGCGAACTTTGTCGGCATTGGCGAGATAGCCGCGAATGACATTCGCCTGGCTGTTCGTCACCGTTGCCTGGTAGTCGGAAATCTCGGTCCAGAAGCCCGCGAAATTCGCCGTGACCAGGCGATCGAACCACTGTGTCTTCAAGCCCGCTTCGTAGTGATTGACCTTTTCCGGCTTGACCGTCTGCACGGCCAGGATCGGCGCGTTGTTGGCATCGAGCGGCAGGCCCGACAGGTTGATGCCGCCGGACTTGAACGAGCGCGCATACGTCGCATAACCGAGCACGTTCGCGGCCACGTCGTACGACACGGTGAAGTCGCCCGAGACGTTGGTGTCGCTGAACTGTGGCTCGTAGCTTTGCGGCGCGAGCACGCCGAGCTGCGCGGTAGTCAGAGGCGTGTTCGTCCCATTGGTGACGGTGGCGATATATTTGCCATCCTTCTTGTCGTAGTTGACGCGCAAGCCCGGCTGCAGGCGCAGCTTCTCACCGACATGCCAGGTGAGCTGGCCGAAGGTCGCGAGGCTGGTGTTCTTCAAGCCGATGTCGTTCTCGGCGCGCAGCCCGTTGAGAATCGCGGGATTGGTGGCGTTCGCTCCACTGAGCAGCCAGCGGCTCGCCTCCGTTCCCTGCTCCTGCACGCCTGCAGTATCGATGGTCTGGTAGAACGCATAGACGCCGACGACATAGTCGATCTTTTCACCGGAAGCCGAGTAGCGCACTTCCTGCGACCACTGCCGCTGCTTCGAGGGGTTCTGCGAGATCGTGGTAATGGGCAGGCCGATGAAGTCGCGATCGTTCGCCGGATCCCAATCCCACAGGCGCCAGGCGGAAACCGAAGTCAGCGTGCCGGGGCCCACATCCCATTCGGCGAGCAGCGAAACGCCGCCCACCGTGGTGTTGGCGCGCATGTCGGCATCCAGGTCCGTCTTCCGATCGAAAGCATTGAAGCTGGGCGGAACATAGTTTCCCGACGCCGCAGCGAGGCCCGCGTATTGCCTGTTGAGCGGACGCTGCGTGGAACCGGTGCGCACATAGTACTGGCCGAATCCCAGCGGTTCCTGGCGGCTGTAGTCACCCGACAGTGTCAGGTCGAGCGCATCGGAAGCACGCAACAGCAGCGTTCCCTTGAATCCCAGGTTGTCCTGCTCGTTGATGTGCTTGCCGGTCGTAACGTTATAGGTAGTGCCGTCGCGCGAAGTGAACGACGTGCCGAGACGATACGCCAGCTTGTCATCGATCAGCGGTCCGGACACCGAGCCGCGGGCCTGCACGAAACCGTAGTTGCCATACGTCAGTTCGCCGCGGCCTTCGGGTGTGAAACTCGGTTTGCGCGAAGTAATGTTGATCGCACCGGCCGTAGTGTTCTTGCCATACAGGGTGCCCTGCGGTCCGCGCAGCACTTCGACCTGGTCGACATCGAGGAAGTCGATGACCGCCGAGGCGCTGCGTGCGTGGTACACCTGGTCTACGTACAGGCCGACGCCCTGTTCGATGCCATCGTTGGTCAAGCCGAATGGCGCACCGAGGCCGCGGATATTCGCAGCCGAGTTACGCGGATTGCTGGAATAGAACTGGATCGACGGCTGCAGCTGGTTGAGCTTGCCGACGTTGAAGGTGCCGGTGGATTCGATGGCTGCGGAATTCAGCACCGAGATGGCGAGCGGCACTTCCTGGACCTGTTCCTCGCGACGGCGCGCCGTCACGATGATGTTTTCCAGGCCATCCGCCTTGGCGCTATCGCGAGCCTCCGCAGCCTGGGCGCTGGGGGCCGCTACCGCAGCCAGCACTGTCGCCACCGCTGCCGCCAGGCCCAGCGAGAAATCCGTATATGAAGAACGCATACATCTCCCAAATTATTCTGATCGTCGCGCGGCCCAGGTGAGCCGACTGTGCGCATGCTAGGCACAGACGAGTGAGCGATCAGTCGCGCGGCCGTGACAAAGCGGTTACGGGAGCGCCGCGGCGGGTAGAAGTTGAGGACCTTCATCGTTCCGTCACAATCCGCGGGCAGCGTGAATGCCAACGACGGGCGGCGGGGCAAATCAACCCGATTTGTAACCGGCCTTCGACTGATCCTTCACTACCATCGTTTTAGGATGCCCCCTGCGGCACTGACGCCCCATTCCCACAGTGAGTTCAAGAACCAAAATGAGTTTCCCGAATCCTTTTCGCCTGCGCTCCCTGCTTGCTCCCCTGACTGCTGCACTGGCCCTCGCACTTGCTGTCGGCGCGGCGCCCGTGCATGCAGAGACCACTACGCTGTTGAATGTGTCCTACGACCCGACGCGCGAGCTATACGAGGACTACAACAAGTCCTTCATCAAGTACTGGAAAGCCAAGTCCGGTAACGATGTGGAGATCAAGCAGTCGCACGGCGGCTCGGGCAAGCAGGCCCGCACTGTGATCGACGGCTTGCCAGCCGACGTTGTGACGCTGGCACTCGCAGGCGATATCGATGCGCTGGTCACCAACGGCAAGCTGCTGCCGGTCAACTGGCAATCGCGCCTGCCGCACAACAGTTCGCCCTACACCTCGACCATCGTGTTCCTGGTGCGCAAGGGCAATCCGAAAGGCATCAAGGACTGGAGCGACCTGGTCAAGCCGGGTATCGAAGTCATCACGCCGAACCCGAAGACTTCGGGCGGCGCGCGCTGGAACTATCTCGCCGCCTGGGCCTGGGCGAAGAAGCAGCCCGGCGGTTCCGATGCGACCGCGAAGGCATTCACCGCCAAGCTCTACAAGAACGTGCCGGTGCTCGACTCGGGCGCGCGCGGCTCCACCACGACGTTTGCCCAGCGCGGTATCGGCGATGTGCTGATCGCCTGGGAGAACGAAGCGTTCCTGTCCATCAAGGAACTGGGCGCCGACAAGGTCGAAATCGTGAATCCTTCGCTGAGCATCCTCGCCGAGCCGCCGGTTGCGGTAGTGGACAAGGTAGTGCTCAAGCGCGGCACGCGCGATGTGGCGACCGAGTACCTCAATCACCTGTACAGCCCGGAGGCGCAGGAAATCATCGCCAAGAACTTCTATCGCCCCATCGATCCGACGGTGGCCGCGAAGTATTCGAAACAGTTCGCGAAAATCGAACTGGTGACCATCCAGGATTTCGGCGGCTGGACCCGCGCGCAGAAGGATCACTTCGCCGACGGCGGAATTTTCGACCAGATCTACGCGCCCTGATGACTGCGCGCTTTGCTTGGAGGGTGTGCCGGCCGGCTATCGCCGGCTCACCTTGCCGACTCATCTCTTCCGGAGGACCCATGGCAACACTTGCTCTCAGACATTCGGATGCCGCGGCCGGCAAAGTCCGACTCCGGAAATGGCTGGATGGCCAATGGGCCGTGCTGTTCTCGAATCCCGAAGATTTCGCGCCGCACCCGAGTACGCCGGAAGGCTTCATCACGCTGCTGGCGGATGACTTCGCCGCCTTGGGCGTGAAGCCGATCAAGCTGGGCGACGACGAAGCAGCGCCGAGCTGGCTGGACTATGCAGGCGCCGACAGTGCGAAAGTGGTCCTGGATGACGATGTGGGCCCGGTGATCGACCTGGCCGAACGGACCCTGGCGGTGAAGATCGAAGGCCTGAACTCACCGTTCGTCATCGTCCTGGATGCGAATGCGCGATGCCGCACCACCATCAAGTACGACGCGAGAAGAGTGGAGCGCGCCCGGACCATCCAGGATGTGCTGACAGTGGTCCAGGTTCTGCGGCGTCGCATTCCAGATGAGTCGCAGACACAGTCTCATGGGCCGGAGCGGTTGGCCGCCGGCTGAACGCTATTCGTAATCCTCGGAGTCGTCTTTCGGACGACGTTTGTCCTTGAACCACTGGTCGAGCCGGCTGAGAACGGATTCTTTCGGCGGCGGAGGCGGCGCAGGTTTGCGGACTACCGGCGCGACAGGCTTCGACGGCAGACCTTCAACCTCCTTGATCTTGTTGGCCAGCGCCCGCGCATTGTCGTAAGGATTGCCCGAAGGATCGGGACGGGTCGACGTGTCGTAGGGATTGGATCCGCCACCGGGCATGGGCGGCGTCTTGGCCTTGGCCAACTCAGCAAGGCCCGCCGGGCGTTTCTGGATGGCTGTTTCGGCAATCGACAGGTCGCCCAGGTTGAGCTTCTGTAACTTCTGCGTGGACACATCGCGACTGTAGACCCCCGTCTCCAGTTGCCATTCCCAGATCGGATTGCCCCGCGCATCGAACGCGACGCGGCCCGAGCTTTTCGCTTCCTTGGGCGCGCCTTCGGCGGCAGGCGATGAGGGCTCGCCGGCCAGGTCGTCTTTGTCGCTGTTTTTCGATTCGCTCATCGTTGGAGTTTGTTCACGCTGAGGCGCTTGAGTCGCGCCGATTCTCATCCGCCCCTCCTGACAAATCAACCGCACTGCACGCAGCGCGGCGTCACTGGAAACGGTTGGTTACAGTTGCAGTGGGCCGGATGCGCCCCCAGACTTCGGTGCCGCATCTCACCCAAGGTTTGCCGCTTGAATCCCCGACGTCGACCTCCCCGCTCCGCGACCGAACTGTCGCGAGGATTTCTCGGCGTCTTCGGTTACAGCAGGCGCGCACTGGAGCTGGTGTGGACCACCAGTCGCACGCTGAGCATCGCGTTCGCCTTGCTCACCCTCGTAGCAGGAGCGTTGCCTGCGGCGATCGCTTATGTCGGCGCACTGATCGTCGATGCCGTCG
Source organism: Steroidobacteraceae bacterium (assembly GCA_040509875.1). Classification (GTDB taxonomy): domain Bacteria; phylum Pseudomonadota; class Gammaproteobacteria; order Steroidobacterales; family Steroidobacteraceae; genus Steroidobacter. The sequence continues at coordinate 21,103 of JBEVKB010000135.1, read as the reverse complement.
TGGCCGCGATGCGCACACACGTTCCAGGAAGTCCGTTGCCGACACACGCGCTGATGCTGGTCGTGGGCGAAGGATTGCTGGTCGCGGCGCTGGCCGGCGCACAGCGCGGCATTTCGTTGTGCCAATCGTTGCTGCGTGCGCAGCTCGGCCAGCGCGTCAACGTCATGATCCTGGAAAAGGCGCTGCAGCTGGATCTCACGCATTTCGAGAACTCGGACTTCTACGACAAGCTCACCCGCGCGCGGCGCGAGGCGTCGAGCCGGCCCCTGTCGCTGGTGATGCGCACGTTCGGGCTCGCACAGAACGGCATTTCCCTACTCAGCTACGGCACCCTGCTGGTCAAATTTTCGCCATGGGCGGTGGTGGTGCTGATCGTCGCGGGCCTGCCTGCCTTTCTCGCCGAAGCGAAATTCTCCGGCGATGCCTTCCGGCTGTTCCTGTGGCGGTCGCCGGAAACGCGCATGCAGCTCTACCTGGAAACGGTGCTGGCGCGTGAAGACCATGTGAAGGAAGTGAAGCTGTTCGGACTCGGGCCGCTGTTCCTGGAGCGCTATCGCGCGATCTTCCGCAAGCTGTACCAGGAGGATCGCAATCTCACCATCCGTCGCGATACCTGGGGATTCTTCCTCGGACTGGTCGGCACCGTCACCCTGTATGCCGCCTATGGATGGATCGCGCTCGCCGCCATCGGCACGCGGATCACGCTGGGCCAGATGACCATGTACCTGATGCTGTTCCGGCAGGGACAGTCGGCGGTGTCAGCCATTCTCTCGGCCGTGGGCGGCATGTACGAGGACAACCTGTACCTGTCGACGCTGTACGAATACCTGGAAACACCGCTCGGGAATAACGATGGCCGCAGCTTGCGCGGACCGGTGCCCGACGATGGCATCCGCTTCGAGAACGTGAGCTTTTCCTATCCGGGCGCGGAAACGCCTACGTTGAGCAATGTCGACCTGCACATCCGGCCCGGCGAATCGCTGGCGCTGGTGGGCGAGAACGGTTCAGGCAAGACCACGCTGATCAAGTTGCTGACGCGTCTCTATCAGCCGAGCACCGGCCGCATCCTGCTCGACGGACAGGACCTGCGCGAGTGGGAAGAAGGCGCGCTGCGCGATCGCATCGGGGTGATCTTTCAGGATTTCGCGCGCTACCAGTTGATGCTGGGTGAAAACATCGGCGCCGGCGATGTGCTGCATTTCGATGACGAAGCGCTGTGGCGCGATGCCGGTGAGAAAGGCATGGTCACCTCGATCGTCGACACGCTCCCCAAGGGCTATCACACGCCGCTGGGCAAATGGTTCAACGACGGTCGCGAGCTGTCGGGTGGCCAGTGGCAGAAGGTCGCATTGGCGCGTGCATTCATGCGATCGCGCGCCGACATTCTCGTGCTCGACGAACCTACCGCGGCGATGGATGCGGCAGCGGAAGCCACTATTTTCGAACACTTCCGCTCACTGACTCAGGGACGCATCGCCATCCTGATCTCGCATCGCTTCTCCACCGTGCGCATGGCCGACCAGATCATCGTCCTGCAGGACGGCCGCATCATCGAACGCGGCAGCCACGAAGAGTTGATGCAGATCAACGGACACTATGCGCACCTGTTTTCGCTGCAGGCGAAGGGTTATCGGTAACTGGCGAAGAGTTTCTCGCCGAGGCAGAAGTAAACGACCGGATCCGCCTTCCGAATCCTGCCAATCGCCCCTTCTTCTCAGCGTGCTCCGTGTGCTCCGCGAGAAATTTCCGGTCTGGCCCACCGCCCATCGATAGCGCCTGCAATGGTGCAGCGTTCTCAGGAATATCTCTCGCAGAGCACGCGGAGCACGCTGAGAAGAAAGATAGGGCCGGAGTCGGAGTTACTTCTGGCTCTGGCGATTCGCGTTGCGATTGGAGTTGTGGGCGCTGCTGCCGCGATTGCCACCGTCGCCACCACGATTGCCATCGCCACGCCACTGCCGTGGAGCTGCCTGTTGCTGCTGTGGCGCCGGCCGCGATGTTTCTTGCGCAGGTGCTGCCTGCACGCGCGGTTCGGATCGGCGAGGCTCGGAGCGTCGGGGTTCGGACTGACGCGCTTCGCGCTGTCGCTCGTAACGTGGAGAGAATCCGTTGTCGCGTGAGCCGCGCTGCAAGCTGTCGAATGAAGGACGCGGTGAACTCTCGACTCGCGGCGAGCGTTCGATCGGACTCGTCCGCCACGTATTGCGCTGAGACGATTCGCGCGGACTGGAAGGTGCGAATGCGGCCGCATTGTCGCGCGCCGAATCATTGTTGGATCGATTGCGATAACTACCGCCATCACGCCACTGCGTGACTCTACCCGCAGGAGCAGAGCCACGGTTACGTGACTCTTCGCGCTGCGCCCGGGCGAAACGCGCGTTCCGATCGTTACTCGGTATCGAATGATTGCCAGCGAACATACTGCCACGATCCGGCGCGATGGCTGGTGGGCGCGAGTCCTGGTGCCAGCGACGCAAGTCGCGTTGTGGGACTTTGGTCAGCTGGGCGCTCACCTGCCGGCCGCCGGCGAACGAATTTCGCGGTACGACCGTGACCGCATTGGGCCGGCTGCGATAACGGTAGTCGAGATGGTCGCGACGTCCGCGATAGGCATCGTTGATGTAACGGTTGTTGACGATCACCGTGTTGGCGAAGTTGACGTTGTGGATGTAGCGGCGCGAATGCCAGTAGCCGGGAACGTAGACTTCGCGCGGGCCGAGCGGATACCAACCCACGCCGCTGCCGAATCCCACCGAGACATTGACGCCCGGACTGCCGACCCAACCCACGAGCGCTGGAGCATAGATCGCGCGCACGTGACGAGGCCCGGGGACCCAGCACCATCGGCTGCGCGAGTATGCCCAACGGCCGTAATGAAACGGCGCGAAGCCCCAGCGTGCGTTGTCGACCCAGGTCCAACCCCACGGCGCGACCCATGCCCAACGGCCGTCGCGATAAGGAGCCCAACCGGCGTACACATGACGGGGCGTCCACACGTAACCGTATTCGGGTTCGCTGACCCAGTCGCCATCGTCGTCGAGATCCTCGTAGCCGACCACGTCTCGCGATACATAGCGCGAGGATGCCGAACTTTCCTCGCGACGCTCGCGGTCGTTCGCCCAACTCTCGAATGCCGTCCGCTGGCCGAGCGCCGAGATATCCGCGGTGAGTTCCTTGGCTCCCTTGAACGTTCCGGATTCGGTGGCGCGGACGACGAAAGCATCCTTCTCACCCGTTACTGCAGCTTCGCCACTGCGCACCTTCACGACAGTCGCATCGCCTGCTTCGTTCACTTCGATGTGGTACTCGCCGGGATGCAACAGCGCGACACTGGCATTGGGCGTCTCGACGACGATGGTTTCGCCATCGAGCTTGCGACGTACCCGGACTGTCGCCGCGCCATCGGTCAGGCTCATGCGCATCGCGTCGTCGTCGAGCTGCTCGAAGGAGAAGCCGGAATTCTGGTCGAGGTGCACGATCGCCGATCCCACCTGAAACTCGGCGCGCGCATCGCGGTCTACCCAGACGCGATCGCCGCTGGTGAGCGGCCGGTTCAACACCGCGTCGGCCCATTCATCCGAACCGGCAGGCGCCAACGACACTTCGCCCTGGGTGAGGCTCAGGCGGGCGACGCGGCTTGGCGCATCCTTGCCGGAAGACTCGGCGCGCGAGGGCTCGACCTGGGAAGATTCGACAGCCGGCTCCATGCCCTGCTCTTCCACGATGGGAACCGGCTCCGCAGCGAGCAGCGGCGCCGAAGTGAGCAGGAGCAAGCAGCAGGTGGCGATACGCATGGGGTGCACCGGAGTAACGGTTGCTTACATCATCGGTTCCCGCGGGTGAACCCCTGGTGAATAGGAGAGCGAATCCAAGTGAACATTCCGGCTCACGCCTGCGCAGCGGCGGAAGCCGCTACACTAGGACGGTTATGAAAAACTGCTTCGCCCGCTCACCTACCCATCGCCAACCTGAACGGACTTCGGGCCGCGCCGCGCTGCTGCTCGTTGTCTTCTCAATCGTGCCCCTGCTGTTGCAGGGCTGCGCGTCCTCGCCGAAGAAAACCGGCCCGACGGCGAGTACCGACCTGTTGCTGGCCGAAGCGCTGCGCCAGTACATCGACCATCGCGATCCGGCACAAGGGCTGGCGATGGCGCAACTCGCCGTCAAACGCGCACCGGAACGCGCCGATGCATTGTGGATCCTGATGCAGATCTGCTCCGGCGCGTCGGGCTGCCAGCCCGAACCCCTGGAAGCGCAATTTCGCAAACTCGATCCGACCAACGGCGCCGTCTGGCTCGGCCCCCTGAACCGCGCCACTCAGCGTGGCAATGTGGCTGAGGCAGATCAGATTCTCGAGGCCATCGCCCGCAGCCAGCGTATCGACCTGGGTTGGAACGGCCTGATCGTGAAACTCAGCACTGCGCTGGCGGAAAGAGCTCGCACCAATCCACCAGCAAACAAACCACCGTCGGCGCCCAAGACGCCGCTGTCGGATGCGCTGAACGACAGCGTCGGATTGCTTTCCCGCGTGGCGCTGCCGGCGCTGCAGCCGATTTCCGAGAGCTGCAGCTCGCGTCGTCTCGTCGACAGGCTGGTAGCGGCACGTTGCCTGCTGGTGGGCAGCGTGCTCCAGCGCAGCGATACTTATGTCGCCGAGAGCATGGGCCTCGGCATCATGCAGCGCCTTGCGGCAACGGACAGTGTCGAGACCGCGAAAGTGGAACAGCGCATCGTGAACGCCCGCTACCAGCACGATGCCGCTGGCGCGATCATCACGGGACAGACGGAGAAGGACCGCTTCGCTACCGAGCTGCTCGACCTGATGCGCAAGCAGCGCCGCGAGCAGGACGTGTTCGTCGCGGTGATCCGGTGGGCGGGGCAACCGCTGTCGCCGGCGCCGAATCGATAAAGAGAGGCAGGGATCAAGCAGCGGCGGCTTGCGGCAGCTCCTTCGCTTCCCCACCCAGCACCTCGGTGAGATCGGCGAGCAACTGCGTCAGCTCGCCCGCCATCAAGGTGAAATCTATATCGAACTGCTCATCGTTCGACAGCGACGATTCACCTTCCGCACTCTCCTTGTCGATGTGCAGGAACTTCACCCGCTTGATCTGCAGCTTGTCGGTGAGCACGAACGATACGCGGTCGTTCCAGGTCAGCCCGAGCTTGGTCACGTACTTGCCTGAAGACAAGTGCGCGCGGATCTCCTTGCCATCCAGCGTGTGGCGCGAATAGCGCACAGTGGCTTTGCTCTGGTCGATGGCCTGCAGTTCCAGGTCTTCGTCGATGATGAAACGCGACGGCGCGTCGCCGTGATTCAGCCATGTCGCCATCGAAGTCTGTGGCGATTGTTCGGTCTCGAGAAACTGCACGCCGAACGTGCCGAGCGTCGCACGCATCGTCTCGACCACTTCATCGGCGCGCGAGCCGCCGGATGTGTCGATGACGAACCAACCGTTCTTGGGATCGATCCACGCACGTGTCATGCGCTTGCGCGTGAAGGCGCGCGCACGCAGCTCTTCTGTGACTCTATCGCGCAGTTCGCGCATCTGGCGACGACCGACGGGGAAGCCCTGGTCGCGTTCCATTTCCACGGCGCGCTCGGTGGCGACCTGCTTGATGATCGAACCGGGCAACAGTTTCTGATCCACGCCCAGCGCAATCAGGTGATGGCCGTTGAGACTGTGCACCAGGCGCTGGATGCCCGAAGGAAATACCCAGCCGCGGCTCTCCATGTCGAAGGCGCCGCACGGCAGCAGCGTGCGTTGCGACAGCTGCGCCTCGAGTTCCACGGACGACATCGACCAGCCGGCAGGCAGCCGGTACACGAACAGATTCTTGAACCACATAGTCGGTCGCGCAAAAGTCGCGAAGTATACGTCTGGCGAGACGGCTGGGGAGTGGTGTTTTAGCAGCAGATTTTTGGCAAAATTTTTTCAACTCCCGCGAGCTTTCAATCCGCCACGGATTACGTTAATGCTATGCGCGGCGCAGGCCGTTCTTTCCATTCGATATTCGACAGTCACTCTCCCGACCCGCTCCCGATACCGCTTCGATGAACTACCGCAAACTCGGCGCGAGCGACCTGCTCGTGTCCGAAATTTCTCTCGGCACCTGGTTGACATACGGCACCGGGGTGGATCGCGATCGCGCGCTGGCTTGCATAGGCCGCGCCCTGGACCTCGGCATCAACCTGTTCGACACGGCCAATGCAGACGGCCGTGGCGCGGCGGAATCGTTGCTGGGTGAGGCGCTGGCGGGTATACCGCGGGACCGCTATATCCTCGCGACGAAACTGTTCGCGCCCATGAGCGCCATCGATAAAGGTTTGTCGCGCGCCCAGGTTTTCAAACAGCTCGATGCGTCGCTCGCGCGGCTACGCGTCGACTACGTCGATCTGTACCAATGTCATCGCTACGACATTGCGACACCGTTGGAAGAAACATTGCACGCACTCACCGAAGTGGTGCGACAAGGCAAGGTGCGCTACCTCGGTTTCAGCGAATGGCCGCCGCACTGTCTCGCCAAGGCCTTGGAAATTCCCGACGTGGAGCGCTTCGTGTCGAGCCAGCCGGAGTATTCGCTGCTGTGGCGCCGGCCCGAAAAAACCGTGCTGCCGTTGTCGCGCGAACAGGGGATTTCGCAGATCGTCTGGTCGCCGCTCGCACAAGGCGTGTTGACGGGAAAGTATCCGCCCGATTCCGCACCGCCCGCCGATTCACGCGCCGCTCATGCAACCATGGGAGCATTCATCAGGAACTGGATGCGACCGGAAGTGCTGACAGCGGTTCAGCAGCTCAAGCCGCTCGCGCAGCAGGCAGGTATTTCGATGGCGCAGTTCGCACTGGCCTGGGTGCTGCGCGAACCGAACGTCGCCTCCGCCATCGTCGGCGCGACCCGGCCGGAACAGCTGGATGAAAATGCGCAGGCATCGGGACTGGCCGTCGATCCGGCGCTGTTCGTTGCAGCGGATGCGGTGATCAAGCCGCTGCTGTTTGGGGATAGGCGGAAGTGAAGAGTCTCTCGCAAAGGGCGCAAAGCACGCCAAGGTAAGAAAAATAAATAGTTCGGAATCGGGTCCGGACCGGTCCCGGGTTTTCTCTTACCTTGGCGCTTTGCGCCCTTTGCGAGAGACTCCTCACCCTCTCCTCACACCACCGTGGGCGGCGACGCCTCGACTACTTTCTCTATAACGATGGATCCCTTCAACACCAGCGCGGCGATGGCACCGATCGCCGCGAGCTGCGGCGCGAGCAGCGTACCGACCACGCCGATGGTCAGCGGCACATCGATCAGCACGCGTCCGTCTTCGTTCTTGATGAGTACGCGACGCACGTTGCCGGCACGTACGATGTCTTTGATCTTGCTCAGCAGGCTGTCGCCGCTGAACTGGAACTCTTCGGAACGGGATTGAAATTCGCTCATGGGTTGCTCCTCGTAAAATCACCACAGGTCGGCGCTGTCATCCGATCAGCTCTTTCAACTTCGCGTGCCCGGTGCGCGACATCGGCAGCTTGCTGCCGTCGGTGAGAATCGCGAGCCAGCTGTCCTTGCCGTACAGATCGATGCGGGCGAGCCGCTCGATATTCAATATGAACGAGCGATGGATGCGGATGAAACGCGTGGGATCGAGCTGCGCTTCCAGATCGCTCATGGTCTGCTGCTTGCGCAGGCGCTTGCCGTTGCATGCGAACGAGAGATAGTCATCCTGCGCCTCGACGAAATCGATGCGTTCGAGCGGCAGCACGTGTACGCGGCCTTCATGGCGGATCAGGATTCGTTCCAGCGTTTTACCGGGCGGCCGCGCCGATACCGACAGCTGTTCAGCCGACGGTGGCGGCGTGCGATTGGCGAGACGCTGGCGTGCACGCTCCACTGCCGCCGCGAGACGCGGAGGTTCCACCGGCTTCAATAGATAATCGACGGCGTGTACTTCGAATGCACGCAGCGCGAACTCATCGAACGCAGTTGTGAAGATCACCGCCGGCGCGCGTTCGCCGAGCAGTTCCAGCACTTCGAAGCCGGACAGCTTCGGCATCTGGATGTCGAGGAAGATGAGATCGGGATTCTGTTCTTCCGCGAGCTTGACGGCTTCGAAGCCATTGGCGGCCTGGCCGATCACTTCCAGGTCGGGCACGGCCGCGAGATGTTCGATCAGGATGGACCGGGCCAGCGTTTCATCGTCGACGATCAGAGCGCGCACCTTGAATTACCTCTCATCCTGAACAGCCGGTAACAGTATCGACACGCGAAAATTGGTTTCAGTCGCATCGACATCCACGCTTGCGCGATGGCCGCTCAGCGTTTCGATTCGGGCGCGGACATTCGCAAGTCCCATGCCGGTGCCGCGCGATGGTGGCCGCTCCGGATCGCACGGATTCTCGACGATCAGCTCGACCAGCCCTTCGCGACGCCGCGCCTGAACTTTTACTTCACCGCCTTCCAGCAGGTGGGCCACGCCGTGATGCACGGCGTTTTCGACCAAAGGCTGCAACACGAGCGGCGGCACGAGCACATTCATGGCGTCTTCGCTCACGTCGAACTTCGTTCGCAGCCGGTCGCCGAAACGCACCCGTTCGATGGCGAGGAAAGTTTCCACCAGCGAGATCTCCTCCGACAAGGGAATCGACTGCTCGCGCGCGAGCGTCAGGCTCTTGCGAAAAAACTGCGCCATCAGGAAACACATCTGTCGCGCCGCTTTCGTATCGTTGCCGATCAGCGCCGCCACCGAATTCAAACTGTTGAACAGAAAGTGCGGATCGAGCTGCGCCCGCAGCGACTTGAGTTCAGCCTCGCGCGCCAGCACCTGCAATTCAAGTGCTTTACGTTCCGCGCTGCGTGATCGCTGGAACGCCCCCGCGAGATAGTGCCCAAGCACGGCCAGCAGAATCCCGATCGCACCCGCGAAAATCAGCAGCGGCAGCGCGCCGAGCGCAGACACCGGATACTGAGTGCCAGCCGGCAACAGGAAGCGCGACCACGCGTAGGCAATGGCCAGCCACACCACCAAAGAAATCATGCCGGCGGCGAACCAAGTGAGCGACATGCGCACCACCGGCGTTTCGCCCGGCGGCATCGATTGCACCAGGTACCAGAACGACAGCGATTGCAGTCCCAGGACCACGGCCAGCGGCACCGCAAACATGAAAGCCCAATCCGGCGGCGCCTGCCCACCGAACATCATCACCACGGCAATCAATATGCCGAACGTGACCCACACGCTCAGGTACAGGACCAGTCGACTGCGGCGCTTGAGAATGGGATGCATGGTGGATTCGAGACGAGCGCGCCGCGCTCTTAATTCTTGATCTCGATGCCGCTCATGATGATGACGCCATCGATCACCAGGGTCCGCGTGGGCACTGCCACTGTCGGCCGGCGCTTGTCGATGAAGCCCCCCATGAAAGAAGTCACCTTGCTCGTCACGGTCCAGTCCGGCGGCACATGGATTTCCATTCCTCCCCAGAATGCGAACACTTCGATGGTCGCGGTATCGCCTTCGGTGCGGGCGTCGGTCAGGTCGAGCTTGATGCCCGCCATGACAGCGCTGAGATCGGCGCCGCGAAACGGTCGCGATGCCGGCCGCAATTCGCTTCCGGACATGACGGCGAACGAACGCACGTACTCTGCGTGATCCTCGCCTGTCGTCGCCGATGGTTTAGGCGCGGAAAAAGCTCGCCTCACGAGCACGGCGCCAATGAACAGCAGCAGCGCGGGGAAGAACAGGTCCCAAAGACCGATGTGGATCCACGAGAGTTTGCCGGCGAAGACCCACAGGCCGACGATGATCAACACCCAGCCGGACTGCTGGCCGTTGCGCTTGTCGGTCTGGGACAGCATGCCGATGCCGAGGAACACCAGGATCAGCGGCCAAAGGAATTTGATCACCGGGCGCGCATCGATCCAGCCGAGGTTACCTGCGAGCAGGATCAGGCCATTGGCGATGATCCACAGGCCGATGAGCAATCGCACGGAAAACAGGCGATCGGGTTTACCTGGTTCATGCCCCATGAATCACCCGGCCGCGGCGCCCGCAACCGTCCTGCCGGAAGATGACGCCCAGGCCCGCCCCGATGATGAAGATCGGCCAGGCTGTGCCCCAGCTCAAGCCTAAGAAGTTGAACATGCCGCAGGCGAGATAGATGCCGGCGCAGAGCATCCAGGCGCCGCCGGAGCGACTGAGATGCCGATTTGGAAAAGACAGGCCCAACACACCCAGGGCAAGGAAAGGCAGCGGCGCGTAGTCCCGGATTGAGAACGGCAGGGTCCAGCCCATGTTCAACGCCAGCAGATAACCGCCCGCGACCATCAGCAAGAGACCGGGCAGAAGTTGGGAGCGACGTGGCCGCAGAGGCGGCGGCGTGGGCGGTATGGGTGTGACATCGATCATGGCAGCTCTCGGGGAGGAAGTTACCCGGATTGCACATTAACCCCGGCCTCCGACACGCTCCAGCAACAACCGGCGAACGACGGGTGCTGACCGGTGAGCCCTGTGGAACGGCTGCGGACTTCCCGTAATCCGTCTCCTGACGCCTGCATGAGTTGCACAGTTAGTTGCCCGTACGAGCGAACCTGGGCGCGAGTCGTGCGTTAGGTACCGCAACTGTAAAGAATGAATTTGCGAGGACTCATCCATGACCGAACTGAATTTGAAACACGATATCAAGGTACTGAACTCACTGATCGAAACCACGCTCGACAGCGCCGATGGTTACCGTGAGGCTGCGGAGAAGACCGAAGTATCCAGCCACCGCGAACTGTTCCAGCGCTGGGCCAGCGACCGTCGCCAGGTTGTCACCGACCTGCAGGGCCAGGTGCGCACGCTCGGGGGCAAACCGGATGAAGACGGTTCGATCCTTGCGGCCACGCACCGTGTGTTCCTCTCGATCCGCGACAGCGTCACCAAGGGCGACGACAGCGTGGTCGACGAAGTGGAACGCGGCGAGGATTTCATCAAGGCGAAGTACGAAACCGCGCTCAAGGACGACGAATTGTCGGCCAGCGTGCGCAATATCGTGGTTCGCGCTTACTCGTCAGTGAAGGCTGGTCATGACCAGGCGCGCGACCTCAAGCGCACTGTGCACGCCAAGCACTAGCTGTAAGCTTTAGCGTATGGACGCGAACGCCCCGGATTGCCGGGGCGTTTTTTTGCGCAATTGTGCGCGACCATGGGCGATACTGCATTCACTATGCCTGCATTGCTTCGCCTGATTCTCTGCGCCGCCGTTGTGTTCGTCGCAACCCCGGCCCGCGCCGTCGAAATACTCAACGCGTCTTACGACGTGTCGCGTGAGCTGTTCGAAGAACTCAATCCTGCGTTCGTCGCCATGTGGAAGGCGAAAACCGGCGAGGACGTGAAGATCCGTCAGTCGCACGGCGGCTCATCCAAGCAAGCTCGCTCCGTGGTGGAAGGCTTGCCCGCCGACGTGGTGACCTTCAACCAGGAAACCGATGTCGACCTGCTGCGCAAGCAGGGGATCATCGCGCAGAACTGGAGGCAGCGCCTGCCTAACAATGCATCGCCCTATTATTCGCTGCCCGTCTTCCTGGTGCGCCAGGGCAATCCGAAAAAGATCCACGACTGGAAGGACCTGGTCGCAAGCAGCGTGCAAGTGGTGTTTCCGAATCCCAAGACCTCGGGGAACGGCCGCTACACTTACCTTGCCGCATACGCTTACGCTCTCGATGCCAACAAGGGTGACCAGGCAAAGGCCAAGGAGTTCGTTGCCCGCCTGCTCGCCAACGTGCCTGTGTTCGATACTGGAGGACGCGGCGCGACCACTACATTCGTGGAACGTGAGATCGGCGACGTGCTGATCACCTTCGAAAGCGAAGTGACAGCCATCCGGAAGGAGTACGGCAAGAGCCAGCTCGAAGCTATTACGCCGTCTATCAGCCTGCGCGCCGACTTCCCAGTCTCGGTCGTAGACAAGGTGGTGGACAAGAAAGGCACGCGCCAGGTTGCGACGGCTTATCTCGAATATCTCTACAGTGACGCCGGCCAGGATCTCATCGCGCGCAAGTACAACCGCGTGGAGAACCAGACCATCGCCGCGAAATATCGGTCGCAGTTTCCGGCAGTGAAACTCGTGACTGTCCAGCAGGTGTTCGGCGGCTGGGATGCGGTGACTCGCGATCACCTGGCCGACGGCGGCATTCTCGATCAGGCGCTGGCGGAAGCTCCGGCGAGGTAGCCTTGGTCAGAAGCGAGCGCGAGCGACATCCTTGACGACGATGTTGACGCTCTGCGAATCGGGATCGAAGACCACGTGAGCTTCCTTGCGCTCGAGTTGCCGCATCACGTGCGCGACTTTCTGTTCGAGCGAGTAATCGCTCGCGCCATACTCGGTACCCTCACGCAGCACGAACGACTCGATCACTCCCTGCAACGCATCGGGTGAGAGTTCGGTGTATGGAATGACTATGGGTTCTTGGGGTTCGTCCAATTTCCTGCTCCTTAGGCACCGGCGCGCTTGCCGAGGACCACGAGACCAACCACGCCCACGATCACGAACAGCACCGCGACGATTTCCGCCTGCGTCACGGCCAGGCCCAACAGATCGATGGTCGCATTGACGCGAATCTGTTCTATCAGGAAACGCTCGATGCCGCTCAACACCATGAACAGTGCAAACAGCCAGCCCGCGCGAAACGGATGTTTGCGAACGCTCCACAGGATGCCGAACGCGACCAGGCTCATCAGGGTTTCATAGATGGGCGCCGGATAAGCACCGGGAGGCTGGATCAGCACGCCGGCGATATTGTTCTCATACGTTTGCGCCCACAGCCACTGCGGCAGCCACGATGGCTTGAGCGCCATGTCGGCAGCGATGCCCCAATCGCCATCGCCGGACACCTGGCAACCGATGCGACCGATGGCGTAGCCCATCATCAACGCGGGCGCCAACGCGTCTGCGAGTGCGGGCACAGGCAATCCGTGCCGCTTCGCGTAGATCGTCCCCGCGCCCAGGCCGAAGATCAGTCCGCCATAGATGGTGAAGCCACTGCGCGTGAAGATCATTCCCAAGGGATCGGCAATGAACGCCCCGGGATATTCGAGCAGGTGAAAAATCCTGGCGCCGACGATACCGGCCACCACCATCGCGACCGCAAGGCCGGTCACCAACTCTTGTGGCGCGACATCGAGCTGGCCGGTTTTCGTGCGTCGATGGGCGGGACCGATGCGGCCAGCGGCATAAAAGCGCCGCAGTTCGCGTTCGGTGAGCCACATGGTGGTAAGCAGCGCGACTGCGACCAAGAGGCCGAACATGGGGAGCGGCAACGGCAGATTCGCGCCGGTGACATCGCGCACCAGGTCGCTGAGCATGGGGTAGGACATGGAGGCGAAGTCTAACCGCTGCTGCGGATGGAAGGAGATCGGAGCTTGGCTATCGCGGGCGCCGACGGCGCAAGAACCCTTCACCCGCGCTCCTTCGTCGCGCGACGAAGGAGCCCGCGAAGCGCCACTCTTCGCCGATCACCCCACCAACGCAACCACCTCAGCCTTCTGCGCCGCGGTCAGCAACGGCCCGAATCCCGCTCTCAAGTTGTCCGTCTGCCGCTCCGGCTTCCCAGTAGCAGGAATGACCGCCGTCACCGCCGGATGCGTCAGCGCAAACTTGAGGAACATCTGCGCCCACGAAGTGATACCCGAATCGGCCGCCCAACCCGGCAGCTCCTTGTCTTTCACCCGCTCGAACAACGCACCGTCATCGAAATTGCGATTCGTCAGCACCGCCACACCCAGCTCCTGAGCAAGCGGGAACACGCGCTTCTCCGCGCCACGCTGCGTAACCGAATAATTGATCTGCAGGAAATCCGGCTTGGTGGCCTGCACCACGTCGGCCAGCGCATCCTGCCCCGACTCCTGGTAGTGCGTGACGCCGATGTACCTCACTTTGCCTTCGGCCTTGAGCTGTCGCGCCACTTCGATCTGTGTCTTCCAATCGCCGAGGTTGTGAACCTGCAGCAGCTCCACCTTGTCCGTCTGCAGGGACTTCAGCGTGTTGCGGAACTGGGCGAGCCCCTCTTCCCTGCCATTCACCCGCGACAGCTTGGTCGCGATGAAAGCGAGTTTGCGCGAGCCGGTTTCCGCGAGCAGCGGTCCGAGAATGTTTTCGGCGTTGCCGTAAGTGGGCGCGGTATCGATGAGCGTGGCGCCGCTGCCGAGAAATCTCTTGAGGACTTCCTTCAGCGCCTGGTATTCGGGTGCGTCCGCCTGGATCTCGAAGCTACCGGAAGTGCCCATGCCGATCACCGGCACCGGCTCGCCGGTGGACGGGATCTTGCGCATGGTCATCAGCGGCATTTCCGCGGCGTGGAGATTTCGCATCTGGCCGAGCAGCATCGAGCCTGCAAGGGTTGCGGATGCCTGTGCCAGGAACGTACGTCGGCTGGTCATGTGCTGTCTCCTCCCATCGAACGAAGGCGATGTTAGCAGACAGCACATCGTGGCTCTCGTCTAGTATTTGAACTTCTCTCCGGGCAACGCCGGCGTCAACGCGGGCGAGACGCGATGATGCGTTGCCTGTTCGTACGCATAGGCATAGCTCAGCAGGCGGGGTTCGCTGTAGGCCGGGCCGAAGAACGAAATGGTGACGGGCAGCTTGTCCGAAGTGACGCCGGCAGGAACGATGACGTCGGGGAACTGGGTGACGTTCGCGATGCTGGTCAGCGAAGGCTTGCGCGGACGGTCGACGATCTTCGGTGTTTCCGGATCGATCATTTCGGGCCGCGCCGGCCGCGTTGGATAGACGAGAGCATCGACCTGTTTCTCTTCGATCAATCCGAGCACGGCGCCCTGCACCGCGGCCATGCCGTACTTCTTCGCGGAGGTATAGCCGATCGACGTGAGCGGCGGATGCGTGTCCATCGCCTTGAAGCGCGTGAACACGCTGGGATGCGGGCGGAATTCGCCCTTGGGCGAAGTCAGCAGCATGCCCTGATCGCCGATCTCGCCCACCGTTTTCGGAAAGCCTGGACGCAAGGTGCCGAGATAGCTCAGGTAGTTGTCGGCGACCTCGGCGCGGATCGGTTCCATGATGACGCGGTTCTGCAGCGCCAGTTCCGGGAAATGCAGGTTGTCGACCAACACCGCGCCCTGCGCCTTGAGCTCTTCGAGCGCTGCATTGAAGACGCGATCCACTTCGCTATCCATGCCGTTGTAATCGCGGATGACGCCCAGACGCACGCCCTTGAGCGAGTCTTTCTTGAGGAACTGCGTGTAATCCTTGTAGTACAGGCCAGCGCTGGTGCTGGTGAGCGGATCTTTCGCATCGACGCCGGTCATGAATCCCAACGCGAGCGCCGCGTCGTACACGGTGCGGGCCATCGGTCCGCCGGTATCGAACGTCAGCACGCACGGCATGATGCCGGTGCGCGAAATGAGTCCGTTGGTGGGCTTGATGCCCACTACGCCGTTCGCCGACGACGGACTGCGAATCGAGCCGCCGGTGTCCGAGCCCAGGCCGAGCGGCGAATACCATGCAGCCAAACCGACGCCGGTGCCACCCGACGAACCATTCGGCACTCTGCGAGGATCGTGCGCATTGAGCGTCTGGCCGCCGCGCGAACTGAATCCGACGCTGCCGTGCGCGAATTCGTCCAGGTTCATCTTGGCGATGATGATCGCGCCCGCATCGCGCAGTTGCTTGATCGACACCGCGTCCTGGTACGGAATCGAATCGGCCAGCAGGAAGGTGCCGCCGCTGGTGGGCAGGTCGGCCGTGTCGTAATTATCTTTCGCCAGGATGGGAATGCCGTGCAGCGGCGAGCGACGGCCGCTCTTCTTGAACTCGACATCGAGCGCGCGGGCGGTCTCGATGGCTTTGGAATTCAGCGTGATGACGGCATTGAGCGAGGGGCCCTTGTCGTCATAGGCAGCGATGCGCGCGAGATAAAGTTTGACGAGCTTTTCGTAGGTCAGCCCACCTGCGTCGACGGCCGCCTGGATTTCCTGGACGCCTGCGGTTTCGAGATCGAAGGTTGCCGCATTCGCGAGCGGCATGGCGCCGCAGACGATGGCCAGCAGGACGGCCGAGGTTTTGACTGATTGCATTGGGTCGCTTGCAGGTGGAACACCCCAAGCAGACGGGACCCACCGCGCAACCCCTACGTGACGAACCCGCGAGCGTCAGCGAATCACAGTCACCACGATGCCGAGCGTCGCGGTCAGCGCCACTGCGCAGGCGACGAACTTGATCAACAGGTGATTGACGACTACCGGCGCTGCCGGCGCCTCGGGCACTTGCACGCGTCGCTCGTCCCAGTTGGCGGCTTCATGCTCGCGGCGATGCTTGTGCACATACCACTCGAAGCCGTAGTTGGGCGATGTGCCAGCCGTGCCGGCAGTTTCAGTGGCCATGGTCGGATCCTCGGTGAACTATGCCACGCTAATCCCACTGCCGGTCACAAGTCAGTCGTATTTCATAGCCGATCGGCATGCCGCCATTCCCATCGGGAAGGGCCGCTGCGACGCGGATCGCGGGTCGCGCTACACCGCTTCGCCGATCTGCATGTCCGGGCAATGAATGCCGATGCGGAACTGGTCGCCACGCAGGATGCAGAAACACACGCGCCCCACCAGTTCGAGACGCTGCCTATGTTCGGCGATGTGGCGCTCGATGTGAAAGTGATATTCCGCTCCGAGCTGTAACGCTTCGGGCAGGGTGAGGCACACACCTGCGCTCGACAGGTCAACGGTTTCGCCTGTCACTTCCCGGTGGTCGGGCAGCAGCACTCGGGCCGTACATTGCTCGGGGAAGCGCGGGTCGAATCTACGTTCGTCGCCGCCACGATGTCTCTGCTGGATTGTATTCATCATTGCTTCTAACAGCTTGGACTACGGCTGCTACGCGGCAATACGTATTTCTGCGTTACGATGGCCGCGATAGCCGGCCCGCATTCCCTCGCTGGCAACTGATGGACATAATGTCGCGATGACAAAGATTATCGGAATCTCGGGAAGTCTGCGACGGCAGTCTTTCAACGCATCGCTGCTGGCCGCGGCAGTGGAACTCGCACCCAGCGGCGCGACCGTCGAGATCGGCTCCATCCAGGACATTCCTCTTTATAATTTCGATGTCGAGCACGAGCAGGGCATTCCACCTTCCGTCGCGCGACTCAAAGAACAGATCATCGCGGCCGACGCGCTGCTGCTGGTGACACCGGAGTACAACAACTCGATACCAGGCGTGTTCAAGAACGTCATCGACTGGCTGTCACGACCGCCTGCGGATGCGCCGCGCGTCTTCAGTCAGCGTCCGGTCGGATTGATCGGCGCATCGCCCGGCAACTTCGGAACGATCCTGTCGCAGAACGCGTGGCTGCCTGTCCTGCGCACGCTCGGCACGCGACCGTGGTTCAGCTCTCCCCTGTACGTTTCGTCCGCCGCCAAGGTGTTCGACGCCGAAGGCCGGCTGATCGACGAGGCAGTCCGCGAAAAGCTGCGAAAGTACCTGCAGGGCTTCGCCCGCTTCATAGGCTGACGACAGCGCATGTCCAGTCCCGGGAATCCTGCCCTCGGCGGGCAGTTCGCTTCGTTCTGGCGCGTGGTGCGCCAGTCGCTGCGTGGCGAACAGATCGATTACACCCGCGTATCGTTGAATCGCGCGGTACTGCTGCTGGCAGTGCCCATGGTTCTCGAGATGATCATGGAGTCGCTGTTCGCGATCAGCGATGTGTTCTGGGTATCGCACCTGGGCCGGGATGCCGTTGCCGTCGTCGGCCTCACCGAATCGGTGATGATGCTCATCTATGCCGTTGCGATCGGCATTTCCATTGCAGCGACGGCCATCGTTGCACGGCGCATCGGCGAGAAGGATCCCGAAGCAGCGGCGCAGGCTGCAGGCCAGGTCATCCTGCTCGGCGTCGCGCTGTCCGCGGCGTTGGGGTTGGTGCTCAGCTACTTTGCGGACGACATACTTGAATTGATGGGAGCGGACGACGCCATCGTCACGCTCGGCACCGATTTCGCACGCATCATGCTCGGCGGCAACGCCACCGTATTCCTGATCTTTCTCATCAACGCGATCTTTCGCGGCGCCGGGGACGCGGTGCTTGCGATGCGCACTCTGTGGCTGGCCAATGCGTTGAACATCGTGCTCGGCCCCTGCTTCATTTTCGGCTGGGGTCCGTTTCCGGAAATGGGCGTTGCTGGGGCCGCAGTCGCGACCAACATCGGCCGCGGCACCGGCGTGCTATATCAACTCTGGCACTTAGGCCGCAGCGATGGTCGCGTGCACGTGCAGTTACGTCATCTGCGACCGGCGACCGACCTGCTCGGTAATGTCATGTCCACGGCATGGAACGGCATCGCGCAGATGCTGATCGGCACCACCAGCTGGATCGGCCTGTTCAAGATCCTGTCGCTGTTCGGCAGTGCTTCGCTCGCCGGCTTCACGATTGCCATGCGGGTCGTCATGTTCGCGCTCATGCCCGCCTGGGGGCTGGCAAACGCCGGCGCGACACTCGTCGGTCAGAATCTCGGCGCGGGACAACCCGAACGCGCGGTAGCGGCCATCCGCATCGCTACGCGCTTCAACATGATTTTCCTGGGCATCGTCGGCGTGATCTTCATCGTGTTCGCGCAACCCATAGTGGCGACATTCACGGATGACGCGGAAGTCCTGCGCGAAGGCGTAAGAGCATTATGGATCGTCAGCCTCGCCTTCCCGCTGTACGCCGCAGGCATGTGCCTCGAGGCTGCGTTCAATGGAGCGGGCGACACTTGGACGCCGACTCGCTTGAACTTCATCTGCTTCTGGCTGCTGCAGATACCGCTGGCGTGGATTCTGTCGGGCACGCTCGGCCTGGGGCCCACCGGCATTTTCATCTCGGTGCCCGTGGCGTTCTCGGCGCTGACGGCCCTGAGCGCGTGGCTGTTCGTGCGCGGTAAGTGGAAAGAGAAACGCGTTTAGCGCTGCGTCACGGCGGCCACGAGCCCAGTTGCAGCGGTTCGAACTGTCGGTCACGCAAAGAGAGCTGTCGTGCTTCGAGCGCTGTCTTGCGTCCGCTGCTTGCCGGATGCGTCGACAGGAAGGGCGGCGGCGACGCCTGGTCTTTCGCCGCCATCACGTCGAAGAAATCTATCATGCCTCGCGGATCGATGCCGTTCGTCACCATCGCGTCGTAGCCGTGTGCGTCCGCCTGCGCTTCGGCGTCGCGCGAGAATTTGAGTGAAGTAAGTTTCAGCACCGCGGACCCGGCGAGCGTGCTGCCGGCATCGCCGGTGATGAGCAGCCACAAGCCACGCAGACCCAACTCCTTCACGACGGCCTGCAAGCTGTGACGCTGTTCGACGTGTTGAATTTCGTGTGCGAGGACGCCAGCGAGTTCTTCGGGACGTCGCGTTGCCTGGATGAGGCCGGTGTTCACCACGACGATGCCGCCGGGCAGGGCGAATGCGTTGATCACGTCGGTCTTGGCGACGTGGAATCTAAAGTTGTAGCTCGAACCGCGCGATAACCGCTTTCCGAGCGTGGTCACTGCCTGGTACTCGGGACCGGTATCTAGCAATGTCATCGTTGGGGAGAGGCTGGCGAATGCCTGGTCTCCCAGCATGACTTCCTGCGCCACGGGGATTCGAGACGCTGCGGCCATTGCGATCCGGTCGGCTTGCCAGATGAATGCGAGCAGCAACAGTAACGGCAACAGCACGAATGCGCCGATCGCACTCCATCCCAGCGTGCGGCCTATCGACTTACGCTGATGGCCGGCACG
The DNA here is from genome assembly GCA_040509875.1 of Steroidobacteraceae bacterium. Classification (GTDB taxonomy): domain Bacteria; phylum Pseudomonadota; class Gammaproteobacteria; order Steroidobacterales; family Steroidobacteraceae; genus Steroidobacter. The sequence continues at coordinate 1,387 of JBEVKB010000135.1, read as the reverse complement.
CAGGGCAAGCCACTGCGGAGTCGAGGTGAGCTCGGGCTGGGTCGCGAGCAACTGCAACGAGTTCCTGTCGAGGATCTGCACGACGTGCGCGCTATCGACAGTGTCCCAGCTGAACTCGATGCCACGCTGGTCGAGCCCGATCGATCGCATGCGCAGAGAGGTCAGAGGCGCGCGATATTCGGCCGCAGCGGATTGCACGACGATGGCTTCGCCGGCAAATCGCAGTTCGGCCGGCTCGCCGGTTGCGGGCAAGCCGGCGCCGAACAATCGCGCCTTCGCAATCACCGTTGACAGGTCAATTGTCACCGTCGAGCAACCCACCGAGCGAGCCGAGCACCGAACCTTCACCGACGGAACGACCGCCGGCGGCCGGCGCCGACGCAAGAATGCGATTGGCGAGCCGCGACAGCGGCAACGATTGCAGCCAGATACGGCCAGGACCGGTGAGCGTGGCGAAGAAAATACCTTCGCCGGAGAACAAGGCGCTCTTGAGTTTGCCTACGTACTGGATGTCGAAATCGACACTGGGCTGGAATGCGACGACGCAACCGGTATCCACGCGCAGCTTCTCACCGGGCTGCAGATCGCGGGTCAACAATGTGCCGCCTGCGTGCACGAACACCAGGCCGTCGCCATCGAGCTTCTGCATGATGAAGCCTTCGCCGCCGAACAGGCCGACACCGAGCTTGCGCTGAAATGCTATGCCCAGCGACACACCGCGTGCCGCACACAGAAAACTATCTTTCTGGCAGATGAGGGTGCCGCCCAGCTCGGACAACTTCACCGCGATGATCTTGCCGGGATAGGGCGCTGCGAATGCAACACGGCGCTTGGTGCGCGCTTCGTTGTGGAAGATGGTGGTGAACAGCGATTCGCCGGTGATGAGCCGCTTGCCCGCGCCGAGCAATTTGCCGAACAGGCCACCGCTCTGTTGCGACGATCCATCGCCGAAGATGGTGTCCATGTCGATGCCGTCTTGCATCATCATCATGGCGCCCGCTTCGCCGATCGCCACTTCGCCGGGATCCAGTTCGATCTCGACGTACTGCATGTCGTCGCCGAAGATTTCGTAATCCACTACATCCATCGCCATCGCATCGCTCCGCAGGGAAGATGCGGCGATCTTATCTTTTTTTCTTGTACCGCTACGCTTGGGGGAGTTTTTCGCTTCGCGGGCTCGTTCCTCGCGAGAACCCCCTCACCGGCGCTGCGCGCCACCTCTCCCACAAGGGGAGAGGTAGAGAGAGTTCTTTTTACCTCTCCCCTTGTGCTGTCTCTTGATCACATCTGCGCGATCAAAGCGGCTGGTGTTGCAGGGCTGTGATGACTCGGACTTGATCCTGCAATCGCATCCAGCCTTCGTACATCGCGGCCCAACTCGCCCGAC
>JBEVKB010000134.1:0-22148 GCA_040509875.1 Steroidobacteraceae bacterium | reverse complement strand
CTATTGGCGTGAACGATTGGGTGACGTCGACGATGCCATCGAACTGCCCCTCGATCGCCCACGTCCGCCTCGCCGGCAGACAGCCGCCGGACGAGTGAGCGATGTCATCGCTGCCGGCGTGCATGCGAGCGTGCAGCGGCTTTCAGCGGAGCGAGACACGACGCCTGCCGTCGTGATGCTGAGCACCTTCGCGTTGCTGCTACAACGTTACAGCGGGCAAACCGATGTGCGGATCGCCGTGCCGCTGCGTCAAGAGCCGGAATCTTGCATCGGTCAATTCTCCAACACAGCAGTAATCAGGCTGCAGCTGTCGTCGTCGGATGTGTTTGCGGCGTTGGTCGATCAGGCCAAGAGTCATCTCGCGGCGGCGCGTATTCACGGCGACCTGCCGTTCTCCAGGTTGGTCGAATCGCTTCGGCTTCGTCGCAGTCTTGCGAGCACGCCGCTTTGCCAGGTAGCGTTCGTCGAGACGCCGGTGTTCAGCCAGGAGCGTTATGGCGGCGTGCTCACGCGTTCGTTTGACGATGCGGTCGGACGCGCGAGTTACGATCTGGCGCTGAACGTTGCTGTCGATCACCATGCTGGAGCTGTGTTCCTGGATTATTCCAGCACGCTGTTCGACGCGGCGACGGCGCAGCGGCTGCTGTCGAATTATCTCGACCTGCTGCGACAACTGACGCGCTCCAATGGCGTGTTGGCCTCGATCCAGATCACCAACGTCCGCGACGCTGCCGCCGCGTAGCTCAACTCGTCATCGAGGGTCCGCCAGCGATCGCTGCCGCTGTAGCCCCTGCGAAAATCTCGACGACATGGTCGAGCTGCGCTTCGGTGATGATGAGCGGAGGCAGGAATCGTATGACGCCGCCATGCCTGCCGCCCAACTCCAGGATGAGGCCACGCTTCAGGGACTCGGACTGGATAGCGCGGGCAAGTATTGCATCTACCGGTGGATGACCCAGCGTATCTCTCTCTCCCGAGGGATCGACCACCTCGATGCCTATCATCAGTCCAAGGCCACGCACATCGCCCAGCTGCGGGTAGTGCGACTGGATCTCACGGAGCCGTCGGATGAATCGCTGTCCCAGAGCCTGGGCACGCTCATCCAGGCCTTCGGCGCGGACCAGCGCGATGGTTGCGGATCCCGCGGCCATCGCCATTTGATTGCCACGAAAAGTACCGGCGTGAGCGCCGGGCAACCATCGATCCAACTCGTTGCGATAGATCGTCACCGACAGCGGCAATCCTCCGCCGATCGCCTTGGACAGGACGATCGCATCCGGCACGATGTCGGCGTGCTCGAATGCAAACAGGCGTCCGGTGCGCCCGAGCCCCGTCTGCACTTCATCGACGATCAATGGCACGTCGGCCTTCGCCGTCAGCGCACGTACGCCGCGTAGCCATTCGTCCGATGCAGGCACGACGCCGCCTTCTCCCTGGACGATTTCGAGGATCAATCCGGCCGGTGTCGGCACACCGGATTCGGGATCGCTGAGCACTGTCTGCAGGTAATGCAGTCCAACGCGAATGCCGGCATCGCCGCCCAATCCGAACGGGCAACGGTAGTCGTAAGGGAAAGGCAGGAACTGCACGTCCTGCAGGCTTCCATGCAATGCACGTTTCGGCCCGAGATTACCCATCAGGTGCAACGCTCCTTGCGTCATGCCGTGATAAGCACCTTGAAAGGCAAACATCGTCGAGCGGCCGGTCGCGGTCTTTACCAGCTTCAGTGCCGCTTCCACGGCATCGGCGCCGGTGGGGCCGCAGAACTGGATCTTCGCATCGCGTGCAAACTGCGCGGGTAGCAGATCGAACAGATCCTGGACGAAGCGATCCTTCACCGGTGTCGTGAGATCCAACGTGTGCAGCGGAGTGCCGTCCTTCAGCACCTGCTCGATCGCCTGGATGACACCGGGATGATTGTGGCCCAGCGCAAGCGTGCCGGCGCCCGCCAGGCAATCGATGAACACGCGACCTTCGATGTCCTCGACATAAATTCCCTCTGCACGCTTGAGCGCCAGAGGAATGTGTCGAGGATAGCTGCGCGCATTCGATTCGCGGGCCGATTGCCGGTCGAGCAGTGCATTGCTCGACAACGTATATGGCTGTGTCAGCGCATTGTGTCGACGGGCAAACTCGGCTCCCAGTGCGGGCGCGGCGAGTCCGACTGGGGTCACTACGGCCCTTTGCAGCATGGTCGACTTCCCTGATCGTAACGATATGCAGATGACGGATCAGGGTGCGTCGCGTTTAGTTCAGTCGGCGGCCACGCCGGGCTTCGCTATGGGATCGAACAATTGGGTGCGTGCGCGGGCGTAGCAGGGAACTGAATACCGATGATGCAATTCTCCATCCGCCGAATCCGGCAACTCGTCGGCGACGTCGACGACGGGTACGTCGACCCCGCGAGCGCGGAAGGAAGCCTGCGCGGCGTACGCATTCTGGAGGTCGACGATAGAGTCTCGACGACTCCCACAGAGCAGGGTTGCTGCGATCGGCGTCCAATCCAGAAGATCGTTCTTTCTTAGCGCCACGCGCATGGGTTCATTCGCGTCGAGCAGGAAGGCGGCGGTGAATTCTGGATTGCGCAGATCGTCGAGACGGTGTCCGGGTGGCAGCAACTGCCGCGAAATGATTTCGGAAATATCGAGCGCACCGGAGAAAATATTTTCGACGTCGTTCGCATAGCGCTTCGAGAACAATTGTTCGGGGCGCCGATAGAGCGTTCCGTAAGCACGGTTGTAGCTCACCGCCGTGTAAGCAAACAGTTCCGATGCAAGCGTATTGGGTTGTCCGGCGGTGTAACCGAACCACGCGCCGAGGAAGGTCTGCGACAGGTTGTAGGGTCCGGCCATCGGCGCCGAGGCGACCAGGTTGAATTCATCGCGATGACGCCGCTCGATTTCCCGCTGAGCGGCCATCGCGGCGTGGCCTCCCTGCGAGTAGCCGTACAGCATCACTTTTCCATCGAGCGGAACGCCGAGCCGCAGCGATGCTGTCCTGGCGGCGCGGATTGCGTCGATGATGGCGCTCGCCTCCGAGTCCGCGTGCAGGTAAGGATGGTAGAGATAATCCGATTTACCCAAGCCCAGATAGTCGGTGACGACGACCAGGTACCCGCGCGCGGCGAAGAATGTAATGGCGAGGTCGGCGGCATCGACGTCTGTCGAGAGGGTTCGACGTTCGGACTGTGTGCCATGCGCTTGCGCGAGGATCGGAAACGGGCCCGGACAACGCTCCGGCACGTAAATTCCGGCGGACAACGTGGCGTGCTCGCCATGCACGCCGATGCTGTCGTAGGTGATCTGCACGATGCTCACGTCGCACAGCGCAGTCCCGGTCAAGGGCTGTTGGTCATTGGCCGCATCGATGGATTGGCGGGAGAATTTTTCAAGCGTCGTCAGGCTCGTGACCGAACCGCGCAGATGCTGGCGGCCCGGCATCACGCATGAACTCATCAGCACGGTCAGCACAGCGAATGTCATCTGCAGTCCGACCGATGTTATCACGAGCAGTCCCTCGTTCTTTTGGATGTCGCGCGAGCCGCACGATACTGTGGCGCCAGCGGACACATCTGACAGTACGCTTTGTCCGGAATCAGGTAGAGAAGGCAGCAGCGTTTATGTAACGGCGTCGTCGATGCGACGTCGCTGGAATTCGAGATCCTCCGCTCGGGAAAGTACAGTGGATTGCGGCGTCCATCCGCCCAGTCGGGCTGCGATAGCAACTGGTCGTGGTCGCGCAACAGTGTTTTAGCGCCATGCGAGTCGCTACCCAGCAACCCGACGGACTGGGAAAAAACGCCAGCGAAAGCGCGATTGGCGTTGCCCCACAAAATTCGGGGCGACACGCGTCGATGTCGGGATAGATGTTCGATCACCGGATCCAGGTGATCCCAGACCAGGCGTTCGTAGCGCCGGTGGCTATCGGACTGGGCGAATCGCTCGCCGAGGCGACGAATCGAGAAACCCACCGGCGCGCCCGTTCCGTCGAGACGCAGCGACATTTCATTCCAGTCCAGCGGAAAGCCGTGATCGAGCAGGCTGGCCGCCGCAATGACGGGCGGCAGCAGGACGGAGAAATAACTCAAGGTCCACAGAGAAACGACCGGCCGGATGTCATCGCTGCGAAGGTGGCGGGACTGGCGCGACAACGCATCGTCCAACAACGCAGGCTCCCCAAACCACTGGGCGACGCTTCTGTCGCCAGCCCGGCTGCGATCGACGAGAGTGAGCGCCTCTGCGTAAGGCTGCAGCTCATTGCGAAAAATCGGCTTCAGCAATTCGATCATTCAAAGCGGATGCGGTCATGGGCGGATCAGTTTCAGACGAACCAGCCTGAGCAAAGATTAATCGGCGAGTAAACGGATGTGACCCTGGTTCGTCTTCATTGATGGAACCGTCGTATCGGGAGCGTTGGTGCTGGCATCATTGTTGAAGGAAATCCGCTGGCTGTTGCTGGCGGCAGCGCTGGCGAGTGCGGTCTCGGGGGCCTGCAGCGTCGTACTCATTGCCCAGATCGGCGCAACGTTGAGTGCCGGCACGACGAATGCGAGCGACGCGCTTCGCTTTGCGTGCATCGTGTTGACATTGATGCTCGCTGGTACGAGTGCGGGCGTCCTGTTCGAGCGGCTGCGCCAGCGGACCAATGTCGAACTACGGCGCTCCATAGTCGAGAGGGTGGTGAGCGCGCCTTATCAGACCCTGGAGCGGATCGGCGGCGCCAGCATTCAATCCGCTCTGTCGGAGCACACCGCCAATGTCACGCAGTTCTTTGTCAGCCTGCCGGTGCTGCTCAGTAACGCGGTCGTCGTCATAGGCTGTCTCTTCTATCTCGCGATGCTGTCGCCGCAGGTGTTCCTTGCGGCGCTCGTCGTCATCGTATTGGGTTCGCTCGGCTATCACTTCGCGCACCTGCGGGCTATCGATTTCCTGCGCCGGGGATCGAAGGAGCAGGACCGCCTGTTCGCTCACTTTCGGTCTCTGACGGAGGGGGCCAAAGAGCTGCAGCTCAATCGCCGTAAATGCGATGTGTTCCGCCAGGAAGTCATCGGGCAATCGCTGGAAGCGTTACGCCGCGAACGCACGATAGGCATGACCATCTTCATCGTCGCCTCCCATTGGGGAAACTTCCTGATCTATGCATTCATCGGCCTGGTGATCTTCGTGCTGGCCGGGGACGCGCCAGGTCGCACGCAGGTGATGACAGGCTTCGCCCTGGTGCTGATCTACATGGTGTCGCCGCTGCAATCGCTGTTGCTCGCCATTCCCAACACCAACCTGGCCCGCGTTGCCATGGACCGCATCGAAGACTTGATGCGACAGATCGGCTCGCCGGAGGTATCGCCTGTCGGTGCAGAACCGGCGCGACTGTATAGCCTTGCGCTGGTCGGCGTTACGCATCGTTACTATCACGAGCAGAGCGACGAGTTCTTCCAATTGGGTCCGGTGGACCTGACATTGGCGGCGTCGGAGATTGTGTTCCTGGTCGGCGGGAATGGCAGCGGCAAGACGACGCTGGCCAAGCTGCTGGTGGGTCTGTATGCGCCCGTCACGGGGCGGATCGTATTCAACGGCGCCAACGTGGACGACGCTTCGCGGTCGGCGTATCGGCAGAATTTCTCGGCGATCTTTTCGGACTTTCACCTGTTCGACCGGCTGCTGGACGCGGACGACCGCGATCTCGATCGCAAGGCGAATCGGCTGCTGGAAAAACTGCACTTGCAGCACAAGGTGCGCGTGCGCCAGGGAGCGTTCAGCACACAGGCATTGTCGCAGGGGCAACGAAAGAGACTGGCATTGGTCGTCGCTTATCTGGAAAACCGCCCGATCCTGGTGTTCGATGAATGGGCCGCCGACCAGGATCCCGCGTTCAAAGAGGTGTTCTATCGCGAATTCCTTCCTGAGCTGCGCGCGGCGGGCAAGACAGTGTTGGTGATCTCGCATGACGATCGCTACTTTCATCTGGCGGATCGCCTGGTGCGGATGGACAACGGACAAGTGGTGTCGATAGATTTCCCCGCTCTCATTTCCTCCTCCAGTCGCCGGGGAAGGACGGAAGAGCCGGCCGCCTTGCGGTAGAGCAGGGCGCGAGACAATAATGCAGACATCCTCATCTGTTTCAGACCCGCAGGGACTGCCGGCACGTCGACGCTAGGCCCTGCGACCTCCGCCAAGGTTGACCATGCGGCTGCCGCCCCCGGATAGCATTGCTCGCTACAGACTCTCCGTTGCTTCGCGCGTCGCGGCGGCCTTTATTGGCGGCTACCTGCTTACGACGTTGCTGACCGCATTGCTCAGCTACCTGCTGCCTGGACCGCGAGCCCAGGCCCTGCTCATCGCGACGCTGTTCAGTTTCGCAATCTATACCGGCTTGGTGGTGTGGGCATTTTCCGTGAGCACCAGCACACGCGCCTGGCGTGGAATGCTGGTTGCCAGCTGCGTGAGCGGAGCTGCGCTGCTGTTGGTTCAGCATGGGCTCGCGTGAGGCTCTGGACCGGATGAGCGTGCTCGGATGAGAGAGGGCTTTCGTCAATGCATGGCCTGGCTGCACACGTGGACCGGACTGGTAATGGGCTGGGTGCTCTTCTTCGTTTTCGTCACCGGCACCGCGGGCTATTTCTACATGGAGATAGATCGCTGGATGCGTCCGGAATTGCCGCTGCGCACGCCGATCGTCGCGCCGGCAATCGCACTGGCGACTGCACAGGCGCACCTGGAGCAGCAGGCTACGGATGCCACCAACTGGTCCATCGATTTCCCCGGAGCGCGCAAAGGGTCCAATCTCATCGTGTCCTGGGCCGGTGACGACGGCGGGCGACGAACCGACCACATCGAAGCATTGGATCCGGTCACCGGCACGGTAATCGGAGATCGGCCGCGCGATACAGGCGGCGGATTTCTTCTGTATCGAATGCATTACCAGCTGCATTACTTCTCCTACAACACCGCGGTGCTGATCGTCGGTTGTTGCAGCATGCTCATGCTGGTGGCGATCGTCTCCGGCGTGATCACCCACAAGAAGATCTTCCGCAACTTCTTCACCTTCCGTCCCGCCAAAGGACAGCGCTCCTGGCTCGACGGGCACAATGCCGTCAGCGTCGTCGCCTTGCCGTTTTTCATCATGATCACCTACACCGGCCTGCTGTTCTTCGTGCTCCAGTACATGCCGGGCGTCGTGGCGAGCGTTTATGGCAGGGGACAGATCGACCATTTCCTCGGCGAACTCTATCCGGAAACCAGGCAACGGATCGTTCGCAGCGGCGTTGCTGCTTCATTGGCACCACTGGCGGGAATGTTGGAAGTAGCGGAGAAACAATGGGGCGCAGACAGCGTCGGTGCGATATCCGTGCTCTTTCCTGGCGATGCCAACGCAAGGGTTTCCGTCTATCGGCGCGACGGTGGCCGTATCACTCGATGGGAGGAACTGACTTTCGACGGCGTGAGCGGCGCGTTGAGCGGCAACTCGCGGAACATGAGCGCCGCACAGTCGACGCAGGATGTGCTGTACGCGGTGCACGAGGGAGTGTTTGCCGACACGGCGCTGCGTTGGTTGTATTTTCTGTCAGGACTGTTGGGTGCGGTCATGATCGGTAGCGGACTGGTGCTGTGGACCGTCAAGCGCAGGCCGCAACACGCAAAGGCTGGCTCGGTTCCGTTCGGCCACACACTGGTGGAACGCCTCAACGTTGGCACCATTGCTGGATTGCCCATCGCGATTGCCGCGTATTTCTGGGCGAATCGGTTGCTGCCGGTGGGTCTCGCGGAGCGTAGCGAATGGGAAGCGCACGTGCTGTTCATGGTCTGGGGATTGGCGCTGTTACATCCTGTATTGCGGCCGCTGCGACGTGCCTGGCTGGAACAATTGTGGTTGGGAGCAGCGGCCTTTGCATTGCTGCCGCTGCTCAATGTGTTCACTTCGCAGCGCCATCTGGGTGTGACGCTGCCGGCGGGCGATTGGGCTCTGGCTGGTTGCGATCTCGTGATGTTGGCGCTGGGATTGCTGTTGGGTTTCATCGCGAGGAAAGTCAGGCGGTGGCGATCGACGGAGGTGTTGGAGCGAGGCGCTGAGCTGGAGTCGAGGGAAGTGGCTTGATTTTTCGCGGTTGTGGCTTCCGGCTTCGCTGGGGAGACCCCCGGCGAAGCCGGCAACGCAAAGCGAAGCAAAAACATTACCCCACCGGCATCGGCACCCCATTCGCAAACATCCAATTCTGCAGCCCCGCCGTGCTGGTGATCTGCATCAACTCCATGAATCCGTTCCGATGCAGCAGGCCCATCTGCGCCGGGTCGTAGAAAACCAGATCGTCCTGCCGCGGCGGCACGTAGCCCATGCTGTTGCCGATCTTCGCATCGTAGAACCACTTGCCTTGCGCCCAATAGGTCTGTGTGACCGAGTCTTCATACCGCTGGTTCTTTGCGTTGTAGTTGATAGTCGTGTACCGCGACACGTCGATCTTGGTGGGATCCGCCGGCAGCGACAGGAAAGCGCCATCCGTCTGTGCCGCCGGTAATTTACTCTGCGGCACGAGAGATTCGGTCCACGACTTCGAGCCGTCATCCTTGCTCACCGTCATGCTGACCGGGTCGTACGACCGTAATTCGCCGGCGCCGGGGCCGGCATTCGCGGCGCCGAAGTACTGCCACTTGCCGTCATGGAAATACATCTGCGTGGTCGAATCCTCGTAACGATCCCGGGCTTCGCTGTAGACGATGCGTGTCTTATCCACGTCAGCCGCCGCCGGGTCGGCAGGCAGCGTGAGATAGTAGGCCGTCGATTGGGGCAGGGCGGGCGACTGGCCTTCTTCCACGTGCTTGGGCAGCACCGCGGACGCCCCCATCAGTGCATCCAGCACTTTCGGTGGCAGGCTGTTGACGTAGTCCACGAACCTCGCGGGATCGCCATCCAGCGCAAGATAGCCCACCGCCAGGCCGTCGCCTTTGCCATCGCCGCTGAACCAGCCGTGTTGATTGAGCACATCCGCCTGGGGCTTGTTGACTCCGGCGCCCTTGAGGAACAGGCCGTCGAACTTTTCCAGCTTGTTTATATAGCGGTTCTGATCGATACCCCAGTTGATCACGGAAGTCGCGGCGTAGGCGATGTTGACTATCCAACCGAAGGGGTTGGCAGCCAACAACGGCACGCGGCGAAGCGCCAGGTTCTTGAGCCACACGAGTTCCTTCTCCGGATGGACCAATGACCTCATGAGCAGACTCTCGGCCGGCTTGCCATTCAACAGGCTGGTGGTCAATACGCTGGTCTGAAGTCGCAATAGAGCCACGTCCATCAGGAAGTTGGTACTGTGCGTGCCGACCTTCGTCCAGTCGCCTTCCGCCCCCCGATAGCCGACTCCGCTGGCATCCCAGACGACCGCGATGGACATCAGCCCGGCGAGTGAGGCGACCAATCCAGGCGTGGGCTTGGCCGTAAACTGCGTCATCCGGTCGCGTTCGGTGCCGGGCGTGTAGAAGAGCCACGGCGCCTTAGCTTCGAGCCCCTCGGAAATACTGGGAATCAGGCTGAAATGCTCGGGGCGCATGCGGGCCATGGCAAAGCCCGCCTCCCACAAGTGGAATGTGGCGAAACCGCCGACCAATCCCATCAGCAAGGGCTTGCGCCACGCTTCCTTCTCATCGAAATGTACGTCTTTGAAATACTCGGTTGCCGCGAGTTGGAAGCCACCGCCCACCCCCCAGATGGTCCCGCTTGCTAGAACGGGCAGGTGGCCGATTCGCATCCCATCGATCGCTGCGGTCACATCCGGAGTCAGCGGCACATTGGGTGAGCCTTTCAGTACGAACGTCTCGACCAGGAACTCGGGGAAGTCGCCGACGAACTGCGCAGCCGCGCCGTACACCGTCGGCCCACGAAAGCCATGTTCCAACTCATCGTCAAGCATCGAGCGCGCGGTCTGCACGGCGATGCGTCGCGTCGCCGACTCGCTCAACAGAACCGTGCTCGTACTCTCCGGAGCGTCGAGCAATTCGGTTCGCGAGCGGTCGACCGCATGATAGCCATCGAGGTCGCCCAGGTCGCCGCGATAGAACTGGACCGATTCACCTACCCGCAACAATCGGCCGCCCTGCAGATCCAGTTTATTGTGGTCCTGCTCCATGGTGGCGACGACTTTCTTTCCGTCTTCTGTGCCGGTGATTTCCTTGATGCCGGCGCGCATCTGCTCTTCGGTCATGGCCGGTCCGAAGCGTGCCGCCGGCGAACTGATGGGCGCCATGTTGGCGTTGACCTGGTCGAACAGCGTCTTGGTGTTTTCCTGGAACTGCTTGATTCCCTCGGACACCGATTTGAGCGTCTTGTCGGCCTGCAGCTCGCCGTCATAGCCTGGGTAATAAGTGTCGGCCGGCTGGATGCGAAGTTGCCGTGCTACTTCGAGCCCCAGCGTCACGCTACCGTCGGCTGCAGCCTGTTCGAAGCCGACATCGAACCGGCTGCCATACGGCGCCATTTCCACTGGGCCGACTCCTGCGGGTTGACGTACGCGCGGTAGTGCCTCGGCGATATCGCCGCCCATTCCCTGAACGGCCTGCTGGATTTCGGGCGAGTCCCATTGCATGGTTTTCATGTCGGAACCACGCGCGGCATTGTCCACGGCGACCGACAGGTTCGAGATCACCTTGTTATACGTCGGGTATTCCGAGAGCGCCGAGCCGCTCGGGTTATCCTTGCCCAGCAATTCCTTGTCATGCTCGCCACGCAGCGCGAGATCGTCGACGACCTTGCCGAGAGTCGTGGAGCCATCGGCATCCTGCTGCGTGCGCAGTTTGTTTATGATGCGTGCGGCTATCTGCGGCGTGACATAGGGACGCTCATTGTAGTCAGTGAGCTGTACCAGTCTTTCGCTCGCGGCCAGTGCCGGTGGCTTACCCTCGAACATCAGGCGCTGATACTCGGGGTCGTGGTCGATGTCCTTGTAATAATCGATGGCGTTGTCGTAAGAGGCCGTCACGGACCCGGCCGCCCAGTCCACGTAGCGGTCGATGACGGGCGTGATTCTCGGATCGTTCATGATCAGCCGGCGCGCCGAAGGATCCAGGCTCGCAGGCGTCAGCTCGCCGAGCTTCTGCATCTGCGCCTCGGGGCCCAGGATTTCGGACGGCGCGGTTTTCTTGATGACCACGGCGGCTTGCAATACTGCCTTGAACTCCGGGTCGTCTTTATAGCGACTGAGCATTCCGCGTGCGGCGTAGCCGTCGAGATCGACTTCCTTCATCTGTACTACGGTGGGCAGATTCCTGATTGCATCGCCCAGCTCCGGCTCTAGCGCAACGAGCAGCAGTTTCTGCTGCGCCATGTAGTCCGAGCGGGCCGTAGCGATATCCTGATCGGACACGGCAGCGCCGTCCGCCTGGCTCGCAATCAATCCATCGAGCTTGCTCGCGGCGCGATGGAGATCGTACAGCGTAGTGTTGCTGGCGCGCTCCAACGCAGATTCGTTGAGCACCGTGTTCAGCGCCTTGCCCGCACGCAACTGCACGGCAGGATCGTCTCCATAACGCGCACCTAGTTCCGTGGCCGCGCTTTGCGTAGCAGTCTTGTTGGCGGGAGCTGCCTGATAAGTGAGCCGCAACTCGGCCGCCATCGCTTGTTCCGCCGTCACCCAATCCTGGGCTGCGACCTGGCTGCGCGTGTTGTACATGGTCCAGGCAGTGGGATCGTCTTCAGGCTTGGTATTTCCCAGGTCCTTTTTCATCTTGTCCGCAAGCTGTTGCGAGGAGCGAGCAGTAGCCAGCGTTTCATCTGTATAGGCGCGTGCCGATTCGGGAGTGGCGGGGGGCAACGCCACGGGAGCACGCACGGGTACGAGCACCGGCGCTTTCCACGGCTGTGTCAAGTTCAGCGGCGAAATGCTAGGCGGTGCAGCGGCGTCTTGTGTAACCGGGTGAGATTCTGGCGTCTGCTGCGCAGGCGGCAGCGAGACCGCATCGTGACGCGCATAAGTGGGAATGATGCCGTTGGTCCAGGTCATGGAAATCTCCTATCTCACTGCCGCCAGCGATTTGATGCGTACGGCGGGATTCAATTCCTGATACGACAGGACCGGCACGCGGCCCAGTTCTGTTTCCGTCAACTTGCGAAGGTAGGGTCGGATCTCGAGCGAAGTCAGCAGCACCGCGCCAGCGCCGCCGTTGGCCTGGCGCTCATAGGGAAGCAGCATTTCCTTGATCTGCGCGGCAAGCTGTCGCGTGGTCTCTGGATCGAGCAGCAGCACCGTGCCCGCGGAGGTTTGTCGAATCGACTGGCGTAGTCGATCTTCCATCGAGGGATGCAGCACGACTGCGGACAAGGTGCCGTCACGATTGGAGAACCGATGCGAGATGTATCGCGACAGGCAAGTGCGCACGTACTCGGTCAGCAACACCGTGTCCTTCTCTCGCGGCCCCCATTCGATCAGTCCGTGGGCAATGTCACGCAAGTTGCGAATGGAGATATCTTCTCGCACCAGGCGCTTCAGCACTTCGGTGAAGCGGGGCAGCGGCACATTACGTTGCAGTTCTTTTTCCAGGTCGGGATGTTCATCGGCGAGGCGCTTGAGCAGCAGCTGTGCTTCCTGGATGCCGATGAGTTCGTCTGCGTGTTTCTGCAGCACCTGGCGTAGATGCTGCGCCAATGCTTGTTCAAGTGTGAGATAGCGGCGCTGGGCTCGGTCGAGCTGCGCGCGTTCATTCTCATGCACCCAGACTGCCGGGCGACCGAGCATGGCCACTTCGCCCTCCGTGCAGCGGATGCCGCCGCCCGACAGCAATATCTGCGAGTCGAAAGCTAACAGATGTGCTGGCCGCAACTCGCCTTCGCCATCCTGCACCGGCACTTCGTGAATGCAGATCCGATAGGCGCCGTTGGCTAACTGGGACATGGTCCGCATGACGATGCCTGGAAACGGCAGTCCCAGGTCCAGCTCCAGGAAGCGGCGCACTTTGAGAATCTCTTGATCGAGGCGCACCGGATCGACGGACTGCTCGATGGCCGGGAACACTTGCACGGTGACTGGAACAGTCAGCGCATGATCTGAGGCATCCAGCCAAGGACGAATTCTCTCGGTACCTTCGCGCCGCAAGGCAGGCATGGGCGTTTCGCCACGCGTGCGATAGCGTCGTCGGCCCGGCAACAGACGATAGCCCGCCACACCGACAATGGCTGCGAGTCCAAGGAACTGCAGCTTGGGAAAACCCGGCACCAGGATCAGGCCGCAGATCACCGCACTGCCGATGAGCAATGCCTTGGGATGGGAGCGAATCTGCCCGGCGATTTCATCTCCCAGGCCACTGCCTTGCAGACGGGCAGGATCGGACACGCGCGTGATCAGGATGCCGGCGGCGATGGAAACCAGCAGCGATGGAATCTGCGAGACCAGCGCATCGCCGACAGCGAGCACGGAATACGTCGACACTGCGGCGCCGAGGTCCATGCCTCTTCGCAACGTGCCGATAGCGAGGCCTGCGATGATGTTTACCGCTGCGATGATGAGTGCAGCGATAGCGTCGCCTTTGACGAACTTCATTGCGCCGTCCATGGCGCCGTACAAATGGCTCTCGCGTTCCAGCAGGCTACGGCGCAATCGAGCCTCTTCCTTGTCGATGATGCCGGCGCGCAGGTCCGCGTCGATACTCATCTGCTTGCCCGGCATGGCGTCGAGAGTGAAGCGGGCGCCGACTTCGGCGACCCGTTCTGCTCCCTTGGCGATGACGATGAATTGCACGATGGCGATGATCAGGAACACGACCACGCCGACGATGATGTCGCCACCCACCACCAGGTTGCCGAAGGTGAAAATGATCTCGCCGGCGTTTGCATGCAGGAGAATCTGCCGAGTCGACGCGATATTCAATGCCAGCCGGAACAGCGTCGTGAACAGTAGCAGCGATGGAAACGTCGACAGTCCCAGCGGCGAATTCACGTACAGCGCCACCATCAGCAGGACCACCGACATGCTGAGATTCACGGCAATCAGCGTATCGAGCATGAATGGCTGCAGGGGCAGGATCATCAGCGCGATGACGGCCACCACCAGCAACGCAAGCAACAGGTCGCTGTGCCGGAACAGCGAGCGCCAGGAGGCGAGAGATTGATTGGCTGTGGCGATCATGTGCCTTCTCCGGTGCGGATGCTCCTGACCCAGCGCAACACCGCGGCCACCGGCTCGATGAGTTCGTCTGGAATGTATTGATCGACCTGCGCCTGCGATTGCAGTTGGCGAGCGAGATCGACATTACGCAGGATCGGAATGCCTTCTGCCTCGGCAATGCTGCGAATACGTCTTGCGAGGTCGCCTTCGCCTTTCGCGAGAACCACCGGCAGGTCGGTCTCGCCCGGCTCGTAGTACAGCGCCACCGCCACATGCGTGGGATTGACCACTACGACCTTGGCCCGCCGCACGTTCTGCAACATGTTCGCCGTGCTGACTTCACGATGCAGCTGGCGACGCCGCCCGCGAACATGCGGGTCGCCTTCGATTTCTTTGTGTTCGCGCCGCACTTCCTCCAGGCTCATGCGATTGCGGCGACGATAGTCCCACTGCTGGAACCACACATCGAAGGCTCCGATGACGATGAAGCACGCCACCGCGGACCACGCCAGCAAGGTAAATGACCGCAGCGCCAGCGGCAGGATAGATCCCACTTCCAGCCAGTGAGCGCGTAGCACTACTGGCAACAGATAGCGGATGAGCACGATAGTGACTGCGACCAGCACGCAGGTTTTCACCAGCAGCTTGAGCAGCTCAGCCACGTTACGCAGCGAAAAGAGACGCTTGACGCCCTCCACCGGGTTGAGCCGTGAAAGCTCGGGCTTGACCGGTTCCATAGAGAAGGCGGGGCCTACCTGCAGGAAGCCCGCGAGTCCGCTCGCAGCAGCGACGATGAGGACGAAGGGCAGTATGAGCAGCGCTGCTGCCACGAGTTGCGTGCGTGTCCACTGCAACAGCATCTGAGGGTCGCTCAATGCATCGAAGTCAGCGGTAACCGCGCTCTGCAACGTACTCTGCAGTCGATCGAGCAGGTATTCACCGGCAAGACTGAAGCACAGCACCCCGACGAGTACTGCGGCAGTGGCGGGCACGTCCGGACTCTTGGCTACCTGGCCTTTGCGTCGCAGGTCTCGCAGGCGCTTGCGAGTGGGTTGCTCGGTCTTCGATTGACTGGAGTTGCGTTCGCTCATGGCAGCACGCTGCGCAACGGATCCAGTACGCGACTGAGATTGCCGACAGCGAACAGTTCGCCGCTGCTCGCGACCACCATGCCGTACAACAACAGCAGCACCGCCAGCATCAACGCCTTCAACGGCAGTGCCACGAAGAAGACATTGAGCTGCGGCGCGAATCGCGACAGGAATCCCAGCGCCATCTCGATCAACAGCATCAAGATCAGGAAGGGCGCGGCCACTTTGACCGCCAACACCACCATGGCAGTAAAACCTCGCAGCACCGCTTCCACCAGCTGCAGATTGCCCACCACTGGCGCCATCTTCGATAGCGGCCACAGCCGGTAACTGTCGAACAACAGCGATATCAGCGACAGCAGACCGCCGGTGATGAGGAACACGATGCTGAACAGGCGCATCAACAAGCCGCCGACCAGCGAGTCGTCCTGGCCGGTGAGCGGATCGATGGCGGTGGCGAAAGTCAGTCCCGCCTGGAATTCGATGATGGTCCCGGCCATGTACAGGGCCCAGAAGCCTGCGCTGGCGAGCAATCCCAACACGAGGCCGATGGCTGCTTCCTTGGCGACATACAGCGCCATGCCGGTCAGCGGGATGGCGGACACCGCGCTATCGGCCATCGCCATCGGCAGCAGCGACATTGCGAGCCCGGCCACGAAAATCGTCCGGATGAACGCGGGCACGCTGTTGCCAACGAAGAACGGGATGACGGAGAACGCAACCAGCATGCGCGACATGAGCAGCGCCACCGTCATCAGCACCGGCTGCCACTGATCGCCCCATTGGCGGATCGTATCGATCATGTCGCGTCGGTCGTGTTCGGTTGGCGCATGGGATCAGCGAATGTTCTGGATGGCCGCGAACATCCGGTCCGCGAAGTTGAACAACTCGCCGCCGAGCCACACCGACGTGAGCGCCAGTGCACCGATCACCGCCACCAGCTTGATGCCGAAGGAGATCGTCTGGTCCTGCACCTGGGTAATGGCCTGAAGGAACGCGACGGCCAATCCCACCACCGCAGCGGTTATCACGGCGGGCAGCGACAGCCACAGCACCAGTAACAGTGCCTGCTTGACGGAGGTGACGAGATCGGCCAATTCCATGGCGCTGCGTACTCCTAGCGGTAAGTGAGAATGACGCCGTGGATGAGCTTGGACCAGCCATCCAACAACACGAACAGCAGCAGCTTCAGCGGCACCGACACGACGGTGGGCGAGAACATCATCATGCCGAGCGCCAGCAGGATGTTCGCCACCACCAGGTCGATGACCACGAAGGCGATATAGATGATGAAGCCGATCTTGAAAGCCGCTGTCAGCTCGCTGACGGTGAAGGCAGGCACCAGCACCATCAGGTCGTCGTTCTTCAGCGCCTGTGCTTGCTCGGGCGGCCACAGGCGCGCAGCGGACTTGACGAAGAATTCCCGTTCGCGAGGTTGAGCGTGTTTGCTCAGGAATCCTCGCAGCGGCTCGCGGGCCGCGTCGAAGATATCGAACATGGCCTTCGACTCCATCGGCTTCGTCGTCAGCCGTTCCTGTGCCGCTGTCGAGATCTGCGTCGCGATGGGCGCCATGATGTAGATGGACAGCACTATCGCCAGCCCATTGAGCACGAGGTTGGGTGGTATCTGCTGCAGGCCGAGCGCATTGCGCACCAGCGACAGCACGATGACGATCTTGGCGAAGGAGGTGACCATGATCGCGATGAACGGCGCGAGCGCCAGCAGGCCCAGCGTGAGAACGATGACGACCGGATCGGGCGTGCCTGTCACGACAGGACTCCGAGCGATGCATTACGCATTGGTCGGCCTCTGTATTCGGACCCGCGCAATACGCACTCCGATCCGTTTGCCTATGGTCACCAGCTGGCCTTCGGCTATCACTTCGCCGCTCGCGCGCAAGTAGACTGTCGATTCGCCGACCGGCTGCGGCAGCTCGAACAGATGTCCGGGTTGCAATTGTTCGAGTTCCTGCACCGGCGCTCGCAGCTCACCTAGGTCGAAGGTAATCGGGATTTCCAGGCGCGTTTCGTCGCCATTCATGGTTGGCCTCCTGTGAGTGTGCGCGGCGTCGATAACGCGAGGCTGTGAAGTGAGAATCTCCAGTGAGGCGTGCCTGATGCGACAGGTCCATTGCCTGCCAGTCGCCTCATGGCTCGGACGAGATGCGGAGAGCTGCGCCGTTAGCCCGGTGCGGCTGGCCGAAGCCGTCTGAACCCAGATCACATCGCCTTGATCCAGATTGCGCAGCGACGATATCTCCACCAGAGCTCTGCCTATGACGATGGTGAACGGCACGGGTAAATCCGCACTCGCGGATGTCGTCGACTTCGCGGAGACCGGTAGCCTCGCGTGCAGCCATTGCAGTCCTTCAGGCTCCGCGGCGGCGATGATCGCCTGCGATTCCAGGCGCTGCGGCAGGCGTCGCAGCGTGAATCCGACCATGCACTGCCATCGTGGCAGAGTGTCGCCACTCCAGTGGATCGAACGCACATCCGCCGCGTCCGCGATCTGGCTCGGGAGTGCCGTCAGGAATCGCCCCAACGTGCGTTGCATGGCCAAGTCGCGCAGCGGCGTCGGCATCAGTTCGAATGGTTCGCCTATGAGCAGCGGGTCGATCGCTGCAAATCCATCGAACGCGAGCAGTATTGCGTGGCCGCCGAACTGCAACTGCATGCCTAAGCGCATGTGCTCATACGACGGCTCGATCCAATCCAATTCAAATTCGCGCGTATCGTTGGTGAATCGTGAGTTGGTCCGAGAACGCAGCCATGTATTGATGGCATCTCGGGCGGCTGGCGCGATGTCCGGCATTTCATACTCGCGCACGTCCGGCTGCTCGCTGCGGACAGCGACCGTTCTGCCGCGAAAAAGGTCAGGCTGCGCTGCCATCGGACAATCCTTCGTCGTCTATGACTGCCACCTGCACGCTCAATTCGGTGGCGTTCGCCAACGCCAGGTGCAGCGAATCCCTCTGTGCTGTCATGAGCCGCAAAGTCGTTGCGTTTCGCGCATGAAGGTTGACTCGCAGTACGGCGCCGTCGCGAATGAACTCGGCAGCGGCGCCGGCCAAAGAGGAATCCAACGCGAGCCATACGTGCTTGCCTTGGGCGCTCGACGCATCTCCAACGAACAGTGCCGCGCAGAACTGCCGGAGCAACTCGACAATCTCATCCCGCGCGGAGACTGGAGAGGGAACGGGGGACGCCGCTGTTTCAACGTTACTGCGAAGTGAAAAGTAAGGCAGCGCCGTGTCCGGTCGATCCTCCTGGCGCTGGAGCGATCGATCGCCATGAGGGCGTCTTCCTTGCGTCGAGTCATGCAGCGCCGCTGCGTCGACCAAAGCCTTGAATCTGGCACTGGCTGCAGCATCCGCCAGGGTGTCGGTAGGCGACTTATGCTGAGCGGCGGCGCCAGTGAGCGCGGTACCTGCAATGTGCATGCGTGTCGGTTCCGTCATGACTGTTCGAGCGCCTCTGTGGCGACTCTGCCCGGTAGCACCCGATCGTCACTTGCACGCGATGCGGCTCGGGCGGAATTCCTTGAACGCGTTATGCGGATAGCGGTTTCAAGTTCCCGCCGCAGTTGATCGACACGTAGCTGCTGTCTTCGCAGTACCGTCCGCGCAGTGACGACAGCAGCTTCCGACTCCCGGTAACGTTCGCTCACTTCAGCGTGCAGTTCGCGTGTGTCGCTTTCCCACGCAGTGAGCCTGAGATGCAGGAGGTTATATTCCTGTCCACGGCACAGCACGCCGTCGGCGCGCAGCCAATGCTGCCATTGCCGTTCCCATCCCGAACGCTGGGCGCCGATCAATCGCAGTTCTTCATCAAGCGCTGTGCGTTCACGTTCAACCACTGCGTGCGCAGCGGCTGCCCGTGTGAATTGAACGTACGCGCCGTGCAAGTGGGCTTCGCGCACCGAGAGTAGCTTGGTGAGTTGCTCGATCATCCATTCACCACGCTGCGCAATCGCGACAGAGTGTCCCGCAGGGACGAAGTCCCCGCATGGTCCTGCTTGAGAAAGGAGATCATGGCCTCGCGACAGCGCAGAGCCTTGTCTGCACGAGCATCCGACCCCGACTGGTACTCGCCGATCTGGACGAGCATTTCGATGGCGTCGTACCTGGCGAGCAAAGAACACATCTCCGCGGCCAGCGTGCGCTGCTCTTCGCTTGCAACACTGGACATGACACGGCTGCGGCTCGCCAGCACATCGATGGCTGGATAATGCTGGGCGGCGGCGAGTTTTCCGGACAGCATGATGTGGCCGTCGAGGAGGGCGCGCACTTCCTCGCCGATGGGATCGCCGCCTTCATCGTCATCTACCAGCACGGTGTAGAAGGCAGTGATTGAACCTCGGTTGCTGCAACCTGCGCGTTCGAACAGACGAGGCAACGCTCCGAACACGGAGGGCGGATAGCCGCGTCGCGCAGGTGGTTCTCCCGCCGCCAATCCAATCTCGCGCAACGCTCGTGCATAGCGAGTGACGGAATCCACCAGCAGCAACACGGATCTGCCTTGATCGCGAAAGTACTCGGCGATGGCAGTGGCGACGTTCGCCGCCTTGGCGCGTTCCACCGCCGGTCGGTCGGACGTAGCCACTACGTAGACCGTGCGACCATGTCGTTCCACCTGTGCCGCGCCGTGCAGAAATTCGCCGACCTCGCGACCGCGTTCACCGATCAAGCCCACGACGGTGACATCCGCAGCCGTGCCGGCGGAAATCATAGTCATGAGACTGCTCTTGCCGGCACCGGCAGGCGCGAAGATTCCGACTCTCTGGCCGGCGCCGCAGGCAAGTAAACCATCGATGGCTCTCACGCCGGTTTGCAGGGGACGAACGATGCGCGATCGTGTCAGGGGATCGGGAGCCGCGGCACGCACTGGATAACGCAGCACCGTATCGAGCGCTCCGCGCCCGTCAATCGGTTCCCCGAAGCCGTCGATCACGCGTCCCAGTAACGCATCGCCGACGCAGACCGTTTGCGGATGACCGAGATGGGCCACTTCGGTTTGCGCACCGATGCCTTCCAGGTCGCCGAAAGGCATCAGCAGTGTCGCCTGCCGAGCCACGCCAACCACTTCGGCCTGCATGCGCCAGCCCGAGCCTGGATCGCGCAATTCGCATAGATCGCCGATGCGTGCGCTCAGGCCGCTGGCCTTGATGAGTGTGCCGACTGCGTCTACCACGCGACCGCGGGACTCCACCGGTGCAATCTGCGTGAGCGCTACATCCAGCGCGTTGGATAAATAATCAGCCGGAGCATCGGTACGAAGACTCGCCGTACGAACGATGGAGGGATTGCTGTGACGAGTGGTCATGGCGCAGGTTCGGCGGCGAGGCGACCGTGAATGAATGCGTTGACCAGTCCACCGCGAACGGCGGCGAGTTGCGTATCGAGGCTGGCATCCACGACGCCGAACTCACTTTCCAGCACGCAGGTGCCGAGCGTTGCGTTCGGGTCCTTGAGCACGTCGATGAATTCCACATCGGGAAATTCTCGCAGCACGCCTGCCAGCCAATGATTGACTTGATCGAACTGGCTGGCCGATACGCGCAGCCGCAATTGCTTTTCCGTGCGACGCTCGGCAAGTACACGGCGAATCAATCGCTCCATGACGGTACGTTCGTCGGTCTCGCGCAGGATCTGCTGTACGGCGCCCATGACTGTGTTCACGATGCGCGCTTCCAGTGAGACAAAAGACGATTCCAGGCGTGCCGTGGTCTGAGCAATCTGCGTCGACAATTCGGCGCGAGCCTGCTGCAATCCCTGCGCGTATCCTTCGATACGCGCCAATTCGAGTACGCAGTCCGCGCCGGCCTCGATCTCGCGGGCCTTACGGCGGGCCTCCTGCAATACCTCACTTGCTTCCTGCAGCTGGGTGAAATGCGCCGCCTTCACGATGGGACCGGTGACGTCCACCAGCTTCGTCCGGTCGATGATTACGCACTGGCCCGACATCACGATGCTCCTTGCCGCGTCGCTGGAGCCGGCTCCGCGGCCGCGAACAACCAACACCATTCGCTGCGGCTGGCAGTCAGAACGTCGATCAACAACTCGGCGAGCACGGCTCGTTGGCGCGGAGTGATGCTCAGTCGCGGAGCTGTGTCTGCGCTCCACGCACGCGGAAATTTGAACTGCAGTCGGGTAAAGACACCGGGAGCGGTTCGAGGAATCGCGGCCATGACGAGCGCCGCGCCATGTGCGGCCCAGGCGATAGGAGGTGCTGCGTCACTGCGTGCCGGCCACTCCCCGGACCATTCACTAATGACATCCAACAGTTCACCACACTGACGGTCCCGGCTCATTGCGAACGGGCTCAATGCGAACTGATGCGCGTCGACACCTATCATCCGCTGCAAGTCGATGACTGCCGCGCGATCCACGCATCGGCGGATGCGATCACGCATCAAGACTGCACCGGCCAATACCCCGATGCGGATCAGCTCCGCCGCGTCTGGCAGCGCCAGGCGTTTGGCATGATCGAAGAAGTCGTAGTCGAACTGTCGATCCAGGCCCCAGTGACGCAACAGTGCGGCAGACAAGTGTCGTATCCGAAAAGGCGCGCTGGCGGCGGTGCCTTCCAGTTGCGGGAGTTCACCATCGTCCTGCAGCTCTGCGAGCCAACTACGATGCACGTAAGCGGCCGGGAACAGATTGAACGCCAATTGCAGTTCGAAGCTTCGTGCTTCGAAGGGCGGATAAATCGCCGCGGAGGCGGGCGTCCCGGCCGCTGCGATTCCTGGCGCCTGCGGTGTGTCCGCGTTACGCAATTCGACGTCCCCCGGCCGCAAAATCCGCGGGTTCGAAATCCTTTGCGGAGTCGGCAGCGAAGGCATTCGCACTCGCTGCTGCGGCGACCAGCCGATTACGTCCACGTCGTTCATTCACGAAGAGGGCAATCGCATCTTTTACACGCGCAGCGTGCAGCAACATCACGATCAACGCGGCGACCAGCACCCAGGGCAGGGCAAATGT
>JBEVKB010000133.1:0-43557 GCA_040509875.1 Steroidobacteraceae bacterium | reverse complement strand
AACTTGGTATCGCGCGCCATTTGCACGATGGCCGTGACCATGGCCTGCGACTGCGGATTGGTGGCGAGTTCGCGCACCAGGCTGCCGTCGATTTTCAGGTCGGAGACGGCCAGCTGCTTCAGATAGCTCAGGGAGGACAGGCCCCGCCCGAAATCGTCCAGCGCCACGTCGTGACCGAAATCCTGCAAGCGACGAATCAACACTCCGGCACGCACGATGTTGGCAACTGCGGCCGTCTCGGGGATCTCGAACGACAACAGGCTCGGCGGCAGCGTGTACTCCCGCAGCTTGGCCTCGAGGTAGGGCACGAACGTCTCGTCTCCCAGCGACTGGCCGGACAGGTTGATGGAGAAATGCGCACCCATGCCCTGCAGGGTCGGCGCCGCCGAGGACAGGATTTCGAGCGCGTACTGCACCACCCAGCGATCGATGTTCGTCGCCAGCAGGTTGCGCTCCGCCGCCGCGAAGAACTTGCCTGGCGGCAAGGTCTGACCGGACTCATCGATCATGCGCAACAACAGTTCATATCGACGTGGCGCATCTTTGGAGCCAAGCTGGCTGATGGGTTGCGCGTCCATGCGGAAGCGATCGTTGGCGATGGCTTCGCGCAAGGTATTCAGGATGGCCTTGTCGTCGTGGCGAACAACGGGCGCGGCAGGTGCGGCAGGAGCAGCAGGGACCGCTCGCACAGCTTCCCGATGAATCTCGATGCCGCTGCGGCCGCGTTTCTTCGCCACCTTGCAGGCGAGTTCAGCTTTCGCCAGCGCATGAGTCAACGGGTACTTCGAATCGGACAGCGCCGCGATGCCGGTGCTGATCGACATTTCGACGCGCTTGCCGTCGTGGCTGCACTGGGTATCCGCGATCTGCCCGCACAGCATCTGGATGGATTCGCCAGCATCGTCGAGAGTGGTCGCGGGAAAGAAAATCCCGAAGCGATCGCCGGCTATTCGCGCGGCGGAGACGCTCGCCGGCAAGCCGGTGCGAATGCATTCGGCAATGCGCGCGAGGACATTGTCGCCCACGTGCATGCCATGGTTCGCATTCACCGCATGCATCCCGTCGACATCCACATAAGCAACGCAGTGTTGATTCGCGGCATGCTCGCCCACTGCAGCCAGTGCGCGATGTTCGAACGCCTGGCGGGTCAGCAAGCCGCTGGGATCGTAGGCGTTCTGGAGCACGTAGGACACTTTGCGCGCCATCATCTCGATGATGCGCACTTGCCGTGAATTGAAATCCGCGGCCGCCATGGAACGGAACAGCACCAGCATGCCGGCGACATGCTGGTCGCCGTGACGGATCGGGCAGGCGAGAATTTTGTAAGCGACGGCGCCGAACGGACTGTTCGCCGCGGGCGCTTTGTTCAACGTCAGCGTGCGCCGCTGCATCTGCGCCCATGCGAACAGATGACGCTGAACTCGTTCCAGCACTTCGCCGTCGGCGCGACGCCTCGCTCCCTCACTCGAATGCAGGATGCTTATACCGCGCTCCGGAATCAGCAACGCGCCGAAGGAGCAATCCAGGCTCTCGACACACTGCTGGGCCAGCTGTTCGAAGCCGGCGGCGAAGCTCTCGTCGTTGCCGCCAGTGGCTTCGAGCAGCAGTTCCAGGTCGCCCTTCTGCTGGGTGAGATTTTTCTGCAGGTCGCCGATGCTGTACTGACTCGAGAATTCGCGCGTCAACACTTGCAGCGCCGGTCTCAGCAAACCCTGCAGCACCGAGAACGGCCTGGGCCCGCTGGCCACATCGCGGCAGGAGAGGGCGACGATGCCCAGCAGTTCGTTGCCTTCGTGCAGGATGAAAATATAAGCGGTGTCGCCATCCCAGGTGCGAGCGAAACCATCGCGCTCGGAAGGGTCGGGATTGGAGCTGCGTGCGGAGTTGAGCGCTTCTTCGATGAACTGCAACAGGTCGGGGCCTTCGCAGCCATCGGACAGCCACAGCGGCATGCCGAGACGATCGTAGATCGCGATACACAGCGCGCGCGGCATGAGCATCTTGATCAGCTGCCCATACGGATCGAGCGAAGTGGACAGGGCCTGAGCCTCCGCGTCTTCTTCCTCGATCATCCGCGCCATTGATTGATCCTTACCGCTGTGCCGTCGGCACTGCCATCGAACAGGCGGGTGATGATCGGGAGTTGCTCCATGGCATTCCTTGATGCCGCGCGCATTTTTGTTTAACCAAAACTCCTTTGCGGATATATGGACGGCACGCCCGTTCCGGGCGTGAGGTGCGTCACGGTTTACCTAGCCAATCCGCTGGATCCAGCACCTTGCGGCCCTGGCGGATCTCAAGGTAGAGCCCGGTTTTGCCTACGCCCGCGACTTCACCGACCGCGCCCAGCGGGTCGCCGGGAGCAACTCGATCGCCGACGCGGCGGTAAAGCTGCTCGTTGTGGCCGTACAGGCTCATGAATCCACCGCCATGATCGAGCACCAGCAACAGCCCCAGGCCCGGTAACCAGTCGGCATAGACGACGCGTCCATGGAAGGGTGCACGCACCTGCGCTCCGCGTGGGGCCCCGATCAAAAGCCCCTGCCATTTGAGCGGACCACCGGCCCGCAATTGACCGAACTTCGCCAGCAGCGGCCCCTTCACCGGCCAGGGCAGCTTGCCCTTGATGCGCTGGAACGGCTGGTCCGCAAGCTGCGGAAACTCTTCGATGGCGCGGCGGAGTTCTTCGACGAGTTTCTCCAGGGCGCGCGCATCCCGTTCGAGCTTCGCCAGTTCATCGCCGCGAGTCTTCAGTTTGGATTGCACTTCGGCGAGCGTCAGTGCACGACGATCTCTCGCACTCGCCAATGAGTTCACCTGTCGTTTGCTGTCCGCCTCGATGGCCTTGAGCTTCTCGTTTTCGGCGGCGATGTTTTCGGTCAACAGGTCCAGGTGCGCCAGGTGCTCGTTGATCTGCGTGATGAGTTCCGCCCGCGCGCGGCCGAAGTATCCGTAATACGCCATCATGCGGCCCAGCTGGCTGGGATCCCCCTGGTTGAGCAGGAACTTGATCTGTTCTTCGCGTCCATTCATGTAGGCGACACGTAACTCACCCGCCAGCGCCGCGCGCTGTTCATCGATCCTCGATTGAGTCTCGCTGCGTTCTGCCTGCAGAGCGCGCAGGCGGGATTCGGCAGCCTGCCGGCGTTCGCGGATGGCGCCCAGCTGCTCACGCGCCGATTGAATCTCCAGCTCGGTCCCTTTGAGTTGCGCAGCCAGCGTGTCCCGACGCTCGGCATCCTCGTGAATGGCCTTGCGAATGGATTCGATGCGGGTGCGCACCTGCTTGAGCTCGGCTTCCTTCGCATTAGCGCCCACCGCCGCAGCGGCGCTCGTCAGCTCGGGAGGAGACACCAGGCATGCCAGGCACAGCCCGATGAGGGCCGTTTTGCGTGCTCGATTGAAAAGGGTGCGGTGGATCACGGGGAAATTTGCATGAAGGATCGGGAAAGCATCCCCGCCTGGGTTGAATGCCGCGCCCGAGCACGCAGATCAGGCGGAGGCGATTGACGTAATTCCTTCATCCGGTCGGCACCCTGGGTTTTGCCTGAGAAAGGGCCCGGCCACGATGCGCCGTCACTCGCTGCTATACTCGCCGCCCTTTGCTGTCTGCGCCGGCACTCTTCGCACTTACCGGCGGGGCTCCACCGGAACTGCAGTGTCCACCTGGCGTTTTTGAACTGATGCAATGAATCGCTTTCTCGAATACACCACCCATCATCCCGTTCTGGTCGGAGCAGCGGCGCTGGTCGCCATTGTTGCGATTGTCGTGGAAATCCGCCAGCAGGCGCGAGGCTCGAGCGTCATCGCCCCAAGCGATGCGGTTCGACTCGTCAACAGCGGGGCATTGGTGCTCGACGTGCGCGATGCGAAGGATTATGAGGCGGGCCACATCATCGATTCGCGCCATATTCCAGCCGCTGAGCTCGCGAGCCGCGCCGACTCCCTGAAGAAGTTCAAGGAAAAACCGGTGCTCGTGTATTGCGATGGCGGCTTTGCTTCCGCCGCCGCGGCGAAATCATTGCGCACGCTGGGGTTCGGCAAAGTCGTCACGCTGCGTGGCGGCCTGCAGTCCTGGCGCTCGGACAACCTGCCCCTGGTCAAGGGAGCAGCGAAAAAAGAAGGTAAAAACGCATGAGCACGCCCGAAGTCGTCATGTATTCCACCGCCTACTGCGGTTATTGTCAGCGCGCCCGCAACCTGTTCGAACGCAAAGGCGCCACTGTCCGTGAGATCAAGATCGACGAAGACGCCAACGAGCGCGCCATCATGTTGAAGAAAAGCGGTGGACGCCGCACGGTTCCGCAGATCTTCATCGGCGAGCGCCACGTGGGCGGTTACGATGACCTGACCGCGCTGGATCGCGCGGGCGAGCTGGACACATTGTTAGGTAAAACTTCCTGATTTTCCCGATAGCGGGCGCTACATCAGGGAGCGACCGCTCGACTGCTCAGATAAACTTCACGACTACACACGACGCCCGATCGAGGACCCATCATGGTTGACGAAATTCCCGCAGCGAATGGACAAGCTCAGGACCCCAATGCCCCACAGTTTGCGCCGCAAGCGGTATACGTGAAGGATGTGTCTTTCGAAGCGCCTGCCGGCCCGCGCGTGGCGCCCAACACCGCCAATCCCACGATCAACCTGAATCTCAGCACTACCGTCAACGATCTCGGCGGCGACCTGAAAGAAGTCGTGCTGACCGTGCGCGTCGAGGCCCAGTCGGCTGAGAAGACCGTGTGGCTGGTCGAACTGCAGCAGGCCGGCGCCTTCGGCATTCGCAACGTTCCGCCGCAGGACATGCAGCGCCTGCTGGGCATTTTCTGCCCCAACTACCTGCTGCCCTATGGCCGCGAAGTGGTTTCGGACCTGCTCGTCAAAGGCGGTTTCCCTCCCTTCCTGCTGCCACCGGTCAACTTTGAAGCGCTGTTCAACCAGGCAGCCGCGCGCGGGCAGCAGTCCGCAGAGGCGCCTTCCGCAGCAGTGAACTGAGATTCCGGTGAGCGCTGCCGAGGCCGATTCCTCGGCCCAGATCTCGGTGCTCGGCGCCGGGTCGTGGGGCACGGCGCTTGCGATCCAGCTCGCCGCAACGGGCAGGAGCGCCGTTCTGTGGGGTCGCGACCCCGCAGAACTTAGCCTGCTTGCCAGCGAACGTCGCAACACCCGGTATCTGCCCGACGCGAGGTTTCCTGACTCGCTGCGCATCGAGCCGGATCTCGGCAAAGCGCTGGCGGCGAGCCGCGACCTGCTGATTGCGGTTCCAAGCCATGCGTTACGGGAGCTTCTCGAACAGGTAGCCGCCAGCGCGCGAGCCGATGTCCGCCTGGCCTGGGCCACCAAGGGTTTCGAACTGACCACCGGCCTGTTGCCACATGAAGTCGCCGCGGAAGTGCTCGGCAAGCAGATGCCCGGCGCTGTTGTATCGGGACCGACGTTTGCGAAAGAGGTTGGCGCCGGGCTGCCGACGGCAATGACGATCGCAGCAGCAGATCAGGATTTCGCACGCGAATTGGCGCAGCGACTGTCGGGCCGGAATTTTCGCGCCTATACCTCTACCGACGTCATCGGCGTCGAGATCGGCGGCGCCATCAAGAATGTGCTCGCCATTGGCGCGGGTATATCGGATGGGCTGGGATTCGGCGCCAACACCCGCATCGCCTTGATTACGCGCGGCCTCGTGGAGATGACGCGGCTCGGCGTGGCACTTGGTGCGCGGCGCGAAACGTTCATGGGACTCGCAGGACTCGGCGACCTGGTGCTGACTTGCACCGACAATCAATCGCGTAATCGGCGTTTCGGACTCGCGCTCGCGTCCGGTACCGGCGTTGCTGAAGCCCAGGCAGCGATAGGGCAGGTGGTCGAAGGTGTGCTCGCAGCGCGTGCTGTCAGAGCCGTAGCTCTACGCGCACAGGTGGAAATGCCTATTTGCGAGCAGGTCTATCGAATCGTGCATGAAGGCGCGGCGCCCAAGGAAGCGGTCAGGGAACTGATGAGCAGGGCGCTGAAGTCGGAGAGTGAGTAGTCATCGCCAATTTCCATTACGAACGCGGTGCGAAGTCGTGTTGGCGCCATGCCTCGTACACGACGACTGCCACGGAATTGGACAGGTTGAGACTGCGATTGCCCGCCTGCATGGGAATCCGCAGCCGTTGCTCCACCGGGCAGGCCTCCAGGATTTCCGCAGGTAATCCCCGCGTCTCCGGACCGAACAGAAATGCATCGCCGGGACGATAGGCGGCAACATCGTGACGCACGGTGCCCCGCGTGGAAATCGCAAAATAGCGTGCGAATTTCATGATCTGGAAGCATTCGTTCAACGACTTCCAGGTTCGCACCTCGGCAAGTTCCGCGTAATCCATGCCGGCGCGACGCACGGCTTTCTCGTCGATTGAAAATCCCAGTGGCTCGATGAGATGCAGCGTGGCGCCCGCGTTCGCGCACAGGCGAATCACGTTGCCGGTATTCGGGGGGATTTCGGGTTGATAGAGAACGACGTGGAACATGGCTTGGGAAGGACAGGTGGCGAGCGTCGGCGGCCGCGAAAGGTGCGATAGACTAGCGTTCGAACCGGAGGTAAGTGACCGATGACAGCGCCATCTTTGACTCTTGAATTCTGCGGCCTGCGCTTCGACTCGCCGATTGTACTGCTGTCGGGGTGTGTGGGTTTCGGCGAGGAATATACCCGCATCGAAGGTTTCTCGAACCGCCACGCCGGCGGCATCGTGCTCAAGGGAACGACGCGCGAGCCACGCCTCGGCAATCCCCCTCATCGCGTGTACGAAACGCCGATGGGTATGCTCAATGCGATCGGCCTGCAGAACCCGGGCGTCGATCACGTGATCGCGAAGATCCTGCCTACGCTTGATTTCAGCGAAACGAAGTTCATCGCCAACGTCTGCGGCTCGACCATCGAAGACTATGTCGAAGTCACCCGCCGCTTCGACGATTCGCCCATCGATGCGATCGAGATCAACATCTCCTGTCCCAACATCAAGGAAGGCGGTGTGCAGTTCGGCAACTATCCGGAAATGTCGGGACGCGTGGTCGCCGCTTGCCGCGCGGTCACCAGCAAACCGCTCATCACCAAGCTGTCTCCCAATCAAACCGACATTCGCGAGAACGCGCGTGCCTGCATCGAGGCGGGCACCGACGCGCTGGCTGTGATCAACACCGTCATGGGCATGGCCATCGACGTCAACACTCGCCGCCCGGTCATTGGAAATATCCAGGGCGGCTTGTCCGGCCCCGCGATCAAACCTATCGCTCTATTGAAAGTGCACCAGGTCTACGAAGTGGCGCGGCGCCACAATATCCCGATCATCGGCCAGGGTGGGATCTGCTCGGCAAATGACGCGCTGGAGTTTTTGATTGCCGGTGCAAGTGCAGTCGGCGTGGGTACGGCGCTGTTTTACGATCCGCTCGTGTGCCAGAAGATAAACACCGGGATCGCCGACTACCTGGCTCGCAATGGCTTTGCGTCGGTCAGCGACTTGGTCGGCACTTCGTCCGCCCATTCGCCCGAGTTGCGGGTCTCCAATGCGAGCTGATGTCCTGTCGAGGAATCGGCTCCGTGACCGCCGCCGCGCAGGCGATCACGCAAGCCAACAGCCGACTATTCGTCATCCATCGCAAGTTCCTTGAGCTTGCGGGTCAGCGTGTTTCTGCCCCAGCCCAGCAACCTCGCCGCTTCCTGACGACCGCCTTCCGCTTTACGCAGCGCCGCGCGAATCAGCGTCCGTTCGAATTCAGGCATGGCGTCATCGAGCAACGGCGTGTCACCGCTCGACAAACGTTTTTCCGCCCAGTTGGTGAGCTGGCGAGTCCATTCGTCCTGCAGTTTCGCCGGGCCGACGCTGCCGCCGAGATCCGAAGGAATATCTTCGGCTTTGATCTCGCGACCTGGCGCCGTCACTGTCAGCCGGCGACACGTATTCACCAACTGACGCACATTGCCTGGCCAGTCGAAATTCGACAGCGCCGCCGCTGCCTCCGGCGTCAATGTCTTGGGCTCGACGCCGAGTTCGATGGCCGCCGCATCGAGGTAATGCATGAGCAGTTCGGGAATGTCTTCGCGTCGTGAACGCAGTGGCGGCACTTCGACGCGAATCACGTTCAGGCGATGCAGCAAGTCTTCCCGGAACAGGTTTTGTTTCACCCGCTCTTCCAGATCCTGGTGAGTGGCTGCGATCACGCGTGCGTCGACGCGTACCGGCACTTGTCCACCGACGCGGTAGAACTCGCCCTCCGCCAACACTCGCAGCAGTCGTGTTTGCAGCTGCGGTGACATGTCACCGATTTCATCCAGGAATAGAGTGCCACCGTCAGCCTGCTCGAAGCGCCCTCGACGTTGGTGATCGGCACCTGTGAAAGAGCCTTTCTCGTGGCCGAACAATTCCGATTCGAGCAGGTCGGCGGTGAACGCCGAAGTGTTCAGAGCGATGAATGCTTTGCTGGCGCGCGGGCTGTGACGATGCAATGCCCGTGCAACGAGTTCCTTGCCGGTGCCCGATTCGCCGGTGATCAGCACCGTCATGCTGGAGCGGGACAGTCGTCCGATCGCACGAAACACTTCCTGCATCGCTGGCGCCTGTCCCAGCATTTCCGGAATGCGGCGCGCTTCGGTGGTGACTTCTTCGACGCGCTCACGTTGATGTGCCGCGCGGCGCACGAGGTCGACTGCTTGATCGATATCGAACGGCTTGGGTAGATATTCGAATGCGCCACCCTGGTACGCGGCAACGGCGCTGTCTAGATCCGAGTGCGCTGTCATCACGATGACAGGCAGTTCCGGCTGACTGTCGCGAATCTCCGTGAGCAGTTCCAGGCCGCTGCGACCGGGCATGCGGATATCGGTGATCAGGACATCGGGCCGGTCGCGACGCAAAGCTGCGAGAGCGCTATCGGCGTGATCGAAAGCGGTCGGCGACATACCTCCCTGCCGCAACGCGCGTTCGAGTACCCAACGGATCGAGGCATCGTCATCGACGAGCCAGACATTCAACGGTTTAACTGGCATCTGCAACATGGAATGGTAGCAAGATAGTGAAAATGGTTTGACCTGGGCGGCTTTCGAATTCGATCAGCCCATCGTGACGGCTGACCAGATCCTGGGCCACGGCAAGCCCGAGACCGGTGCCATCCGCACGCCCCGTTACGAGCGGATAGAACAACGTATCGCGTAATTGATCGGGCACACCCGGCCCGTTGTCTTCGAACTGCACACTGGCGACGAGACGATGACGCCGCGCCCCGATGTTTACATTGGTGAGTGCGCGCGTGCGCAGAATGATCCTGGCCCCAGGCACCGGTGCCTGGCCGTTGCCTGGGTTGATTGCCTGCGATGCGTTACGGCCCAGGTTCAGCATCGCCTGGATGATCTGGTTGCGATCGATCCGCAGCGGCGGAAGGCTCGGATCGTAGTCGCGTTCGACAGTGATGTCTGGCGGCGCATCAGCGGCCAGCAGGTGCCCGACATGCTGCAGCAGTTCGTGGATGTTCACGACTTCTTTACGCGGCGCATGGCCGGGACCCAGCAAGGTGTCGACGAGTGCGGCGAGACGATCCGCTTCGCTGATGATGACCGTCGTGTATTCGCGCATCGAAGCATCTGCAAGCTGACGCGCGAGCAACTGGGCAGCGCCTCGCAAACCGCCCAGAGGATTCTTGATCTCGTGCGCCAGTTGACGAATCATCGCGCGGCTACCGCCGATCTGCGTCAACAAGGCAGTCTCGCGTGTGATGCGTTGGTGCTGGGTTGCGTCGCTGATCTCGATCACGACAGCAGCCGGCGCACTGGCATCGTCATAGGGAGCGACGGTGCAGTCGACGATCAGTTCGCCTTCACCATAAACCGTCTTGAGTGCGAGCTCACGCCGCGAGAAAGGGCGCCAAGTTTCCATGGCTCGATCGATGACGGCATGCAGGGCGGTGGCATCCGTAAGCAAATCGGTCAAGGGGCGTCCGCGAACCTGGTTACGGCTCACGCCGAAGAGCGTTTCCGCCGCGACGTTCAGATAAATGAGCGCGCGATCGTGATCGACAATGAGCACGCTAGTGCTCAGTCCATCGAGAATCCGGCCCGGGTCAGCCATCGCGCCTGTCAACAACGACATTGCATGGACTGCCATATCAATGTCGCACCCTGCAGCGGGACACGACGTGAAGAACCGGAATAGGCGACCCGTTGACGGGGCAACGAGTACCTTGAATGGGTGTCAGGAACGCGGCTTGACCGGAGGTCGCAAGGCTGGCCCCACGGGCGGCTTGGCCATGGATTCCTGTCTTACATAAAACGTGACCGGCGCGGTTTCCTGCAGACGCGTACCTCGACCGTCCTGGATTTCCCCCCGGACCGTGTGCGTGCCGCGCGAAATTTCCTTCAAATCGAATTGTGCCGTGTTGCGTGAGAAGCCCGTCACCGGTTGCCCGTCCAGCGTCAATATCAGCTGGTGACCGGACTGCAATGCAGGATCGATTCGCAGAGTGACTTTGACTTGTCCACCCGTATTGACGAAGTTCTGATCGTTGACCGGCGTGGAGATTTCGAATTTTCGATAGCTCGGGCCCGTATCGACGGGTGGCGGAGCCGATGAGGGAGCGGAATATCGCGGCGTGGCGCCAGCATTCGTGTTGCTCGAACTGATTTCCTGCTTGGTGGCGCCAGGAATGGGTTGATCCGAGAAATGGGTCACACCCTTCTCGTCGACCCACTTCCAGACGGTCTGACTTGCAAACGCCGGGAGTGCGAGCAATCCGATCAGCAGTATCAACGTACGCATGGGGGCAGAGCATAGCCGCTTCGTCTCGCACTGACAAAAGCGGTGATAACGTAATCTGGAACGCCATCACCGGGGCTACCGCTTGCAAGCAGGGATGCCGGGCCTTGCGGCCCGGCATCCATGTGGCTCACACGCTGTAGTACAACTCATACTCCAAGGGATGCGTGGACATACGCACCTTGGTCACTTCTTCGCCTTTCAGCTTGATATAGGCGTCGATCACGTCATCGGTGAACACGCCGCCGGCCTTGAGGAAGCCACGATCCTTGTCGAGTTCGCTCAGGGCTTCGTCCAGCGAGTAGCAGACTTCCGGAATGTTCTTCGCTTCTTCCGGCGGCAGGTCGTAAAGATCCTTGTCGGCCGCTTCGCCGGGATGGATCTTGTTCTGAATGCCGTCGAGACCCGCCATCAGCATGGCGGCGAAAGCGAGATACGGATTCGCGGTGGAGTCGGGGAAGCGCACTTCGATCCGGCGACCCTTGGGGTTCGCAACCCAGGGAATACGAATCGACGCGGAACGATTGCGTGCCGAGTACGCCAGCATCACGGGCGCCTCGAAATGCGGCACAAGGCGCTTGTAGCTGTTGGTGCTGGCATTCGTGAACGCATTGATCGCCTTGGCGTGCTTGATGATGCCGCCGATGTAGTACAGCGCCGTTTCCGACAGGCCTGCGTACTTGTCACCGGCAAACAGCGGCTTGCCATCTTTCTGGATCGACTGATGCACGTGCATGCCGCTGCCGTTGTCACCGACGATGGGCTTTGGCATGAAGGTCACGGTCTTGCCATAAGCATGCGCGACGTTATGGATTGCGTATTTCAGCATCTGCACTTCATCGGCCTTCTTCACCAGCGTATTGGCGTTGACGCCGATTTCGCACTGGCCGGCGGTGGCGACTTCGTGGTGATGCACTTCGACGCTCATCCCCAGCTCTTCGAGAGCAAGGCACATTGCCGAACGCAGGTCCTGGAATGCATCGACGGGCGGAACAGGGAAATAGCCGCCCTTCACACCTGGGCGATGCGCCTTGTTGCCATCCTCGTAAGCCTTGCCCGAACTCCAGGCAGCTTCGGTGGATTCGATGTCGTAGAACGAACCGGACATGGTCGTGCCATAACGCACGCTGTCGAAAATGAAGAATTCGTTTTCTGGACCGAACAACGCGCTGTCGCCGATACCGGAGGACTTCAGGTAGGCCTCGGCGCGCTTGCCGATCGAACGTGGGTCCCGTTCATAGCCCTGCATGGTGGCCGGCTCGAGAACGTCGCAACGAATGATGAGCGTGGTTTCTTCGAAGAAAGGATCCATGATGGCCGTGCTGGCATCGGGCATGAGCACCATGTCGGACTCGTTGATGCCTTTCCAGCCGGCGATGGACGATCCATCGAACATCTTGCCGTCGTCGAAAAAGCTTTGTTCGACGGTGTGGGCGGGCACGGTGACGTGCTGTTCTTTGCCACGAGTGTCCGTGAACCGCAGGTCCACGAACTTCACTTCTTTCTCTTTCAAAATGCTGAGGACTTCAGCGGGCGTCGTCATGAGATTCCTCCGGTGTACGGCGAGAACTGAGCAGAGCCCCAACCGCTCGCCGTTACGGGTCGGGGAATTTTATTTGTCTGAGTGAGCGAAATTGCAGGAAGCATGCCATCGCACTGTGATGGCGCAAACCCGCAACGGCGGTGACTGGGCCTTAAATTGCAACCTCGTGAACGCACCAGTCTAGTGCAGGATTGCCAGGGATATGCACCTGAAGGAGGCGAACTGACGGGGCGTGAGTTAACTACCGACAGACGCATCCTCGACCGCGTCGTCGGGCGGGTCGCAGGGGGTCAAGTTATACTCCCGCGCTTTTCGCCCCTGTCATCCTAATTAGAACCGTTCGTTGGAGATCGCAGCTCGTATGGCTTCAGTCACATCCGCGCCGCCGCAAACGTTTCAGGAATTGATTTTCGCTCTACAAGCCTACTGGGCGAAACGCGGCTGCGTCATTCTCCAGCCTTACGATATGGAAATGGGCGCTGGCACCTTCCACACCGGCACACTGTTGCGCGCTGTCGGTCCCGAGCCTTGGAGTGCCGCGTATGTTCAGCCCTCGCGACGCCCGACCGACGGCAGGTATGGCGAGAATCCGTTCCGGCTGCAGCACTACTACCAGTTCCAGGTGGTGCTCAAACCTTCGCCACTCGACATCGTCGAACTGTATCTGGGTTCGCTGGCCATGCTCGGCTTCGATCCGCTGACCCACGATATTCGCCTGGTCGAGGACAACTGGGAGTCGCCGACGTTGGGCGCGTGGGGGCTCGGATGGGAGATCTGGCTCAACGGCATGGAGGTCACCCAGTTCACTTATTTTCAGCAGGTCGGCGGAATCGACTGCCGTCCGGTCATGGGCGAGATCACCTACGGGCTCGAGCGCCTCGCTATGTATCTGCAAGGTGTCGAGAGCATTTACGACATCGTTTGGGCTCACGGACCCTCGGGCAAGGTGACCTACGGCGATGTCTATCATCAGAACGAAGTCGAGCAATCCAAATACAACTTCGAACTTGCCGATACGGCCGTGCTGCTGCGGCATTTCGATGAGTATGAAACCGCGTGCCGCGAGCTCCTGGAACACGGGCTCGCCTTGCCCGCCTACGAACAGATGCTCAAGAGTTCGCATACCTTCAACTTGCTGGACGCACGCAAGGCCATCTCCGTGACGGAGCGCCAGCGTTACATCCTGCGGGTGAGACAGCTGTCGAAAGGTGTGGCGGAAACTTACCTGAAGAGCCGTGAAGCATTGGGATTCCCAATGCTCCCGCGCGCCGCTCAGGAGGCATGACATGGCAAAGCGGGATTTCCTGGTAGAGATTGGAGCTGAAGAACTCCCTCCGCGATCGCTGTTCGTTTTGCTGGAAAGCTTTGCGAGCGGCATCGTGAAAGCGCTCGATGCTGCGAACGTCGCTCACGGCGAAGTGCGCACGTATGCGACTCCGCGCCGACTGGCGGTCGTCGTGTCGTCGGTTGCCGAACGTCAGCCGGATGCGGAGATCAAACGACAAGGACCATCGATAGCGAATGCATTCGATGCTAGCGGTGCACCGACGCGAGCGGCACTCGGGTTCGCCGCATCGTGCGGAGTTCCATTCGATCAACTTGAGCAGGCCGATGGCCCCAAGGGTCGCGTACTCCAATACGTCGGTACCAGGGCCGGAGAAGCTACTCTCGCGATGCTTCCCGGCATCGTCACTGCCTCTCTCGACAACCTGCCGATCGCGAAGCGAATGCGCTGGGGCGCTGGCGAGCAGCAATTCGTGCGGCCCGTCCATTGGGTCGTCATGCTGTTCGGCTCCGTCGTTGTCGACACTGAAATTCTCGGTGTGCGTAGTGGCAAGCACACTCGCGGCCATCGCTTCCATGCTCCCCAGCAGATCAACATTTCGAGCCCGGCGAAATACGTGACGACGCTGCGCGAGAAAGGCTACGTGATGGCGGACGTGAGCGAACGACGCGAGCTCATTCGCAATGCCGTGACGAATGCAGCGGTTGCTGTCGGCGGCAATGCGGTAATCGACGCGTCGCTGCTCGATGAGGTCACTGCGCTGGTCGAGTGGCCGGTACCCGTAACGGGATCGTTCGATGAACGCTTCCTGGAACTGCCTGCGGAAGTGCCGATTGCGACCATGCAGGATCATCAGCGGTATTTTCCGGTACGCGATGCGGCCGGCAGGTTGATGAATCATTTCATCACCATCGCCAACATCGAGAGCCGCGATCCTTCGAAGGTTCGCGACGGCAACGAACGCGTGGTGCGGCCTCGTCTCAGCGACGCTGCGTTCTTCTGGAATACGGACCGCAAGCAGCGGCTGGATGCGCGCTGCGATTCCTTGAAAGCAGTGACGTTTCAGACGCGGCTCGGTTCAATCTTCGACAAGAGCGTCAGGGTGTCGAATCTCGCCGCCAGAATAGCGGAGCTGGTTGGCGGAGATGTCCCGCTGGCACGGCGCGCCGCCCTGCTCAGTAAATGCGATCTCGTCACGTTGATGGTCGGAGAGTTTCCCGAGCTGCAGGGTGTGATGGGTAGATATTATGCGCAAGGCGACGGCGAGCCAGCTGATGTCTGCGGCGCCATCGAAGAGCATTACTTGCCGCGCTTCGCTGGGGATCGTCTACCGCAGAACAAAGTAGCCATTGCGGTTTCCATCGCCGACAAGCTGGACACCATTGCCGGTATCTTTGCGATCGGACAAAAGCCTTCCGGTGCGAAAGATCCATTTGCTTTGCGTCGGCTGGCGTTGGGTGTCCTGAGGATCACTCTCGAACACTCGCTCGATCTGGATTTGCTACAGCTGGTGCAGGCCGCTGTCGCTGCGCAGCCCCTGGCAGCGAGCGAAGAAGTGGTTCCCGACATCTGGGCCTATCTCATGGAGCGTCTGCGCGGTATTTATCTCGATCGTGAGGATGGCGCCATCACCACGGAGATGTTCGACGCCGTGGTGTCGACCAGACCGCATTCAGTAGCGGACATCGATCGTCGCTTGCGCGCGTTGCAGGCGTTCGTTGCGCTACCGGACGCCATCAGTCTCGCCGTCGCAAACAGACGTATCTCGAATATTCTGCGCAAGGTTTCCACGGAGATCTCGGGTGCCGTGGACACAGACAAATTCAGCGAGCCGGCGGAGCGCCAGCTATTCGAACATGTCGTGTCCATGGAGCGCGCGGTGAATCCCTTGTTTGCTAGGCGTGAATACGCCACTGCGCTGAGTCAGCTCGCGGGCTTGCGCGAGGATGTCGACCGCTTCTTCGATACGGTCATGGTCATGGCAGAGGATGCCGAAGTACAGGCGAACCGGCTGGCTCTGCTGGTGCGCCTGCGAGCACTCTTTCTCCATGTGGCCGATCTATCGCGCTTGCCAGGGTAAGCAATCGTGCAGTTGATCCGCTCGCTGCTCTATACGACCTGGCTGTTCCTGGGGACGCTGCTTTACGCTGTGGTCGTCTTGCTGTTGTCGTGGATGCCGCCGCTGAAACTGTATCGGGTGGCTAATAGCTGGGCGCGTACGCAGTTGTGGATGCTGAAGACGTTGTGCGGTCTGACGTATGTCGTCGAGGGCGCCGAGAACATCCCCGCCGGCGCACACATCTCGATGTGGAAGCACTCGTCGGCTTGGGAAACCATCGCGCAGGCCGCGATCTTTCCGCCGCAGGCGTGGGTGCTGAAACGTGAACTGATGTGGATTCCCTTGGTGGGCTGGGCGATACGACGCCTGCAGCCGATTGCGATCAATCGGAAGGCCGGTGCCTCAGCAGTCAACCAGATCGTCGAGCAAGGTAAGGAGCGGTTGGCGCAGGGCCTGTGGATCCTTGTCTTCCCCGAGGGCACACGAGTGAGCCAGGGTGAGAAACGCAAATACGGGGTCAGTGGAGCCCTGCTCGCATCCAGGGCGGGCGTCATGATCGTGCCAGTGGTGCATACCGCCGGGTACTACTGGCCTCGTCGAGGCTGGGTCAAGCGACCGGGCGTCATCCGTGTCGCAATCGGCAAGCCAATCATCTCTACAGGCCGGGATCCACGCGAGCTGAACGAAGAAGTGCGCATGTGGATCGATGCGAGATTGGCGGCGCTGGAAGCGTCGGAAATCCGCGCCTGAATCACGCTATCTATTTGATTAAAAAGACATTTTCTAAGAAGCTGTCCATGAAGACAGCTTCTCGGTATAGATCAGATATCCAGGTTTGAGACTGCCAGCGCGTTCCGCTCGATGAATTCGCGGCGGGGTTCGACCTGGTCTCCCATCAGCGTCGCGAAAATATCGTTAGCGGCTTGAGCATCCTCGATCCTCACGCGCACCAGCCGACGGGTTTCCGGATTGATGGTCGTATCCCAAAGCTGGCCGGGATTCATCTCGCCCAAGCCTTTGTAGCGTTGGATGACCTGCCCTTTGCGCGCCTGCTCCAGCAACCAATCGATCGCTTGCTTGAAGCTGCTGATTTCTTGTCGCGTCTCGCCCTTGGCGACATATGCCCCGGTCTGCACCAACCCGGACAGGGCACGGCTGAGATCGGCGATCCGCCGATATTCCGCCGACTCGAAGAATTCCCGATGGAAGTGCTTCTCAGTGGTTGATCCATGCTCGGTCCGGGAGACCAGCATTTTGGGCGCACCGGTTTCGACGTTTGGCAGTACTCGAACTCGATAGCGCCGGGAGGCATCGTCGTGCGCATTCAACTGGGTCTCGAGCGCGGATCCCCATGAGGCCAGCCACGTCGGATCATCGTGATTCGTCAGCGAGACCTCAGGCATGTAGAGCAGTTGCTCGAGAACTCGTTGATCGTAGCGCCGCGCCGACCGCTTGATGATGGCCGTCACTTCCATCCAGCGCCGAGCCAGAACTTCGAGCGCCGAACCCGACATCGGCGGTTGTGCTGGCTCAGCGAATAATTCAGCGCCTTCGAGTGCCTGTTGCAGGAGCATCGCGTTCAATTCGATGTCGTCTTTCAAGTAGTGCTCCGCCTTGCCCTTCTTCATCTTGTACAGCGGCGGCTGCGCGATATAGATGTGTCCGTTCTCGATCAGCAGCGGCATCTGGCGGTAGAAGAACGTCAGTAGCAGAGTCCGGATATGCGAACCGTCGACATCGGCATCGGTCATGACAATGATGCGGTGGTAACGAAGTTTCGATAGATCGAAATCGTCTGCGCCGATCCCGCACCCCAGCGCAGTAATCAGCGTTCCCACTTCCGCAGAAGACAGCATCTTGTCGAAGCGCGCCTTCTCGACATTCAGGATCTTACCTTTGAGTGGAAGAATGGCCTGCGTACGGCGATCGCGGCCTTGCTTGGCCGAGCCTCCTGCGGAGTCACCCTCGACCAGGAACATCTCAGATAGCGCGGGATCCTTTTCCTGGCAGTCGGCCAGTTTGCCCGGCAACCCCGCCAGATCCAGGGCACCCTTACGACGCGTCATTTCCCGAGCCTTCCTGGCAGCTTCGCGGGCACGAGCGGCCTCGAGGATCTTCGACGCGATGGCCTTTGCTTCCTGAGGATTCTCGAGCAGAAACTCTTCGAGCTTGGCGCTGACCGCAGACTCCACGATTCCTTTGATCTCGGAGGACACCAGCTTGTCCTTGGTCTGCGAGGAGAATTTGGGATCCGGCATTTTCACGGAGAGGATGGCCGTCAGGCCCTCCCTTGCATCTTCACCTGTCGTCGAGATCTTGTCCTTCGATGACACCTCTCGCTCCACATAGCCGTTCAGGGTCCGAGTCAACGCACTACGGAATCCAGCGAGATGCGTTCCGCCATCTTTCTGGGGAATATTATTCGTATAGGAAGACATGCTTTCCTGGTACGAATCGTTCCATTGCAGGCCGAGTTCAACGGTTATGGCGTCCTGCTGGACGCGAAACCAGATGACGGTCCCATGCACGGCGCTTTGGTTGCGGTTGAGATATCGCACGAACTCGCGAATACCGCCCTCGTACTGAAAGGTCTCCCTCTTGTCGTCGCGCTCATCGATCAGATCGATACGCACACCGGAGTTGAGGAATGACAGTTCGCGCAGGCGCTTCGCCAAGACACTGTAGTCGAAATCGATGTTCGTGAAAATGGTCGCGCTGGGCTTGAACCGGATAGTCGTCCCTCGCCGATCCGTGGTGCCAATCACTGCCAGAGGTGCTTGCGGATCCCCGAGCCGATATTCCTGGGCGTGCAGATCCCCATCGCGATGGATGGTCAGCTGCAGGTATTCCGACAGAGCATTGACGACGGAAACGCCAACTCCGTGCAGACCACCCGACACCTTATAGGAAGAGTCGTCGAATTTTCCGCCAGCATGCAGGATGGTCATGATGACCTCAGCAGCAGACCGCCCTTCTTCTGGATGGATGTCCACCGGAATTCCACGGCCATTATCTTCGACGGTCACCGCCTGGTCGGCATGGATAGTGACCGTGATCTGGGTGCAGTGCCCAGCCAGTGCTTCGTCAATTGCGTTATCGACGACTTCGAACACCATGTGGTGCAAGCCGGTACCGTCATCGGTGTCACCGATGTACATCCCCGGACGCTTTCGCACGGCGTCCAGTCCCCTCAATACTTTAATTTTGCTTGAGTCGTAGACGTCCGAATCGGCCATGTAGCTGCCCTGAATCTGAATAGGCAGCGATTATATCACTTGACGAAATTTACCTTGTTCCACGTGGAACGAGCGTCCAACGGGAAGTTGAGCGAAGGTCGGCTCTACCAAAGAGGTCACTATGATCTGCGCGGGCATCCTCTCGATTACTCTCAGCAACTTGCCGAGATTGTCCGCATCCAACTCAGCGGCCGGATCGTCAAGTAATAGGCACACCGGGGAAGGAGCAGCCTCCGCGCGCAATTCAATTTGAGCCAGTATCAGAGCGGATGCCAGAAGCTTCTGTTGACCTCGCGAAACGTGCTTCTTTGCAATCGCTCCGTCAACTTCAATGGAAACATCGCTACGGTGGGGGCCGACGACGGTTGTACGCTGTCGTCTCTCTCTCACTCGTGACGTTGCCAGCGCGTCGGCAAACTCCTCGTCCGACGACCATCCCTGTCGATAACGAATGGTGACGGGCCGGGTTAAAAGCTCGGTGCCGAGTTGCTCAAAGCGAGGTGTGAGGAGTTGGATGTAATCCAATCGATCCCGGTGAACAGCGATCGACGCAGCTACCAGCGCCGCATCCCAAACCTGCAGCTCACCATCGCTCGCCGCTTTTTGAAGTAGAGCGTTACGCTGCGCCAACACTCTTTGATACTTACGCCAGCCATCCAGGAATTGATGTTTCACGTGAAACACTCCCCAGTCTATAAGCCGTCGTCTACGCGCAGAACCCTCTTCCAAAATTCTATGGACAGACGGATCGATCACCTGCACAGGCAATGCTCGGGCAAGCTGCCAAGCTTGTGCCGGCCGACCGCCCAGCCGAAGCTGCATTTCCGAGCCGGCAAACTCCAGCCCAGCAACCGAGCTAGTGTCACTCTCAAGGAGGGAGGCAACCAGGCGAAGTCGATCACTTGCTGTCGAAATCAGTTCCGCTCGCACCGGCGAGCGAAACGAACGGCCGTGAGAGAGAAAGAAAATGGCTTCGAGAAGGCTGGTTTTCCCGGAAGCGTTAGGACCGTGAATAGCCGTAACGCGGCTATCGAAGCTAATTTCCGCTGCCGAAATGCAGCGGAAATGATTAATGGATAGAGATGCCAACACCTTCCAGCATCACAGCCGCATCGGCATGACTACATACTTTGCCGAAGGGGATGACGGAGAAGAAAGCAGGCAGCTCTGATTCGCGTCGGTCAGGCCCACTTCCACTTCCCCAGCTTCTACGGCAGCCAGCGCATCAAGGAGGTAGTTCACGTTGAAGCCAATTTCAACTTCATCGCCCGAATAGACCACCTCGACTTCTTCCTCGGCTTCTTCCTGCTCTGGATTGTGCGATTGAAGCACCATGGCGTTCGTCTTCACCGACAAACGAATACCTCGATACTTTTCGTTCGACAAAATTGCTGCGCGCTGCAAAGCCGCCCGCAAAAGA
Source organism: Steroidobacteraceae bacterium (assembly GCA_040509875.1). Classification (GTDB taxonomy): domain Bacteria; phylum Pseudomonadota; class Gammaproteobacteria; order Steroidobacterales; family Steroidobacteraceae; genus Steroidobacter. The sequence continues at coordinate 23,236 of JBEVKB010000133.1, read as the reverse complement.
TCCCGATCGGCCTTGACCTGTTTCGGAGGCGTAGCCGGAATGACGCGGCTGTATTCCGGGAAACGACCATCGATCAGCTTCGAAGTAAACCGAATATCGCCGATCGTGGCGCGAATGTGATTCGTACCGATAGCTAGTTCCAAATCACCATCACCCAGCAACCGTTGTAGCTCCAGCACGCCTTTGCGAGGCACGATGACCTGCTGCAACGACACACCAGCGCTTTCGAGCACCGCTTCGCAATATGCAAGACGATGTCCGTCGGTCGCGACTGTTCGGACCACGTTAGGTCCCAATTCCAGCAACATTCCGTTGAGGTAATAACGCACGTCCTGCTGCGCCATCGAAAAATGTGTCTTGTCTAGCAGGCGCTTCAACGTTGGCTGCGGGATCGTAATCGCCTGCTGCGCCTTTATGTCTTCCACCGTTGGAAAATCTGCAGCGGGCAATGTGGCGAGAGTGAAGCGGCTCTTTCCTGAGCGCACCGTCGCCTTCTCGCCCTCGATCGATACTGAGACAGCCGCTCCGTCAGGTAGCGCTTTGATGATGTCCAACAGCTTGCGGCCGGGAAGGGTGATTTCCCCCGCCTGCTGCAACGTGACTTTCGCCTTGGCCACCAATTCCACCTCGAGGTCAGTCGCGGTGATGGAGAGCTGATCGTCCCGGCCACTGACTAGAACGTTGGCGAGGATCGGCATCGTCTGGCGGCGCTCAACGACGCCGATCACGGCTTGCAGGGGCGCGAGGATTGCTGATCGATCCGCAGTGAACTTCATTGCTACACCTAAGACGGTAATTATTGATATATGGAAGTTAAGATCTAAGAATCTATGACTACTATGAGGGGCGCCCTAATCTGTGGACAACCCATTTTTTCCTATAAGAAACAAGGTCTTGTAATGCTAGAAACCTTGCCTGAAAAGCTCCTCCAACCTGTCTCAAATCTGTTCACTGCCTGTGGATAAGTTTCGTCCCACGGTCCTGCACAAGTTATCCACAGTCAACCAGCCAGGGTTCTCAACAGGTTTGAATAGTCCTCGTTGGTGCGCGAATGTGATTCCCGAAGCTCCTTGATGACCCGACAAGCATGCAGAACCGTAGTGTGGTCCCGGCCGCCAAACGCATCGCCGATCTCCGGCAAACTGTGACTGGTGAGTTCCTTCGCAAGCGCCATGGCAACCTGTCGGGGACGAGCAATCGAACGGCTTCGGCGCTTGGACAGCACGTCGGCGATGCGAATTTTGTAGTACTCCGCGACAGTTTTCTGGATATTTTCGATAGTGACCAAGCGATCCTGCAACGCCAGCAGGTCGCGTAGCGCTTCCTTCGCAAATTCCATCGTGATCGCACGACCGGTGAACTGCGAATTGGCGACGACCCGGCGCAGAGCTCCCTCCAGTTCACGCACATTGGAGCGAATTCGTTTCGCAATGAAGAATGCCACTTCTTCAGGCAAATCAACCCTGATCACGGCCGCCTTGCTCATGAGGATCGCAACGCAGGTTTCGAGCTCCGGAGGCTCGATAGCCACGGTGAGACCCCAACCGAATCTCGACTTGAGGCGCTCCTCCAATCCGTCGACTTCCTTCGGGTAGCGGTCGCAGGTCAGGATGATTTGCTGTTGACCCTCGAACAAGGCGTTGAAGGTGTGAAAGAATTCCTCCTGGGAGCGATCCTTGCCCGCAAAGAACTGGATATCGTCGATAAGTAGCGCATCGAGAGACCGATACGCCGTCTTGAATTCGTTGATGGTGTTGTGCTGAAGCGCCTTCACCATGTCCCCCACAAAGCGCTCCGAATGCACATAAGCAATCCGTGCGCGATCGTTGCGAGTTCGAATAACGTTGCCCACCGCATGCATGAGATGGGTCTTTCCCAGTCCTACGCCACCGTAGATGAACAACGGGTTATAGGCGCGGCCCGGATTCTCCGCCACTTGCACTGCTGCCGCACGACCGAGCTGGTTGCTCTTGCCTTCGACGAAATTGGTGAACGTGAAATCCGGATTGAGGCGACTGCCGAGCACTGTCGGCGGCTCCTTGATCGTCGACGACCTGCCCTGAAAAACCGGGCTTGGAGCCACGGGCAACGCAGCGCGCGAACCTACTTCGAGCACGATCTGCGGTCCCGCATCGGTGCCCGCCGCATCTACGAGCTCCGAGATCCTGGCAGCGACGTTCTCGTTCACCCAATCGACGACGAATCGATTCGGCGCGAGCAGCCGTAGCACTCGACCGTCCTCGACCGCTTGTAATGGACGAATCCAGGTATTGAACTGCTGTTCTGGAAGCTCTGCTTCGAGTTGCCGGAGACAGTGATGCCACAACGAACCCTGCACGGTTTCGCCCCTCGATGCTTTTTTCAAGCGGAAACTTGGGAAATTTACGGAAGAAGTCGCGCTGGCGAGCGCGAAAGGGCAACGAGTCTATACCGATGCGCGGCAAGTTATCCACAGCCTTCGAGCGACGCTTGCGTAGTTCGACCTGGTATCCATGCTTGACACGCCGGGGCTCGCTGCGTACGCTTGCCGGCCTTCAAATCGCCCCACCATGTGCTTGTTTTGGCGCTAGATTCGCGCCTCGAGATTTTCAGTCATGAAGCGCACCTATCAGCCCAGCAAAGTACGTCGTCAGAGAACTCACGGGTTTCGGGCGCGCATGGCCACGCGTTCCGGCCGCGCCGTGCTTGCACGTCGCCGTGCCAAGGGCCGCAAGCGCCTGAGCGTCTAGTCTCCCGTTTTACTTGCACGCGACCGCCCGGCCGTTTACTCCGGCGCAGCGTCTCCACAACAAATCAGACTTCGACCGCGTCTATAAGGATGCACGTCGCTCTGCCGATGCGATGTTTGCCATCTTTGTGCGAGCGAATTCGGGAACTTCGGCCCGTCTCGGGCTCTCCATAGCGGCGCGCATCATCGGTAACGCCGTGCGGCGTAATCGCGTAAAACGCCTGATCCGCGAATCGTTTCGTCACCATCAGCACCAGTTCCCAGCCGTGGACATCGTCGTGAACGGCAGGTCGGGCGCCCGTAACGCCGATAATAAGGCCATCATCCGCAGCCTCGAACGACACTGGCTGTCAGTGAGCAAGCAATGCGTCAGGTCCTGAGAACGCTCATCCGCCTTTATCAGTACTGCGTCAGCCCGCTGCTCGGACCCCGCTGTCGGTTCTACCCCAGCTGTTCCTGTTACGCCGATGAAGCTATCCAGCATCATGGTGCGATGAGGGGCAGCTACCTCGCGGTGCGCCGTATCCTGCGTTGCCATCCGTGGCATGCAGGTGGCTATGACCCTGTGCCGCAAGCGCCATCGCAGAACAATTTCTGGAAACCCTCTTCACATGGATAACCAACGCATTTTCGTCTGGGCTGCGCTGGCCCTGCTGCTGTATCTGAACTACACCACCTGGCAGGGCGACTATGCCCCGGCAAAGACTGCTGTAACCACCCCTGCAGCGTCGCCGAGCGCAATCGCAGACAAGACGACTCATTCGCTCCCGGAACTGCCAAGTGAAAGTCCAGCAAATGCTGCGACTCCGCCTGCAACGTCAACTACCACCGCGCCAGTGGGATCTGAAGCCACGGGAACGGCGCAACCGGCGATCATCCACGTTCGAACCGATGTACTCGATCTCGACATCAGTACTCGAGGCGGCGAGCTCGTACGTGCCGATCTGCCCAAATATCCCAAGGTGAAGAACCAGCCTGACGTGCCCATACGGCTGTTCAACACCGATTCGAGCGGCCTCTTCGTGGCCCGATCCGGGTTGCGTGCCGCCGACAAGCGGGCCGAACCCACTCATCTCGCAGTGTTCGAAGCGGCCCAAAACAACTATCAGTTGTCGAGCGGCGGGTCGAAGCTGGAAGTCCCTTTGAAATGGAGCGATGGTCAAGGCCTGACCGTGACCAAGACCTACACCTTCGAGCCTGGCAGCTATCGCATCGGTGTTCGCTACGATGCCGTGAACGATTCCCCCACGCCATGGAAAGCAGCTTCGTATGTGCAGCTCGTGCGGCACTACGTGCACGTGGAACGTTCCTATTTCAACGTCGAGACCAATGCGTATCGCGGCCCGGCGGTCTATGACGGCAAGGCGTATCACAAGCTGGACGTCGAAGATAAAGAGGACTCTCATTTCAAGCAGACTTTCTCGAGCGGTTGGCTCGCAGCGATGCAGCACCACTTCGTCGCCGCCGCCGTGCCGCCGACGAATGAGCCCTACGACTATCAACTGACCGTCGATGCGGACAACAACTTCGTCATGTCGTATCGAGGACCTCTCGTCGAGATCGCGCCTGGCGGCAAGCACACGTTCACCGAAACGCTGTTCGTCGGCCCGAAGCTGCAAGAGCAGTTGAAAGCGACCGGCCCCGGACTCGAACGCACCGCCGACTACGGCAAACTCACCATCATCGCGCAACCGCTGTTCTGGTTGCTTGAGCGCGTCCATAGCTTCGTCGGCAATTGGGGCTGGTCGATCATCATCGTCACGTTCCTGATCAAGCTGGTGTTCTACAAGCTCACCGCCGCCAGCGGCCGTTCGATGGCGAAGATGCGCAACATGAGCCCGCGCATCAAGGCGATCCAGGAGCGCTACAAGGACGATCGGGAGCAACTCGGACGACAGATGATGGAGTTGTACAAGCGCGAGAAGATCAATCCGCTGGCCGGCTGCCTGCCCATCCTGATCCAGATTCCATTCTTCCTCGCGTTCTACTGGGTCCTGCTGGAAAGCGTGGAAATGCGCCAAGCGCCCTTTCTCGGCTGGATCATGGACCTGTCGTCCAAGGATCCGTATTTCATCCTGCCCATCCTGATGGGCGCCGCGATGTTCGGCCAGTTCAAGTTGCAGCCCATGCCCAGCACCGATCCGATGCAGGCCAAGATCTTCGCGTTCATGCCCGTGATCATGGCGGGAACCATGGCTTGGTTCCCCGCGGGCCTGGTGCTCTACTGGTTGACGAACACGCTGCTTTCGATCACGCAGCAGTACCGCATCAATAAACTGGTCGCGGCTGAAACGAAGAAGGATTAAGAATGGCTGCGCTGATGAAGCGTTGTTGCTTCATCAGCTGAAACGGGCGGACTCAAGTCATGGTTTCCAGCGCTTACGCCGCCGTGGAGACGATTGCCGCGATCGCGACTCCAGCGGGCCGGGGTGGCATCGCGGTAATACGTGTATCCGGGCCGCAAGCTTCGAACATTGCGATGGAAATCGCGGGCGAACTTCCGAAGCCGCGCCACGCTGTGCTGCGTACATTCCGCGACGAGCGCGGTGAAATTCTCGATAGCGGTCTCGTTCTGTATTTCCCGGCACCCGCGTCATTCACCGGCGAAGATGTCGTTGAACTGCACGGCCACGGCGGCATCGTCGTCGCTGACATGCTTCTCTCCCGCGCGCTTGCCCTCGGTGCACGGCTCGCGCACCCCGGAGAATTCAGTCGTCGCGCATTCCTTAACGATAAGCTGGACCTGGCGCAGGCAGAAGCTGTCGCTGACCTCATCGATAGCTCGACCATGCAGGCAGCTCGAGCAGCGCTGCGTTCCCTTCAGGGTGAGTTCTCTGCGGCCATTCATTCGCTGACCGATCTGGTTACCCAGACACGCATGTTCGTGGAAGCGGCCATCGACTTTCCGGAAGAGGAAATAGATTTTTTGTCCGACAGCCGAGTGAACGCGCAGTTGTCGCAGGCTCAGTTGCTCTGCGCGCAGATTTCCGATCAAGCACGCCAGGGCGCACTGCTGCGCGATGGCATGACGATCGTGATTGCCGGTCGGCCGAACGCGGGTAAGTCGAGCCTGCTGAACAGCCTGGCGGGACACGAAGCAGCCATAGTTACGAACATTCCAGGAACAACGCGCGACGTCCTGCGCGAGCGCATCAATCTAGATGGCATGCCTTTGCATATCGCCGACACCGCCGGCTTACGTGAAGAGGCCGATGTCGTAGAGGCGGAAGGCATCCGTCGCGCGCACCAGGAAATGACTCGCGCCGATCGGATCCTCTATGTAATCGATGCCACGCGTAACGTCGACGATGCATCGATCCTGCAGGAAACGGCGCAGCTGCCGTCGAACATTCCAGTCACCTGGGTGTTCAACAAAGTAGACCTCACCGGTCTCGCGCCGCGAAGCGAGCAGACGAATCCACCTCGCCTGTTTATTTCAGCAGCGACAGGGGCCGGCGTCGACGCTCTGCGTGAACATCTCAAGCAGTGCGCAGGATTTCAACACGCGCAGACGGGCACGGTTTCTGCTCGGCGCCGCCATCTAGACGCGCTCTCGCGTACGCAGCTGCATCTGCAGGAAGCCATGCGCCAGCTCACGGACCATCGAGCCGGCGAGCTCATGGCAGAAGAACTGCGGCAGGCTCAGCAGTGCCTGGGAGAAATCACCGGCACGGTTTCCTCCGACGATCTGCTGGGAAAAATTTTCTCCAGTTTCTGCATCGGCAAGTGAGATCCAGCAGTCGTTCCTGGTCGCCGTCGGGCGTAGCGTCCGCGAGTCACGGGGAATAAACGATAAACAAATGAGGCGCCGCCAAGTAGAACCGCCGGCTGCTATCAGCGCTGCGCTCAACGAAATCTTCGACGAGTCCATCGAACGAGTGCGTGTCATAGAATACTCCCCGTACTGCGCGCTACATTTGGGTGCGCGCGCCACGACTCGTCGCAACCTCATTCTGCTGAAGGATTCCGCGGCTCAATTCTGGGGCGACCCGGACCTGGTCCTGCACGAGTATTTCCATGTGCTGCGCCAGTGGCGCACCGGCCGCCTCACGATAGGGCGCTACCTGATCGAGTCTGCCCGGCATGGCTATCTAAACAACCGGTTCGAGATCGAAGCGCGTGCATTTGCCAGGAGTCACGCGGGTCGATTGCAGCGCCGATTGCTGGATTGGCCTTCAGGCTGACTCCCGGAACGAACTCAGCGCTGCTAGGATTGCGCGCAACTACGGTTGCCTGTGTAGATGCGCGGGGCCGTTTCGACATAACAATTGCGGAGCATGGCAATGGCATTTTCAATGAAGTTTCTGGCCTCCCGGATGTTGCTGTCCGTTGCAATCGCAGGGGTATTGGCCACTGCCCATGCCGATGTGACGACACAGGAACGCATTTCAGTGAGCGGCGGCGGCCTCATGAAAATGGCCAACATGAACGGCACCACGACCACGATCATCTCGGGCAACCGCGCGCGCACCGAGAGTGACCTGCAATTCGAGTCGGGCATGATGCGCACACTCGCCCGAGGCATCGGCCAGAGCGTCGAAATCGTTCAGCTCGATGCCGACAAGCTTATTGAGCTCAATGTCAAAAAGAAGACTTATACGCAAACCACCTTCACGGAACGCCGCGCCGAACTGCAGAAGCACATGGAGGAGATGCAGAAGGGCCAGGCCGCCCAGCAGCAGAGCAGCTCCGGCGTGGATGAAGAGCAGTGCGAATGGTCCGAGCCTAAGTCGAACGTCATCAAGAATGGTGAGAAGGCGACGATCGGCGGCTTTCCGGCGGAGCGCGTCGTCATCACGGCAACGCAATCCTGCAAGGACAAGAAAACCGGCGAGGTCTGCGATTTTGGATTGACCCTCGACCAGTGGTACAGCCCCGGCCTTGAAGCATCCAGCGAGACTCTCGCCTACCAGCGCGCTTATGCCGAGAAACTGGGCCTCACCGCTGCTTCCTCGCGGGATTTCTCCGAGCGGGCGCAGGCCATGTTCGGACGTTATGACGGCATCTGGAAAAAGGTCGCCACCAAGATGGCGGACCAGAAGGGCTATCCGGTCAAGTCCTCGTTCGCACTCGGCATCGGCGGCGCTCAATGCCAGAGCGCTCAGAATGCCCAGAACGCGGCCAACAGTTCCGGTGGAATTCCTGGCCTCGGAGCGATAGGCGGCGCCTTGGGCGGGATGTTTGGCAAGAAGAAGGAAGCCGCACCGCCACCTCCGACGACGCCTGCAGCTGCGACGCCCGATGGCCTCATGCAAATGATGACGGTGACGACGGAGCTCGTCTCGATCAATCGCGGCTCAGTTAGTCCGCAGACCTTCGAGGTTCCCTCCGACTACAAGCTCGGTAAGTGAGTCACCTGCCGATTGACAAGCGACACTCCGTAAGTAAGATGCACGCCCCCAGCGCCGACCGTCTGGATCATTTGGAGCCCGCCATGCTTGCGCCGCAAATTCTCAATATGCAAAACAGCGACGCCTGAGTTCGTAAGAGATGACTTAGGGAAGCGCGCCCGCTCCCCGAGTCTTAGCGCAGCCTTTGGTTCCAGCAAAGCCCCTGGCAGGGAAACCCGCCAGGGGCTTTGTCTTTTGCGCTGTTGGTTTCAGCAACTCGTTCTCACCATCGCAATCGAGACTGATCGACTCGTCTCGCGACTACCACCCGCCTAGCTAGCAGAATTCAGCCCTGCCAAGCCCACGCATAACTGGGCAACTATTGTAGATATTCGAATTTGTGCTCGCGCCGATCGCGCTACCTTGCTCCCACCCGGTCGAACCACTCGACCCATCGACAGCCAGGGAGGCACACATGGAGATGCGTGAGAGCGGCATGGCAGGTCGCAAATCGATCGGCAGACAGCGCGGCCAGGGAATGAGCGAGTACATCATCATCACCGCGCTGGTCGCTGTCGCCGGCATCGGATTGTTCGCGGCATTCGGCGACACACTGCAGAACCAGCTCGCCGGGATGAGCCAGGAAATGGCCGGCCAGTCCGGCGCGACAGACATAGAGCGTGCCGGCACCACGGCGAAGACAGCTCGAACACGTGCGATCCAGGCAGACAGTCTTTCCAACTACCACCAGCAAACCAACGCCGGTGGTGACGGCGGCGGCTGACTATTTTCGAGCCGGCGACGCATCTGACCAAGGAGGGTCTGTGCGTTGTCGGCTCACCTATCGCTGCCGGAGGGATCCGCATGCACGTATATCTTTCGACGAGTCGGGGTGAGCTTCGCCACGACGTATCGCCAGACGTTGCCATACGTCAGCGCGGACAGATTGCACCGGTCGCGCTGTTCGGCATTCTGATTGCGAGCGCCGTGCTCGCCTTGATGTTCGATACCAGCCAGAAAATTACCTCCAGGTCGCTCGTCGCCAATGCCGCCGACGCCGCTGCGTACAGCGGCGCGGTCTGGACCGCACGGCACTTGAATTTCATGGCCTATACCAATCGCGCCATGATCGCGAATCACGCGGCGGTGGGACATTTCATTTCCTACGTGAGTTGGATTCGCTACGTCGACGACTCGATCGATTACATCGACCGGGTTGCGCAATGGATTCCTTACGCCGGGCAATACGTCGACCTGGTCCAACAGCTGGTGGACGAGGTTCGAGATGTGACTGAGGAGACGGCGAAAGCGGCGGTCCCTGCAATCGATGGCTGGAACGCGACGCTCCGTGCCGCCCAGGTGGAGACAAAGGCTTCGCTCGCAGCAGGGCATCTGCAGGAGCTGATGGAACAGACGGCCCGTGTTCATGATCCAGCGATACGAATCAACGCCGTCGACGATCTTCGCAGCCTGCCCGCCGAACTACGGGCAGCTCTGGAAGCACAGTTACTCGAACAACGGATAACCATCCCCAACTTCGTTCAGCGTCATGCGGCAGGCAACGATCGGAATCGTTCGCGCGAGCTCGTTAGAGCAAGTCTGCAGGCGAACGACGATGTGCGGCGCTGGATCAATGGCGACCGTGGCTGGCGTGACGATCTCACGCTTGCACAAATACGCAAGCGAGGCAGCTCGACGCAGACTCAAGGATCATCGAATGCAGACTGGAACGCTGCCGATGAACTGCTATATCGCAAACGTGATCTCACGGGATGGGGACGCTGGCAGCGCGTCGGAGACAGAACCAGCAAGGCGAGCGCGCGCGAGTTTGCTTCGAATTATGCGGGCATACCTGCTTACTACAACGTACCCGGCGAACCTGGCAACAAGACGCTGAGGATCGTAGCACTCGCTACTCTACGTTCCAGCGGCGTCGCAGTGGCCAATCCGGGAGGCATGAACTCATTCGACCACCCAATCGCCGTTGCGGCGTTTGCGCGCGTGGAGTTCCACCGTCCGGCGACGGGCGGCTTTGCCAAGCTCGCCGGCAACAGCCAGGAATACGCCAACCTGTTCAACCCATTCTGGGAAGCCCATCTAGCGCCCGCCGACTTTTCGCGGGGGATGCAGTAATGGCCGCTACTCATTCGGGCCGAATCGCGCGAAGCGCGCCTTGCAAGCGCACACCGAAATCAGGCGCGGATGTACCGAACAGCTCACGCAAAGCGCGCACCCGAGCCAAGCTTCACGTGCCAAGAGCCATGCGTGCAAAGAGCAAGTCGCAAGGCAACGCGATCGTCGAAGTCGTCGCTGCGCTACTCGCGCTGACGCCATTTCTCATCGGCATACCGTTGATTGGGAAGCAATTCGACGTGAAACACAAGACGCTGGATGCGGCACGCTATGCGGTCTGGGAGCGCACTGTCTGGCGAAACGAGAACCTCGTCAATCGCAAGAACGAATGGGACGTCACACTGGAGATCCGAGATAGAACGTTTGGAAGCCCGATCGCAGGTCTAGTTTCTCAAGAAAACCTGCGTGCATCCGGTGTCACCGAGAACCAATTCTGGGTAGACACACACGGGGAGCCGCTCCTCGCATATCGTGATGGGCAGTCACCGATTGCCATCGAGCAGAAAACACTCGTTGCGCCTCGGGATGTCGGGCATTTGTTAGTTCCCAGTGTTGCACACGGCGGCGGAACTTCGAGAGTCTTTCCAACGGCCCTGGGCGTCGCCGATCTTCGATTGGCGCGTGAGACGTTCTCACAGGTCAGCGTAGTCGCAGGCATGCGTAACATCTCAGCTGAACGCGTAAAGGAAGAAGAGAACTCCGGCACTGAAGCAAGACGTCTGATCGTACAGGAAGCCACCGCGGCGATTCTCAGCGACACCTGGTCGCCTCACGACGAGAGCACCATGCGTCGTGGTGTCGATGGTCTCACCACCGACGAACTGATCGAGTCGCTCGAGTTTCCCGGCCGGCCCATCGCCGTGCAGGCTTCGGGAAAGGGATTGCCGATGTATGGCGAAGGCCAGTTCGCGACGGAAGTCGATCTCCGCCCGGCCTCCAACGCTTTACCCAATGTTTACGTGAGGCGCAAGTGATGACACTGGCCATCACGATACGGCGGGCCGCACTGCTTCTATTCGCCGCTTGCAGTGGCGTCTCTCGCGCAGGCGATCACGAGTTGAGCAGCATCACGAAGGAGCTGCCCGATGTGCCGGCGCCGCCGCAAGGAGATATGTGGTGGATCTCCAAGAGCATGCGCATGAACGGGTTGCCGATGACGCTGAAGAACTTTAGATCGAGGCTGAGCCTGGATGCTGTTTGCGAATATTACCGCGTGAATGGGGGCGCGCGGCTGACGAACGAGGTTCACGCACATCGCAGCGGCGACTGGTCGGTGCTGTCGATCAGGTCGCAACGTCACTTGGTCACGATCCAGGTAAGACCGACGCAACTCGGCAGTGAGGGCACGATCACCGTCAGTCCGCTTCCGGAAACCTATCGCCTGAAATTCGCGACGACCTTCCCGCATCCGGATACATCGATCGTAGTCAATCTGCAGGAGTACGACGATGCGGGAGTACTCGCAGAGCACATCAGCATGACCAGCGCGCGCTCCGTAGCTATCGAAGCGCAGGCGTTCGTTGAGAAGCTGCGCGGCGGACGTTGGCAGATCACTCTCCGGGAGCCGATGCGCACGATTTCGCGAGGACAACTCATAGAGGCACAGAAAGGCGCCCAGCATGCGCTTCTCTCCCTGATGCCGGACCTGGAACGACCGGGCAAGACAGCCATAGCCGTCGTTTGGAAGAAATCATGAAGACAAAGTTGCTTACCAGTGGCCAAGGAGGCTGGGCCGCGAGCGAATACCTGGCGGTGCTCGTCGGCCTGATGGCGATCTGGCGTGTGGCGCATATCGTGCTCGACTCCTTGCAGCGAAGTCACGCCGATTTCACCTGGGCGTTGATGATTCCTTACTGATGCAGCGGAAACTTCCCAGGGAGCGAGGAGATGAAGGGAACCGTGGTAACCGTTCTGATGCTGGCCGGAGCTTTGAGCGCCGGCAGCGCTGCGGCTTACCTTGCAAACGAGTACATCGAGACCACGCTGTCTGCACGTCGTGCGCAGATCGACGCACAGTACACGCCTATCAGCGTGGTCGTCGCAAGCTCGAATCTCCGAGCGGGAGCGACTCTTTCCGGTGACACAGTGGCGTTACGAGAAGTCCCGCGCGCATTTCTTCATTCGGATGCCATTCGAGCCGATGCGTGGAATGAGATGTCCGGCCGGGTTCTGGCTCAGCCAGTCAACAGTGGCGAGCCGGTGCTGCGATCTCACCTGGCCGGCGAACCAGGCGCGGGATTCTCTTCGCAGCTCGCAGAAGGAAAGCGTGCGCTGACGTTTCCTGTGGACGACGAAGCTTCTATCTCCGGAATGCTGGCCCCGGGCGATCGAATCGATATCTTCTTTACTACCAGCGCCGGCAACGAAAGCCTGACCCAGCCAATGCTGCTCAACGTCCCGGTCATTGCCACCGGCGTGCGCACGGCGACCAACGCGGCACTGTTCACCGATCAGCGAGCCGGACAATTCAATACGGTGACGGTGTCGGTTTCTCCAGAAGACGCCGCGAAAATCACACTCGCACAGGATGCAGGGAAGATCACCATCGCCCTACGCCAGCCGGGGGACGAGTCGATGACACGGATCGCACGGGTGACGAAGCAGACACTGCTCGACGGTGAACGCATCGCCAGGACGACGAGGCGAGCGCGCGTCGAAATCATCATGGGTGGAACCTGATCATGATCAATGCATATGGCTATGCGAGCGCCTTGTTGATTGCGGTCGCAATGGCTTCCATCGCACGGGCAGAGCCAGGGGCTTCCTCATCCGATACGCACGAGTTGACGATACCGGCCAGTCAAAGCGCCGTCATTCGCTATCCCGCAGTGAAGCGCATTGCCGCCGGCGACGGCAGCATCATCGACGTAAAGGTTCTCGATGACACGGAGGAAGTGCTGGTGCTGGCGCGCAAAGAAGGTGTCACCGACCTGCGCATTTGGGGTCGCGATGGCGCCGCGACGATACATCTCGTGAGAGTTGTGGGAGCAGCGAGCCCATCGCTGTTGGCGGACGCTCTTCCGCAGGCCACTATTCTGATCAAAGCCCGGCTCATCGAAGTAAAGAAATCCGCCTTGCGCGACATCGGCGTCGACTGGGCCGATGTCGCCGCCGGACCCATCTTCGGCACTCTCGACGAATACGTTACCAACGAATTCTATCGCCTCGCGCCTGGCAGCGTGCCCGGCGCCAGTTCGCTGCCGTTGAACATAGGCAAGAGCAATCATTACTTCGCACTGACGACGTCCATCGATTCGTTCGTCAACCTGCTCGTCAACAACGGCAATGCAAGGACGCTTGCCGAGCCGACATTGACATGCATCAACGGTGGGCGTGCAGATTTTCTCGTCGGCGGCGAAGTGCCCATTCCCGTGCAGAACCAGGATGGCGCACTCAACGTAGCCTTCAAGCAGTTCGGCATCATCCTGAATATCGAACCTCGGGCAACGGCCGGGCTGATTCGCACCAAGGTCAATGTCGAAGTCAGCAGCGTCGACAAGGGTTTTCAGGTGTTGGGCATACCGGGATTTGCCACCCGCAAGACCAACACCGAAATGAATGTGCAGGCCGGCGAGACCATGGTGGTCGCCGGCTTGCTGACCGCTGAAGACGCGAAGACCGTCGTCAAGGTGCCCGGTCTCGGTCACCTCCCCATTTTGGGTGAACTGTTCAAGTCGCGAAAGTTCCGCAGCGGCCATAGCGAACTTGTGGTGCTCGTCACTCCATATATCTTTCAGCCTGATTCTGGAGCGATCAAAGCCGGCGTACGGCGCTACGATGAATTACGCAACGAATCCGAGAAGGCATTGCGGCCCGCGCTGATGGACTGACCCACCAGCTCACACGGGATGCATCGCATGGATCGCGATCAGCCAGTTCTAGTCCACCGCAGCCGCAGAACGCACGCGTCACCGCTCTCCTCGCATCGAGGCGCGGCGATCGTCGAAGCGATCATCGCGCTGCCCATTCTTTTGATCGTCATTCTCGCGGCGATCCAGTTTGGCCTGATCTACCAGGCGAAGGCAACGCTCAATCACGCGAGCCTGCAAGCTGCACGCGCAGGCGCGGTAAGCAATGCCTCTGCAGATGCTATTCGCGGTGGGCTTGCACGCGGACTGCTGCCTCTGTTCTCTCCGCGCCATTCGTCCGAAGCAGCAGCAGCCGCGACGGCACGCATCGATGCACAACTCCTTACCGATGCGCGCCTGCGGATTCTCAATCCGACGCGAGAGGCATTCGCCGACTTTGCCGAAGATGTCGATGGCCAGCGCGAGATACCCAACGACCGCCTTCATGCACGCAGTACCACGGAAGGCAGCGCCAGCGGTCTCAATGTCCAGGATGCGAACGTCCTGAAGTTGGAAGTGACTTACGGCTATCGGCTGCAAGTCCCGATCGTCAACTGGTTCATTTCGAAAATCCTCCTGCAGCTGCATCCGACTGCCGATCTCTATGGGCAGCAACTGCTGAGAAGCGCTCGCCTGCCGATCCTCGCCAGCGCAACAGTGCGCATGCAGAGCCCGGCGCGCATGAGCGACTTGGTCGTGAGTCGCGCCGATTTGCCGAACGTTCGGCGGGTCGCCTTGGACTCGCGATCCATCGATAGAAACGAAGCCAGCTCGCACGAGCCAGACGGCGATCTGGCGGAGGCTGATGACGAAGACGATCGCGGGGGCCTAAGTCTTGGCGACGCATTCTTAGGCTTTAGCGGCGCGCATCGCCCATCTGTTGCCTCATCTCCAGACGACGTTCCGAAAAGCACAGTAACGGAACCTCGGGATAGCGCTCTCGATTCGTCGGCCACTCCGCTCTCTCCTGCGACAGAGCCGCAGCCGTTATGCACACCCACGAGGAACGTTGGGAGCGATCCGGATGACGACAGCGGTGTTCTGCAACAGGTATGGGGAGAACTCAGGAACCTTGCGGGCACTGCCGTCGAGTTTGTCCGGGGATTCTGGGAAGGCATCAAGAGCCAACTCCATGACCTGATCGAGCTCATTACCGATCCGCTGGAGGTCGCGGAAGGACTTTACCAACTCGCCAGGGAGTTCATCGACGACCCGCCAGGCACCGCACGGTTGATCGGCGAGGCGTTGGGCAAGGACTTGCAGCAGTTGGTCTCCTGCGGCGCATTCGATCGCGGCCGCGTGCTCGGCAGCAATGTCGATCCGGCATTCATGCTGAAGCTGGCGACGAAACTCGCGAAGTTCGGCCGCCTTGCCCACGCGCTGGATGAAACCAAGCGAGCGTTCGGTTGCGCAAGCTTCGCTGCGAACACAGTCGTCTGGACCGCAGGCGCTCCGCGATACATCGACAGTATTCGATCGGCTGACCAAGTCACTTCGCGCGACCGGACGACATTCGACGATGCGCCTCATGAAGTCGGACGCACATTCAAACGGACGGCGCCTCGATATTACGCACTCGTCACTGAAGCCGAAGTCTTGCAGGTCACGGCCGAACATCCCGTGTGGGTGCAAGGCAGGGGATGGACCGAAGTCAGGGAACTACGTCCCGGCGATCCAATCGCCAGCATCGGCGGCGATATCCTCCTCCGCGAGACGGTCCCGATCGAATCTCCGCGCGAAGTCTTCAACTTCGCGGTGCCGGGAACGGAAAGCTATTTCGTCGGCGCGGACGGACTCTGGGTTCACAATGCCAACTGCGAAATCCCGCCCATCTACCGAGCGCCGCAAAGCCCGAGCGGCTATGCAATCGGTGCGAGCGATGGTGGTGGCGGAAGCTGGCGCGACGTCAAGCGGGCCGGCAATACTCATGCTGCCGAAGCTGCCTATCGCTATCAGCAGCAAATAACGGGAGCTCCCAGAAATGGCGCCAGCGTCCGTGAATATCGGCTCGGCGAAGTGGACTTTGATGGCTATGATGCGGAGCGCGATGTGCTGATCGATGCCAAGCACTACACGGAGTTCTGTCCGCTGGCTGATTGCAAGCCGGAGTTTTTGCGTGGGAAGGTGACGGAAGGGCTGGTGGACCAAGCTAAACGGCAGATTGAAGCGTTGAGACAGTCAGGTTCGGACGCACCGATCGAATGGCACGTTGCGAACAAGGAAATGTCGAAGAAGATTGATGAGATTTTGGTCGAAGCCTTCGGTCGCGAAGCGAACTATGCAGGCAAGGTCAGTGTCGTATTTACTCCGGACATAGTGAATTGATCATCTGCATGAGTTCTGAAATCTTTCCGGCGATCTTGACCGTTAGCCGACGATACTCCCCTGCCCAGACTCTTTCCGCTTACCAGGCGGAAAGCCGGTTATATCTGCAGAAGATTACAGAAATCCTCCCCGGTCTTGGCAGCCTGAAGGTACTGGGCGATGGCGGCTTTGTAGAGATCGCTGAGAATCTGTCGAATCTGGAATTGGTAATCACTTCCGTAGTTCAGATGAAAGGTGTCGATTCTGATTTTCTACCACCCCGAACTCACTGCGCAATATCTCCATACACCAGATCTAGGTTTGGCTACGAGGTTACGTACTATTTGTCAAAGCGGGACAGCTCAGACAAAGAGGAAAGCGACCTGAAGATCACAATTCGAGGTGCATCCACAGATATCGAGTCTGGCAGCTCAGTGACCTGCACGTTTCAAAAGTCCATAGGAGCAAGACTCTCTCCATTGACGTTCCGCATATTGCTTGAGACGTCGATTGCGATATGGCAAGCAAGTTTCGGAAGCGTCAGGTCTGTTCGAATGGAGAAGAAGATCTCGGAGCCCGGCGATTTCTGCGCAGGCGATTGGCTGTATTATTTTTCTTTTGAGGATCTCGGTGAATTTCTTCCATCGAGGGTTACATGTGACAGCCTTTTACACGGAACGATTATAGAGAGTGCGCCGCATCTGTTGGATCCAGATGACCCAGCAGATTTACAACGAGCGCGCACAGTCCGCAAAGCCCTGGACCACCTAGGTCTCGTCTGGCACAGCACCTACGCCATTCACGGTTGGCCGCCCGATGAAGAAGAATGGCGCTACGAGGAATTCATCTCCGGCGCTCCGCGAGGCCGCAAGTACCGCCTTCGCTGCATCGACTTCGACGGATACGACGCGCAGCGCAACGTGCTTCTGTACGCGAAGCTGTTTCGCCGACTGCGCCAGCAGAGAAAAGAGTGGGGCCTGCGAGGCTGGGACGGGCCGGTGTTGAATGAAGCTCGCAGGCAAGTTCGCGCTGCCAACGGCACACAAATTGAGTGGCATGTAGGACTAGAGGAGCCGGCAGCACGCGTGCGGACACTGCTGGCCGACTACACCGACTTCAAGGATGAGCAGCTTCGCGTGATCTACACCCCGCTGAGTCAGGCAGTGTCGCGATGAATCGCTCTCGCGAATAACTAGCTGCGAACCGAGGGCCGGGCATGGATGCCTATATCGTTGGAAATCTCGTCGGAAGACTGGTTTTGTCGTACTTCCTGGTATGGCTGGCAATGCTAGCCTGTGTCCGCGACTGGCGAGTGGCATTCGCTCGCAGTCGCCGCTCCTATGGATTGGGATGCGTGCTTATCCTGTCCTGCATCGGACTGGCAACCATAGACTAGCGTGATGTTTCTCGCGCGACCAGATGCGCCATGTGAATCGAAATTCATTGACAAGGATTCGTCATGAGTGAGTTCTTCCTGCGTGCACTAGGCGTCTTGTTTCTTTGCGGTCTATGTTCTTTCTCGTGGGGCACATCGGCCGATGCATTCAAGCGGCCCATGGTCATCAATATAGTGAACGAGCTCGGACTGGAGATCTGGACCGAGGCCAATCCCGAATGGGAAGTACGCACCGATGGCGGGAATGGACAGCCCATCTTCATCGCGGAGTCACCGGCGCTGGCAGTACCTCCGTCAGGGATGAGCTGGATCAGCTCTCCCGATGTCATGTTCAGCGAGCGCGACATGCATGATGGTGCCCGCGGCGCCATCCAGCAGGTCGCATTCAATTACGGGGTGCGCGAGCCGGAGGGTCTCGCGTTACAGCCCACGAGTTACGGACAGCTCAAAGGCTACCAAGCCCAGTTCTCCGCCACCGCGCACGGTACGCCAGTTGATGTAATAGTTTTCTGCGGCCATATGCCCGGCAAACCGGCCGTGCTCGCGCACGCCTTCACGCTGCAGGGGAAGCTGGGCCTGATCAGCGAACACATTCGCCGCTCGTGGACTCACTTGCGCTATTTGCGATAGCCGCGTCACCAAGCATCGCCAGGCGGACCAGAATGGAAGCGCAATCGTCTGAACTCAAATCCCTGCAGGAGAAACTGCAGGAGCTGGTTCTGCGTGAGCTGGATCTGTTCCGCCGCACGGCTCTCAACAGTCTCGGCAGCGCGGATCTACGCAAGGAGGCGCACCTGGCGATTGAATCGATCATCTCCTCCGGGGAGATCCAATTGCCGATGAACATCGACAAGCACAATTTCATTCGCGACATGACCGCCGAGATCATGGGCTATGGACCGCTCGAGCCGTTCCTGGAGGATGAGTCGGTGTCGGAGGTCATGGTCAACGGTCCTTACCAGATCTACATCGAGCGACGCGGTCGGCTCACGCCAGTAATGTCCCGTTTCATCAACGAAGAGTCATTGCTGCGTGTGATCGAGCGCATCGTCAGCCCGCTCGGCCGCCGCATCGACGAAGGCGCGCCGATGGTCGATGCGCGTCTGCCGGATGGCTCGCGTGTCAATGCGATCATTCGTCCGCTCTCGCTCCATGGGCCGGTGCTGACGATTCGAAAATTTGCGCGGCAGCGGTTTTCCATGGAGCGTCTCGTCGCCACCGGTGCGTTGACACAGCAGATGGCGATCTTCCTGCAGACCTGTGTGGCGCAGCGAAAGAACCTGCTCGTTTCAGGAGGCACAGGCTCGGGCAAGACGACGCTTCTGAACGCACTCTCGGAGGCCATTCCGCCGACCGAGCGAATCGTGACCATCGAAGATGCGGCTGAGCTGAAGCTGGTGCAGCCGCACGTAGTAGCGCTCGAGGCAAGGCCACCCAATGTCGAGGGTCGAGGTGAAGTCACGATCCGGGAGCTGGTTCGCAACGCCTTGCGCATGCGTCCTGATCGAATCATCGTCGGCGAATGCCGTGGTGGTGAGGCGCTCGATATGTTGCAGGCAATGAACACCGGTCACGATGGCTCGATGACCACGGGTCATGCCAACTCGCCGCGCGACATCCTTTCGCGACTGGAAATCATGGTTCTCATGGCGGGAATGGATCTGCCGGTGCGAGCGATTCGCGAGCAGATAGCCGCTGCGATTGACGTCATCATCCAGCAGACACGCTGCAGCGATGGACGCCGCCGAGTCACGGCTATCGTAGAAGTGGACGGCATGGAAGGCGACGTCATTCTAGTGCAACCGCTATTTGCCTTCAGGCAGAGCAGTATCGATCGCAGCGGCAATGTCATCGGCCGTCATGCCGGCTTTGGCCAAGCACCGCGATTTTACGAAGCATTGCGGGACGCCGGCATCGAACTCGACCGCACGATATTCGAAGACACGGGCGTGCGGGAGCCGCTCGATTACGGGAGTCGATAATGCCGACTGATCAAGTCCTCTCTGCGCCACAGTTACGCACCGTCATCGGTGCGCTGGTCCTCCTGGCGATAGCTCTGTTCGCAGGCCTCGCGCATAGGACCATAGCGACATACCGTTCTACCTTCGTCAGCACGATAAGCGCAGGTTTGAAACACAATTTCATCGTCGCAGATCCTAAGACTCTGTTCGCCGTGAGCCTGGTTTTATTGATGGTTTTTGGGACAGTCGCATTCTGGATGGTGGGTCCCCTCGGCGCAGTCACCGCGGCGCTAGTGGCAACGATCGGACCGCGCATGGTCGTAGCTCGATACGCACGACGCCGAACATCGAAGTTCATCTATCAACTCCCCGATGCGCTACTCGCGCTCGCATCGGCGCTGCGTGCCGGTTCGAATCTCACCAAAGGATTGGAACTGCTGGCAACGCGGCAACCGCCGCCGCTGAGCCAGGAATTCACTATCGTGCTGGCGGAATATCGCGTCGGCAGGCAGCTCGCCGAGTCACTGTCGGACATGCGCAAACGCATGCAGACGCCGGAACTCGACCTGATGAATACGGCGATGAACGTCTCGCGACGAGTTGGAGGCAACCTGGCGGATACCCTCGACTCACTAGCCAGGACACTGCAGGAGAAGGCTCACATCGAAGGCAAGATCGACGCCCTTACCTCGATGGGCCGTGCGCAAGGCTGGGTCGTCGGGGTGCTGCCTGTGTTCATAGGCTTCGTGTTGTACCAGCAGCAGCCCGAGCGGATGAGCCTGATGTTCAAGCAATGGTACGGCTGGCTGGTGCTCGGAGTCATTGCCACGATGATGGGAACCGCCGCATGGATGATACGGAAAATCGTCCGCATCGACGTGTAGCGGCAAAACAGTAGATCACTGGAGAGAGAGCATGGATGCTTATCTACCCGCTGTACTCGCAGCCGCGGCCGGCATGATGCTGGTGCTGCTACCGTTCGCGCTGCGAGGTCGTGCCGGCCAGTCGGCAACGCGTGACACAGCGTGGCGGGATCGATTGCCATGGGCGTTGAAAGTGCTACGCCCTCTCCTGCGCTGGTATGCGTCAAATGTAGATGCAGCGTTATCGAGCGCGCAACGCGACCTGATGCAGAGCCGGCTCAATGCCGCCGGCGCGGCGTACATGATTACGCCGGCCGAACTGGTCGTGCTGCGTCGGTTCGCCTTCGTCGTCGGCGGTGCAATCGCCTGTTACGTTCTGTACGTGTTGAAGGTGAACGATCCGACTGCTGTCGCGTTGGCTGCATGCCTGGGCCCGTGCGTGTGGTTATATCCAGACATCTGTTTACGCGATGCGGTTGCCAGGCGTCGGCTGAATTTCGAAAAGCAGTTTCCGTTTTTCCTCGACGTGTTGGTGCTCAGCATGAAAGCGGGCCTGACGTTCACTGCCGCCGTCGAGCAGTCGATCGAGCCACTTTGCGACGGTCCGGTGAAGCAGGAATTCGCCCGTTATCTGCGCGAAACGCGCACCGGCTCGGCTCGACGGATCGCGCTGGATCGGCTTGCCGCACGCGTCGTCATCCCCGCAGTCACGAATTTCACTGCGTCGGTAATTCAGGCGGAGGAGACCGGCGGCTCGCTTGGCGAAGTACTCGCAGATCAAGCGCGACAGCGACGACAGGAGCGCTTTCTAAGAGCGGAGAAACTAGCCAACCAGGCCCCAGTGAAGATGCTGTTTCCGCTGACCGCACTGCTGTTCCCGGTAACCTTCATCATCATCGGGTTCCCCATAGTTATACAACTCAGGGACGCTGGCGTACTGGAGATGTTCCGTTGATCGCGCTGGCTCGCATGCGAGCGCAGGCGCGTTGCTATCTCCGCCGATGCTCTCCGCAGAAATATAGCGATCTGATATTTGACGACGCGCCAGGGGTGACGCTCGCTGCGATCACGACCAGGGGCAGGAAGGTCGCGGATTCAGTAAAGGTGGCCGCGACATTCCACGCCCGGCGCCGCGGCTTGCTCGATTGCAAATTGCTACCGCCTAACGCCGGGCTGCTGCTGTCACCGGGCGGCAGCATTCACACCTGTGGCCTGCACTACGCCATCGATGTTCTGTTCCTGGACAACCGGATGCACATTCTCAAATGCGTGTCGTGCCTGCGACCTTGGAGAGTGGTGTTTGCGCCAGGACGCACGAGATATGTCTTGGAGCTCGCCGCAGGCAGAGCCGCTGCCGCCGGCATCGAGATTGGCACGCAACTGCTGTGGCTGAAATACAGGAACGCCGATGCAGCGGGGATGACCGCCGCTCATGCGGGCGAAAGCTAGTAGCCGCTGGCGATGACGACTTTCGTTTCCGTCAGCGGCCCGATGGCGGGGCTGCCATCGAGTTTCGCCAGTTTCACGATGAAGCTGCGGGTCGGTTGATGTGCGCCGGGATCGTTCGGCGTCACCAACGGAATGTACAGGCTGCGTACCTGCTGGCCGTCGAGAAATTGAATGGTCTGCGAGTTGATGGCGCTTTCGTCGACAACGGCCCGGCCGCTCGCCCCTTCGATGGTCCAACCGATTTTCGCGCGACCGCGAGTCGAATCGAGTCGTTTGACCGTGAGCACGGCCATCGACTGGTTTGCGCCGACTTGTATCGAAGCGCTTTCAAAGGAAACGAAGCCCGGCGAGACGCGAGTGGGCGGCGGCGGCACCACGTGCTCGACAATGTTGGGTTCGGCCGGTTGCGTTGTGTCGGTGGTTTCGCGAATCGCCGGCATGACTGCCGCTGTCGTGGCAACTGGGGCCGGCGCTGTCGGAGACATCGCCGGCGTGGTGCTGCTTCCCACCTCTGTTTCATGCCCCAGCAGAATGGCCAACACGCCGATCACCGCGACGGCCGCCAATCCATGACGATGCCAGATCGAGGGACGTGGCGGCGGAACATTCCGATAACCAGATCGTGCGCGCGAGACCAATACGCCTTCTATAGTGCGAGGCTCCGGGCGCGCAACCTGGACGAGCGGCGCACTGGTGAATACCGCTTCACTATTCACCCACTGCAACGGCTGGTCCTCATGGGGAGCAGTGAATGCCGGCTTCTGATAGGTCTCCGTCGTTGCAAGCACGGCCGGCGCCGACGACCATTCGGTGAAGCCGGGCCAAGGCTGGATCGCCGTCCACTGGGTAGGCAGCGCGTGCCGCTGCGACTGCGGCACATCGAGTGTCACCGATACCGTCTGCAAGGTTCCTTGCATCGAGGGATGAATCGACACGACCGAAGGAGCCGCCTGGGCCGTCGTCGGCGCTGCCGCAGCAGATTCAGTCGATGCATTCACACGGATTTCACGGCCGAGGTCGTTGCCGATCAGGGCATTCAAGAATTCTTTCGCCGACGCGGGACGATTCTGTCTTTGCCAGGCAAGGGCGCGGACGATGACCTCAAAGACGCGCGGCGAGATTTTCGGCGAGTAAGCCGGCCGCATTTGTTCGCGAAAGGCATCCAGCGAGGATTTGCGCTCAAAAGGGTGCTCGCCGCGAGTCAGCACCGCGTAAGCAATGCAG
>JBEVKB010000132.1:0-40010 GCA_040509875.1 Steroidobacteraceae bacterium | reverse complement strand
CCTCCGCCCACATCTGCTCGAACACTTCCTTGGCGATCTTTCCCGAGATGGTCGCGTCGACGATGCGCGCCAGCATGCCGGCCAGCCGCTTCGCGTCGATGCGCGATGCCGTCACTTCGACGCCATCCTTGTTGAGCGCAGCGGACAACTCGCCCATCACCCAGTTGGCGGCGAGCTTCTCGTTGCCCGGCAACGTCACGATGACGCTTTCGAAGTAATCGCCCATTTCGCGGCTGGCGGTCAACACGCCCGCATCGTAAGCAGACAAGCCGAATTTCTCGCTGTAGCGCGCCGCTTTCTCGTCAGGCAATTCCGGCAGGGTGGCGCGGACGGTCTCGATGTAGTTCGCATCGAGCACCACCGGCAGCAGGTCGGGGTCCGGAAAATAACGGTAATCGTTGGCTTCTTCCTTCGAGCGCAGCGCGCGCGTCTCGCCCTTGTCCGGATCGTACAGGCGCGTTTCCTGGCGGATCTTGCCGCCGCCCTCGATGATCTCGATCTGCCGCGCGACCTCGTAATTGATCGCCTTCTCGATGTAGCGGAACGAGTTCAGGTTCTTGATTTCGCAACGCGTGCCGAATTTTTCCTGGCCCACGGGACGCACCGATACGTTCGCGTCACAGCGGAACGAGCCTTCCTGCATGTTGCCGTCGCAGATCTCCAGGTACCGCACCAGCGTGTGGATCTTCTTCATATACGAGACCGCTTCTTTCGCCGAGCGCATGTCGGGTTCCGAGACGATCTCCAGCAGCGGCGTGCCCGCGCGGTTCAGGTCGATGCCGGTCGCACCGTCGAATTCTTCGTGCAGCGACTTGCCTGCGTCTTCTTCAAGATGCGCACGCGTAATGCCGACGCGCTTGATGGTGCCGTCGTCGAGCATGATGTCGAGCACGCCTTTCTCGACGATGGGCTTTTCGTACTGGCTGATCTGGTAGCCCTTGGGCAGGTCGGGATAGAAATAATTCTTGCGCGCGAACACCGAGCGCTGCGCGACCGTGGCCCCACAGGACAAGCCGAATTTCACGGCCATGCGCACCGCTTCCTGGTTCAACACCGGCAGCACGCCGGGATAACCCAGGTCGACGAGATTGGCCTGCGCGTTCGGCGCGGCGCCGTAGGCAGTCGGCGCGCCGGAGAAGATTTTCGTCTTCGTCGCCAGCTGCGCGTGGATTTCCAGACCGATGACTGTTTCCCAGGACATGGCTCGAGGCTCTTCGCTTGCGATGCTGTTTGACGTTGCCGCGGCTGACATTAGCGGTACCCCTCCGGCATGCGCTCGTGCCAGTCCGACTCTTGCTGAAACACGTGCGCGACGTTGAGCAGCTTCGCTTCCGCGAAATGTCCGCCGATGATCTGCAAGCCCACGGGCAAGCCACCGAGAAAGCCGCACGGAATGGACATCGCAGGCAGGCCCGCGAGATTGGCGCCGATGGTGTAGATGTCGTTGAGATACATGGTGATGGGATCGTCGACCTTGGCGCCGATGGGGAATGCCGGCGTCGGCGACGTCGGCCCCATCAGCACATCCACCTCGGCAAAAGCGCGAGTGAAATCATCGGTGATCAGGCGGCGAACTTTCTGCGCGCGCAGGTAGTAGGCGTCGTAATAACCAGCAGACAATACGTACGTGCCAGTCATGATGCGACGTTTCACCTCGGCGCCGAAGCCCTCGCCGCGCGAGCGCTTGTACAGGTCCATCAGGTCCACCGGGTCCTTGCAGCGATGACCGAAGCGCACACCGTCGAAACGCGACAGGTTGGACGAACACTCGGCCGGCGCCACCACATAGTAAGTGGGCACGGACAACGGCAGGTTGGGCAGGCTCACGTCGATGAGCTTGGCGCCCAGCGTTTCGTAGACTTTCAGCGCGTCGCGGATCAGTTTGCCGTTCGCTTCGTCCAGCCCCTGCTCGAAGAATTCCCTCAGCAGTCCGATTTTCAACCCCGCGAGCGGCTGCGCCAGCGTGGCGGTGTAATCCGGCACAGGCACATCGACGCTGGTCGAATCGCGAGGATCGAAGCCCGACATCGCACGCAGCAGCAACGCCGCGTCTTCGGCGGTGTAGGTGAGTGTGCCGGCCTGGTCCAGGCTCGATGCGAACGCAATCATTCCGTAACGGGATACACGTCCGTAGGTGGGCTTGATCCCTGTGAGGGAAGTCAACGCCGCAGGCTGTCGGATCGAACCGCCAGTGTCGGTGCCAGTGGCCGCAGGAGCGAGACGCGCTGCCACCGCAGCAGCTGAGCCACCCGATGAGCCGCCCGGCACGCGAGCCAAGTCCCACGGATTTTTGACGGGACCGAAAAAGCTGGTCTCGTTCGATGAGCCCATGGCGAACTCGTCCATGTTGGCCTTGCCCAGCGTGATGACGCCAGCTTGCGACAGCTTCTCCACCACCGTGGCATCGTACGGCGCCACGAAATTCGACAACATGCGCGAGCCGCAGGTCGTCAGGACGCCGTCCGTGCAGAAAATATCCTTGTGAACCAGGGGCAATCCGGTCAATGGTGTGGCCGTCCCCGCAGCGAGCTTGCTGTCTGCTGCTGAAGCGGCGGCAAGCGCCTGCTCTTGAGTCACGGTGACGAGCGCATTGAGCGCAGGATTCAAGCGCTCGATCCGCTCCAGGAAATGGCGAGTCAGTTCGACACTGGAAAACTGGCGCGCCTGCAAACCTGCGGACAGCTGCGCGAGCGTCAGATGATGCAATTCAGTCATGTTTCGATCTTGCGATTCGGGCTGGGAAGAACGGTGAAGGCGCGGTTCGGAAGGTCAGCGCCGTGGCGAATCGTGAACTGCCGCACAGGTGAGCTGCCGAGCAGCTCACAGTAGGGTCGTCATTCGATGACTCGCGGCACTAAGTACAAGCCGGCTTCCACGCGCGGCGCATTGCGCTGGTACTTCTCGTGTCGGTCCGTCTGATCTATGGGGGCGATTTCATCCGGCCGCAGGCGTTGCGTCTGGCCGGCCAGGGGATGCGCCATCGGTTCCACCGCGCCGATGTCCGCACCGTTGAGCTGTTCGACGAAACTGAAAATCTTCGACAGGCTGTCGACGTACACCGGCAGTTCGTCCGCGGTGATCGCCAGTCGCGCCAGATGCGCGATGCCTTCTACATCGGTTCGTGTGAGACTCATCTGTGTACTGCCCGTCCAGCATGCCGCTTGCGATGCTACGCGAAAACCCTTGGAAAATACCTGAAAAAACCGCGTGCAATCATACACCTCGGCTTGTGCAAAGTCCTACCCGTTGTTAGAGTACCGCACCATTTTTGCCCCCCGTCGTTCGACTTACAACACCCATGTTCAAGAATCTCCGTGGCTATTTTTCGAACGACCTGTCGATCGATCTCGGGACCGCCAACACTCTGATCTACGTACGCGGCAAAGGCATCGTGCTCAACGAGCCATCGGTGGTGGCGATTCGTGAAGAACCCGGCCGCGCCGGCAAGAAGATCGAAGCGGTCGGCCAGGAAGCGAAGAACATGCTCGGTCGCACGCCGGGCCACATCACCGCCATCCGTCCGATGAAGGACGGCGTCATCGCCGACTTCACCGTCACCGAGAAGATGCTGCAGTACTTCATCGAGAAGGTGCACGGCAATCGTCTCATGCGTCCGAGCCCACGCGTGCTCATCTGTGTACCGTACGGTTCGACTCAGGTCGAACGCCGCGCGATTCAGGAATCCGCAGAAGGCGCCGGCGCCCGCTGGGTGCGACTGATCGAAGAACCGATGGCTGCGGCGGTCGGCGCCGGCCTGCCGGTCAACGAAGCCCGCGGTTCGATGGTACTCGATATCGGCGGCGGTACTTCCGAAGTCGCCGTCATCTCGCTCAACGGCATCGTGTATGCCTCGTCGGTGCGCATTGGCGGCGACCGCTTCGACGACGCCATCATCAACTACGTGCGTCGCAACTACGGCATCCTGATCGGCGAAGCGACGGCCGAGCGCGTCAAGATCGAAATCGGCTCGGCATATCCCGGCCAGCAGGTGAACGAAATTTCGGTGAAGGGCCGCAACCTGTCGGAAGGCGTGCCGCGCAGCTTCACTCTCAACTCGAACGAAATTCTCGAAGCGTTGCAGGAGCCGCTCGCCGGCATCGTCGGCGCAGTCAAGGTCGCACTCGAGCAGACACCGCCGGAGCTGGGCGCCGACGTTGCCGAACGCGGCATCGTGCTCACCGGCGGTGGCGCACTGCTGCGTGACATCGACAAGCTGCTGATGGAAGAGACCGGTCTGCCGGTCGTGGTCTCGGAAGATCCTCTCACTTGTGTCGCGCGCGGTGGCGGACGCATGCTCGAATTGATCGACGAACACGGCCCTGCCCTCTTCAACCTGGAATAGCCTGGAACCGATAGCGGCATGCGACACCTGCGAGGTTTGCAGCAACGGCTCGATTACGCCTTGCTGCGCTCCGCGTTCGCATCCGAGCATTCCTCAACCGGCATCGTTGCCGCTCCGTCCTTGACTCTCTCCCGCCAGCGCCATCATTAGTGGTTACATTAAGTTCCGACAGTCGCCCGATCATTGGCCGCGGCCCGCCGCTCGGCGCGAAATTCTTCTTTCTGTCGGTGCTGTCCATCATCGTGATGGTGATGGACCATCGCGGCACCTACATGGAGACCGCGCGCCAGTGGATGGGCGTGATCACGCATCCTTTCTACGCAGTGGTGCAGACGCCGTCCGAGGTCTGGAACTGGCTGACGGACAGCTTTGCCGATCGCGGCGACCTGCGCAGGGATAACAAGAAGCTCGGTGAAGAATTGCGCGTGGCGCGAGTCAAGCTGCTGCGCTTCGATGCGCTCGTCGAAGAGAACAAGCGACTGCGCGCCATACGCGAAGCGTCGCAGGGCATCGGGCAGCGCACGCTGATCGCCGAGATCATCAAGGTCGACGTCGATCCGTTCCGTCATCGCGTGCGCATCAACAAGGGCAGCATCGACGGTGTGTTCAAGGATCAGCCGGTGCTCGATGCGTTCGGCATCGTCGGCCAGGTCACCCGCGTCGATCGTTACGGCGCCGAAGTGATTTTGATCAGCGATGCCGCCCACGCCATCCCGGTACAGATCAACCGCAACAGCATTCGCTCCATTGCCGTCGGCATCGGCGACGTGGGCAAGCTGAGCCTGCCCTATCTCACGGTGGAGTCCGACAACAAGGTCGGCGACCTGCTGGTGTCGTCGGGACTGGACGGAATTTTCCCCGCGGGTTATCCGGTGGCGCGCATCACCAGCGTCAAGCGCGATCCTGCCGAGACATTCGCAGTGGTGGAAGCCAAGCCGTTGGCGCAACTGGACCGCATTCGCGAAGTACTGTTGTTGTGGCATGAGAATCCGGCTGAAGTGCGGGCAGCACCGACTGATGAGCCCACCGTGGCTTCGCCTGCAGTGGAAGCGCCCGCACCCAAGACAACTGCGCCGGCATTGGTAACTCCTGCGCCGAAGCCGAGCACGCCAGCAGCAGTGACTCCTACGCCCAAGCCGAGCACACCAACAGCGGCGCCTCCGGCGACTGCACCTACGGTGGAGAATCCGCCGGCGACGCCCAACCCGACGACCAGTCCGACGCCAAGGCCAACGCCATGACGCGGACGCGGCTGCCGATCATTCCATGCTGGCCGACCGATTCGGCTCATCTTCACGGTGCCGGTGCGAGGGCTCATGGCAACCGGTGAAGGTCGCGCGAGCGGTTTGCGCATCACGTTCACGGTCATCCTGGCGCTGTTGTTTTCATTGACGCCGCTGCCGGTGGCAATCGAGCCCGGCCGCCCGAACCTGCTGCTGCTGTTCGTCATCTATTGGGCGCTGAGCGCGCCACGCATTGCAGGTTTGATGTTCGCGTGGCTTTGCGGGCTGGCGGTGGACCTGCTGACGGGTACGTTGCTTGGACAACATGCCGCCGCGTTCCTGTTCGTCGCGTTCCTCACGCACAAGTTCCAGCTGCGCATGCGCATCTTCCCGATCTATCACCAGACGCTGACGGTGTTCATGCTGCTCGCGCTGTATGAATTCCTGATCTTCTGGATCGACGGCATCATCGGCCAGGAAGTCACCACGTGGTTGCGCTGGGTGCCGGTCATCACCGGCGCGCTGTTCTGGCCGATCATGGTTGCCGTGCTCGACACTTGGAACCGGAGAGGCAGGTGATTCGCGACCTGCCTGCTCATCCGGCAGCCGCAGATCGGAGATGACCGATGGCCCGCTCCGTCCGCATCAAGGATCACCACGCCGAGCAACGGCTGTTCGAATCGCGCGCCCTGTTTGCTGCGGCTCTCATGCTGCTCGCGCTTGGCGCGATCATTTCGCGGCTGTTCTATCTGCAGGTAGTGCGTTACGACTATTTCGTCGCGCTGTCGGCCGGTAACCGCATCCGAGTCGAACCGGTGCCGCCGAATCGCGGCCTCATCTTGGATCGTAACGGCCTGCCCTTCGCGACCAACCGGCCTTCGTACCAGCTCGAACTGGTGCGCGAACAGATCGAGAACATCGACGACACGCTCACGCGGCTGGTGGGCATCGGCCTGATCGAAAAAGAACAGATCGCCCTGCTCAAGAAGGACATTCGCGGCCGCCGCAGCTTCGACGCGGTGCCGATCAAGCTGCAGCTCACCGAAACCGAACTGGCCGTATTCGCGGCGCGCGGCCACGATTTTCCGGGCGTTGAAATCCGTCCGCGCTTGACGCGGTACTACCCCCTCAGCGAAAGCAGCGTGCATGCCATCGGCTACGTCGGCGTGATCAGCGAAGAGGACAAGAAAGACCTCGACATGAACGAGTACGCCGGTATTTCGCTGACCGGCAAGAGCGGTGTCGAACGAGCATATGAAAAGGAACTGCATGGCAGCGCCGGCTCGCAACAACTGCTGGTGAATGCGCAGGGCCGCCGTGTCGAACGCATCGGGCGCAACAACATCGAACTGGTGCGCAGCGAACCGGTCGCCGGCAACGATCTGTATCTCACCATCGATCAACACGTGCAGCAGGTGGCCGAAGAGGCACTGCGCGGCCAGCGCGCTTCGGCTATCGCCATCGATCCCTCCAATGGCGATGTGATCGCGTTCGTCAGCACGCCGGCATTCGATCCCAACGTATTCGTGCGCGGCTTGTCGCGAGCGAACTATCTCGCGCTCACGGAAGATCCCGATCGTCCGATGCTCGATCGCGCCATCCGCGGCAGCTATCCGCCCGGCTCGACGGTCAAGCCGATGATGGCGCTCGCCGCGCTGGAGTACGGCGTGATTACTTCCGAAGCGACACGCTTTTGTCGCGGCCAATTTCGACTGCCCCGCGTCAGCCGGCCTTGGCGCGACTGGAAGCCTGCGGGACATGGCACTGTCGATATGCGCAAGGCCATCGCGACTTCGTGCGACGTGTATTTCTACGATCTCGCCAACATGATGGGCATCGATCGCATCCACGATTACCTGGCCCAGTTCGGGTTGGGCGGCCTGACGGGCATCGATATTCCCGGCGAGAAAACCGCCATCCTGCCCTCCACCCAATGGAAAAGAACTTCGTTCCGGCGCAAGGAAATGCAGGTTTGGTATCCGGGCGATACCATCAGCGTCGGCATCGGCCAAGGCTATATGACGGCGACGCCGCTGCAACTCGCGAGCTACGTAGCAACGCTCGCTGCCCATGGGCAGCGCTTCGCACCGCGCCTGGTTCGTGCGGTACGCGATGTAAAGACAGGCGAGATCCGTCAACTGCCGCCCAAGCCTTTACCCGCGGCCAAAGCTGTCGATCCTTCAGCATGGCAGGTCGCCATCGACGGGATGATTGCTGTGGCGAACGCACCTTACGGCACGGCTCGCGGCGCCATCGCCGCCACCAACGGTGGCCCACCGCTATATTTGATCGCCGGCAAGAGCGGTTCGGCACAGGTGTTCACCGCGGCCTCCAATCAACGCGTCAAGAAGAACGCCGAGTTGGTCGAGCACTTGCGTGACCACGCGCTGTTCATTGCTTTCGCTCCGGCGGATGCGCCCATGCCGCGCATCGCCGTGGCAATCGTGGTGGAAAATGCGCCGGCCGGCGGATCGGGGTATGCAGGCCCCATCGCCCGCAAGATACTCGATGCGTACCTGCTGACCCCCGAACAGGCGGCGGAGCAGGAAGAGAAGATGAAACTGAAGGCGGCGGCGAAAGGCGGGGCGCCAGCCGTGCCGCTTGCACCGGTGGGCCGCGAATGAGCATGAACTACGACGCTCTCGACTCCTCGCGCACGCAACGTACGCTGACGGGATCGGCGCGCATCCTGCTGGCGCTGCATCTCGACGGCCCGCTGTTCATCGGGCTGTCGCTGATCGCGATGATCGGCGGAGCGGTCGTGTACAGCGCATCGAGCCGCGGCTTGCTGGCATTGGAAGCGCAGGCCATGCGTTTCGCGCTCGCCGTCGTGGCCATGATCATGCTGGCGCAGATTCCTCCCCGCATGATCCGCGCCGCGACACCTTGGGTTTACCTGTTCGGGCTGGTGCTGCTGCTGATCGTCATGATCAAGGGCGACATCTCGATGGGCGCACAACGCTGGCTGGATCTCGGCGTGGTGCGCTTCCAGCCGTCCGAGATCATGAAACTGGCGGTGCCGCTCGCGTGTGCCTGGTATCTGCACGAGCGACCGTTGCCGCCGAGTGCGCTGTCCCTGCTGGTCATCATGCTGGCGATCATCGTTCCGACATTGCTGATCGCAGAGCAGCCTGACCTCGGTACGGCATTGCTCGTTGCGGCCGGCGGCGCCATGGTCGTCCTGCTGGCTGGCCTGCAATTCCGCTACATCGCGGGTGTGATCGGACTGCTCGTCCCCGCTGCCTATGTCGCGTGGCAGTTCTTCCTGCACGACTACCAGAAGCAGCGCGTCCTGACTTTCCTGGATCCGCAAAGCGATCCGCTCGGCTCCGGCTATCACATCATCCAGTCGCAGATCGCCATCGGTTCGGGCGGCGTGTTCGGCAAGGGCTACCTGAGCGGCAGCCAGGCCCAGCTCGAGTTCCTTCCGGAGCGCTCCACCGATTTCATCTTCGCGGTCATCGGCGAGGAGTGGGGCCTGATCGGCCTGGTCACGGTGCTGCTGCTCTACATGTTCGTCATCGGCCGCTCGCTGTTCCTGGCAGCGAGCGCGCAGGACACTTTCGCTCGCCTCGTCTCAGGCAGCCTTGCCCTCACGTTCGCCGTCTATGCGGTGGTGAATACCGGCATGGTGACCGGCCTGCTGCCGGTGGTCGGCGTGCCCTTGCCATTGATCAGCTACGGCGGCACCTCGATGGTGACCCTACTCGCCGGCTTCGGCATTCTCATGTCTTTGTGCGCCAAGCGGAAACTCGTCGGTCGCTGAGCCGTCTCATCCATGGCTTCCTTCTCTACAGGCATGACGCATCCGTGATCAGATCGTTTTCATTCGTGGCCCTGACTCTCGCCAGCATTGCGTGTCTAGCAGCCAGCCAACCGCGCTCCAAGGCGCCGCGGGAAATACGCCCAGAAGTAAAAGAGTTCATCGAGATCACCGCCCGCGATTTTTCGCTCGACGCCCGCGAACTGGAGAAATTGCTGGCGCAGGCGGAGACCCGCCAATCCATTCTCGACGCCATCAGCAAGCCCGCCGAACGCGTCACGCCCTGGTATGAATATCGCGAGCGCTTCATGACCGACAAGCGCATCGGCCAGGGAACGGAATTCTGGTCGGCCAATGCCAAGCAACTCACTGCGATCGAAGATGACGGCATCGCAGCGGCCGTCGCCGGCATCGTCGGCGTGGAGACTTCCTACGGCCGCATCACCGGGCGCTATCGAGTAATCGATGCGCTATACACGCTCGCATTCGACTTTCCGGCGCGCGCAGCCTTCTTCCGCAGCGAATTGCAGCAATTCGTGCTGCTCACCAAGGAGGAAGCCATCGATCCGAAAGCCGCGCTGGGATCGTATGCGGGCGCCATGGGCATTCCGCAGTTCATTTCGAGCAGCTATCGCAACTTTGCCGTCGATGGCGATGGCGACGGCCGTCGCAATCTCTGGTCGAACTGGGCGGACGTCGTGAGCAGCGTCGCGAACTATCTGCGGATCCACGGCTGGCGCAACGGCGAGCCGGTCGTGACCGATGCGACGCTCGAGAATACGGACATGTCGCGCTTCGATACATCGACGATTGCGCTCAATGAAACAGTCGGCTCGCTGCGGGAGAAAGGCGTGACGTTCGCCACCACGTTGCCGCCGCAGGCGCCTGCGATGCTCATCGTCCTGCAAGGCAAGGACGGGCCGGTGTATCGCGTGGGCTTCAACAATTTCTTCGTCATCACTCGCTACAACCGCAGCGTGATGTACGCAAACGCCGTCAACGATCTCGGCCAGGCAGTACTCGGCTCGGCGAGCATACCCGCCACACAGGCACGCCGATGAATTCATTCCGCCGTCTAGGCATCTGCTGTGGACTGCTCGCCGCCGCATTGCTGGCGGGTTGCGTCAGCAGCCCGCGCACTGTGCCTACTCCCACGCCGCTACCGGAAATTCCTGGGCCCGTTCCACCGAGCGACGCCGGCATCGGCGAAGTCGTGCCGAAAGCGGAACCTCGCTCCCGCAAGGGCAACCCGCCCTTCTACCAGGTCTTCGGCAAGCGCTATTTCGTACTGCCCGACGCGGCAGGTTATTCGGAGCGCGGTGTCGCTTCATGGTACGGGCCGGGCTTTCACGCTGCAGACACTGCCAACGGCGAACGCTATGACATGTACGCGATGTCAGCCGCGCACAAGACATTGCCGTTGCCAACGTACGTGCTGGTGACGAATCTTCGCAACGGTCGCAGCATCACGGTGCGAGTGAACGATCGTGGTCCGTTCAAGGACACGCGCATCATCGATCTGTCGTATTCTGCGGCGATGAAACTGGACATGATTCGCGAGGGCACTGCCTTCGTCGAGGTTCGTGCGCTGACGCCGGGACAAGCGCCGGTCGCGCCGTCGCCCGGCGCCGCCCAGTCTCTTTTCGTGCAGGCTGGAGCCTTCGGCACAGAGGCAAACGCATTGCGGCTGGTCACGCAATTACGTGCCAAGGGTCTCGGCAATGCTTTCGTGAGACAGGACCTGGTAGGCGGTCAGACCATGTTCCGCGTGCGCGTCGGGCCGATTCCCAGCGTGGACGAATTCGATAAGGCACTGGCGCGCCTGAAATCGCTCGGGTTCGCCGATGCGCGGCTCGCCAGCGATTGAGGGCGTCCGCTCGTTCCTGCAAGGCGCTGTGCCTGCCACAATTGCTCAGTATTCCACTCGCGCGGCTGCAGTAGAATTCGCCGCACGACTCAAGCGTGATTACGCGTTTCCAATGATTCAAACCATGCTCACTCGAACTCATTCATCGACGCTCGCCGTCCTCGTTGCAGCAACTCTCGCCGTCGCCGGCTGCTCTGGCTCTTCGACACCACCGGCGACCACCGCAGTCCCCACGACGAATGTGGTTGCGCCGATTGCCGGCGTGACGCCAGGCGCTGCAAGTACCAACCCTACACCCATCCCGGCAGCGCCCCAGGTGCAGGCCAAGGGATTTTTCGTCATGGACTACACCACCGGCCAGGTGCTCGCCGAGCTCAATGCCGATGAGCGACTCGAGCCCGCCAGCCTGACCAAGCTGATGGCGGCGTACGCGGTATTCCATGCGCTCAAAGACGGTCGCATCAAGCTCACCGACATGGTCACGATCAGTCCGCATGCACGCGACCAGGACGGCTCGCGCATGTTCGTCGACGTGGGCACGCAGGTCAGCGTCGAGAACCTGATCCAGGGAATGATCGTGCAGTCGGGTAACGACGCCACCGTGGCGCTCGCCGAACATGTCGCCGGCAGC
The DNA here is from genome assembly GCA_040509875.1 of Steroidobacteraceae bacterium. Taxonomy (GTDB): domain Bacteria; phylum Pseudomonadota; class Gammaproteobacteria; order Steroidobacterales; family Steroidobacteraceae; genus Steroidobacter. The sequence goes on along the minus strand of JBEVKB010000132.1, from coordinate 28,184 downwards.
GAGCCGGTATTCGTCGACCTGATGAACCAGTACGCGCAGCAGATCGGCATGGTCAGCACGCATTTCGAAAACAGTCCCGGCATGCCGGGGCCACAGCACTACACCACTGCTCACGACATTGCGTTGCTGTCCACGGCGCTGATCCGCGGCTATCCCGAGTACTACAAATATTACTCGCAGCGGTCGTTCACCTGGAACAAGATCACCCAACCCAATCGCAACGGCCTGCTGGATCGCGATCCCACTGTCGATGGGCTGAAGACGGGGCACACCGATTCTGCCGGCTACTGCCTGGTGTCATCGGCGAAGCGTGAAGGCATGCGCGTGGTGTCGGTCGTGATGGGTTCACCCGGCATCCGCCAGCGTGAGGATGCGAGCTTTGCATTGCTCAACTACGGCTTCCGCTTCTACGAGACCCGTAAGCTCTATGCAGCGAAGTCGCCGGTGCTGACGGTCAACGTCAGGAAGGGCGAAACGAAGCAGGTGCAATTGGCGCCGCTGACGGATATCTACGCAACGATCCCTCGCGGCCAGGAGAACACGCTCAGCGTCGCCGCCGATGTCGCCGAGCCGTTGTTCGCGCCGCTGTCGCACGACAAGCCTGCCGGCAAGATGCGCATCACCCAGGGTGAGAAGACCATCGGCACCTACGACCTGTACCCGCTCACCGACGTCGTCGAGACCGGCCTGTTCGGGCGCTTGTGGGACGACGTGACCTCCTGGTTCTGATGACTGCGTTTTAGAAACGGAAAATCGCTACGCATGGCCGCTCCATTTCCCATCTGCTATCTCAACGGCGAATACCAGCCGTTGCACGAGGCTCGCATCTCGCCGTTGGATCGCGGCTTCCTGTTCGCCGACAGCGTCTACGAAGTGGTGCCGGTGATCTCGGGACGCATGTTCCGCTTTCGCGAGCATTTCGATCGGCTGGAACGCAGCCTGCGCGAAGTGCAGATCCGCTCTCCGCACTCGCACGAGGAATGGCTGTCGTTGCTGGAGGAACTGGTTGCGCGCAACGGCAATGACGACATGTATGTCTATGTCCAGGTCACGCGCGGCATGGAGTTCGGACGCAATCACGCATTCCCGGTTCCGGAAGTCCGGCTGACGGTATTCGCGATGGCTTCGCCGTTGCCAACGCTCACCGATGCAGTACGCGATGAAGGCATCGCAGCCATCACCGTCGAGGATTTTCGTTGGGGCCGCTGCGACATCAAGGTCACCGGCCTGTTGGCCAACGTGTTGATGAAGCAACGTGCCGCGGCGGCGGGTGCGCAGGAAGCGATCATCGTTCGCCAGGGAGAGGTGCTCGAAGGTTCGTCCACCAGCATTTTCGTCATTGCCGGCGACGTGCTGGTCACGCCACCGAACAATACCCGCATCCTGCCAGGCACTACACGCGACGCCGCCGTCGCATTGGCAGAAGGCATGATGTCGGTGGAAATCCGCCGCATCGGGGTGGAAGAACTGCGCAGCGCCGATGAAGTGTGGATCGCCGCCGCAACCCGCGACGTCATCCCCGTCACGACGATCGACGATGTCCCCGTAGGCACCGGCAAGCCGGGCGTGCATTGGCGAAGGATGTATCGCGCCTTCGTCGAATCGAGGGCCGCCCTCGCGAAGACGCCGGCTCTATGACGTCATTGGGACGTCATTGAAATGACGGCCCGACGCCCCACATCGACGCCATGACGGACACTCTTTTCGGTTTCCCGTGCGCCTTTCCCCTCAAAGTGATGGGGCGCCACAGCGACGATTTCCGCAGCATTGCGTTGGGAATCGTGCAGAAGCACGTGGGCGTCGTCCATCCATCCAGCATCGAGGAACGGCCGAGCAAGGATGGCAGCTATCTCGGCCTCACGTTCAATTTCACGGCGGAGAGTCGCGAGCAGCTAGACGCGCTGTATCGTGAACTCACGTCCTGCGAGCGAGTCCTCATCGTCTTGTAGCCACTGCGGCGGGCCCGCGATCGTCAACGCTTTGAGCAATGCCGGCGCCAGCTGTTCCGCGACATCGCGCAAGTCCGCGTCGACTCCCAGCGAACGCAGGTCGGTAACTTCGAGGCCGGCGTACCCGCACGGATTGATGCGGCGAAACGGCTCGAGGTCCATGGCAACATTGAGAGCGAGGCCGTGGTAGCTGCAGCCGCGGCGAATGCGTAAACCGACACTGCCAAGCTTGCGATTCTCTACGTAAATGCCCGGCGCTTCGCGCTTGCCGGCTGCAGCGATGTTCCACTTGGCCGCTAGTGCGATGACGGCATTCTCCAGACCCATGACGAGTTGTCGCACGCCGATGCCTGCGCGCCGGACATCGAGCAACGGATAGACAACCAGCTGTCCGGGCCCGTGATAGGTAACCTGGCCACCGCGATCGATCTGTACGACGGGAATGTCGCCGGGCGCCAGTACGTGTTCGGGCTTGGCGTTGAGGCCGAGAGTGAAGACGGGAGGATGCTCGAGAAACCAGATCTCGTCGCGCGCCTCGCGATCCCGCGTCTCGGTGAACGATTGCATCGCACGCCACGTCGGCACGTAATCGCGGCGGCCGAGCCACCTCAGTAGCGGGGTCAACTTCGCAGCAGCCCCGCATTGTTGCGTTCGAGCGCGCGCTCGGCTCGATAGCTCGAACGCACCAGCGGACCGGAAACGCATTCGAGAAATCCCAGTCCCAGCGCGAACTCGCGGTACTGCTCGAACTCCTCCGGCGTGACCCAGCGCTGGATCTCCAGGTGATTGGGTGTCGGACGCAGGTACTGTCCCAGCGTGAGAATGTCGACGCCGGCGGCGCGGATGTCGCGCATCGCTTCTTCGATTTCAGCGTCGGTCTCGCCGAGTCCCAACATGAGGCTGGTCTTGGTCAACACGTCGGGGCGGAAACGCTTCGCATGTTGAAGCACCTGCAACGTCTGGTCGTAGCCTGCCCGCGCATCGCGCACAGGATGCGTCAGTCGCCGCACGGTCTCGACGTTTTGCGCGAACACTTCGAGGCCGCTGCCGACGACGGTCTCGACGTCGGCGAAGTTGCCCTGGAAATCGGGCGTGAGCGCCTCGACTGCCGTCACCGGGTTCACTCGTTTGATCTCGCGAATGCACGCGGCGAAGTGGCCTGCTCCACCGTCGGCGAGGTCGTCGCGGTTTACCGAAGTCAGCACCACGTATTTCAATTTCATCAGCTGCACGGTGTGTGCGCTGTTCGCGGGTTCGTCCTTGTCCAGCCAGCCGTGAGGATTGCCGGTGTCCACCGAGCAGAAGCGACAGGCTCGCGTACAGACCGCTCCCATCAGCATCAACGTCGCCGTGCCGGCGTTCCAACACTCACCGATGTTCGGGCACTTAGCCTCTTCGCAGACGGTTTCGAGCCGGTGCTCCTTGACGATGTCGCGCACGGCATCGAAGGTACTACCTGCGGGCATTGGAGCACGCAGCCATTGCGGCTTGCGGCCAGTCGGCATAGGGACCGCGCCGTGCGACGCTTTGACGCCGTCCTTGATCGCGGCGAAGCCCTGGACCGTACGATATTTGTCCCCGCTGCGCGGTCGCTGCGAGCCGGTGGGAACGATGGGAATGCCTTTGAACTCGCTCACTGGCGATCCATGTTGGGAATGAAGGCGGCCATTGTACCGGTGCCCGACCTGCATCACCAAAACAGGCCGTACATAACAAAAAACCCGGCAGGGCCGGGTTCTTCGTGAATGAGCCTGGTGGACAGGATCAGCCAGGCGATTGCGTACGAACCGTCCAGAGTTCGGCGAGCGAACTCCACTTCGAGTCGGGCTTCACAGCCTTGAACGCCTGGCGGGCCTGATCTTTCTGGCCCTTCTTCAGGTGGGCGATGCCTAAGCTGATCTGCGCATCGTCCAAATCGGTGACGCTGCCTTTCTTGATACCACGCTCGAGAGCAGCAATGGCCTCGTCGTACTGGCCGTAGCTCAGGTAGGCCTGGCCCAGACCGACGTCTGCCTGGCCGTTAGGCGCCTTCTCGGCGTCCTTGGCAAGCTGCCCCAGCGAAGCGCGGTCAGCCGCAGCCTGCTTCTTGGCCGCCGTGAGCAGACGGTCGTAGCGACCCTGCTCTGTCTTGTCGTCGCTCTTCAGAATACCGCTGGAAATACCCTTCTCGACGATCTGTTCCGACTCGCCGGGAACGCCAGCCTCAATGCCGAGCTGCGCCATTTCCATGTAGTCGCCCTTGTCTTTGAGCACGCCGACTTCGCTCATCAGGCGGTAGAAACCGAGGGTGAGACGATCGCCACCGGCGCTCTTACGACGATTGATGTCGATCAGGTTGTCCCAGTACTCAGGCTTGGGGTAGTAGCGGACCATCTTCTTGAGGGCATCGGCGATGCCGTCGTTGTTCTGCAGCTTGAAGTGCGAGCTCAGCACGATCTGGAGATAGTTCTCCTTGGGCTGCTGGCCTGCCTTCTCCGTCGCTGAGACAACCTGCGACATGGTCGCCGCTGCGTCCTTGTAGTTTTCCAGCAGGTAGTAGGACTGCGCCAGCAGGACCGTCATGTCCTCGTTACCAGCGTGCTTCTCCAGCCACTTCTTGGCCCACTCCGCAGCCTTCTTGTACTCCTTCACCTGGAAGTACATCTGCGAAACCGCCTTGGTGCGGTCATCCACCTGTTCCGGCGGCATCTGGCCGGAGTTCAGCATGCGCTCGTAAACGGTGGCGGCTTCGGAATACTTCTTCTGCTGGATCAGGATGTAACCCAGGAATTCGTCGATCTGGTAGTCCTCGAAGGGAGTGCGCTTTTCGACTGCCTTCGCCTTGTTGATCTCGCTGAGCGCGACATCGAATTGCTTCTTGCCCATGGCCTCCTGGGCCTTCTTGAGCGGCTCACCTACGGCCTTGCTGACCTTAGGCTTGTCAGCGGCTTCGACAGTCGTCGGCACCATCAGCGGCACTACGGCAAGCGTGCCGAGCGCAAGACTCAATGCAACAGTCAGGCTTCTTACTCGAGTCATGACCCTTCCCAAATCTGTTCGTCCGAAGATGGACTGAGGCTTTAACGGATAGCGAGGCGTAAAGTTCGCCTCGCGCCTGACGAGCTGTCCGGGTAACCACCACCTTCAGCAGGCTTAGGCGACCGGATGCGGTCTATTCCATGAATTGTTCGTTGCCCACGAAACCGATGCGCATCATGTGGTTACGCTGCGCCACGGCCAGCACTTTCGCCACCGTATCGTAGTTGGCGCGGCGATCCGGACGCACGTGCAATTCAGGCTGCGGGTTCTTCGCAGCTTCGGTGCGGAAGTAACCTTCCAGCTGGTCCAACTGAACGACATTGCCGTTCCAGATGATCGTGCCATCCCAGTCGATGTCCAGCTTGATCGGCTGGTCATTCGGGTCGGGTGGTGCGGCATTGGGATTCGGCCGTGGCATGTCCAGCTTCACGGCATGCGTCATCACGGGCAGCGTGATGATGAACATGATCAACAACACCAACATGACGTCGATCAGCGGCGTCGTGTTGATTTCCATCATCGGCTCGCCTTCGGCGCCGCCTGCACTCATTGCCATGTCAATTACCTCTTGATCGGGTCAGCGGCTCGACGGACCGGGTTCGGTGATGAAGCCGACCTTCTGGATGCCTTTGCGTTGCGCATCGACGATCACGCGTCCCACGTGCTGGTACTGCGTCGCCTGGTCCGCGCGGATGTGAACTTCGGGCTGGGGCACGATCCGAGCTGCCACGTCGAAACGCTCGAGCAGGTCGTTGTTGTCCTTGATCAGGGTCTGGTTCCAGAACACCTGGCCATCCTTGTTGACCGAAAGATTGATGTTTTCAGGCTTGGTCTTCGTCGCCTCGTTGCGTACCTGCGGCAGGGCCACGGGTACGTTATGAGTGATCACGGGAATGGTGATCATGAAGACGATCAGGAGCACCAACATGACGTCCACCAGGGGCGTCGTGTTGATCTCGTTCATCGGCCTCTCTTCCACCGCTTCGGAAGAGTTCATTTCCAGGAATGCACTACTCATTCGAGTAACTCCGGATTCTGTCTTGGTTCAGATGCGATGGTTGAGAGGCTTATTCGATCGGCGTTGTCGCGATCGATTACTTGCGAACGGCGGCGCCGGCAGTGGCAGCAGCAGGACGTGCCGCGACAGCAGGACCACCGGCATCGACGCGAGCGCCGCTGACCAGGTAAGCATGCAGGTCGGCAGAGAAGTACTTCACCTTCTCCTGGATGTCCTTGTTACGACGCAGGAGCCAGTTGTAGCCCATGACGGCCGGGACGGCGACGAACAGACCGATGGCGGTCATGATCAACGCTTCGCCGATCGGACCTGCGATCTTGTCCAGGCTGGCCTGGCCGGCCATGCTGATCGAGATCAGCGCGTTAGAGATACCCCCCCCCGTGCCGACCAGGCCGACGAACGGCGAGACCGACCCGGTGGTGGCGAGAATCGCCAGGCCGTTGGTCAAGCGACTGTTGATGCTTTCGGCCGAACGGTACAGCGAGACGGTGATCCACTCGTGCAGTGGGATCTGGTCCGTCAGGCGACCTTCGTGATGCTGAGCAGCGCGGACGCCGTCTTCAGCCAGCATGCGGAATGCGTTGTCCTTGCCGGTGAGCTTGGCCATGCCGTCGCGCAGATTGCCGGCGGTCCAGAAGCCCTTTTCGACTTCCTTGTATGACTTGCGGATACGGCTCTGGTCCCACAGCTTCGTGAGAATGACGTACCAGGAAGACAGGGACATCACGATCAGGATGATGAGCACGCCCATCGCAACGGGGTCCGCCTGCTTGATGAACGCTTCCAAGCCAAACGGGTTTGCTACTTCTTCAGTGTTGGGAGCCATGAACGATGTCCTCTACTATATTGACCTGTGACCGGAATCTGGAGAGCTAGTTCTAAATCGTCGAATCGGTGGTGCTCAATCCGTGAGCTTGAAGGTGACGGCAAACTGCCCCCACATCGGTACAGGCTTGCCATTTTCCGTGCCGGGCGTAAGACGCCAGGACCGTTTGACTTCCCGCAGCGCGGCTTCGTCCAGTTTAGGAAATCCGCTCGATTGCTTCACGCGAGCGTCCCCGACACGTCCAGTCTCCAGAACGTATACCTCCAGTACCACAGTTCCGGCTTCACCGGCTCGGCGTGATGATGGTGGGTATTCCGGCTGGGTGAGCGGACGTCTCGAATCTGATTTCGGAGCCGTGGTCACGCGCTGTACTGGCGCTGCCACCGGCGGCGGTTGCGCGACTGGCGCGGTGTTGGTGACCTGGCGGATCGCATTCGTCGGCGCTGCGTCGACCGGGACTTCGATGGATACATCGGGCGGCGGTACGAACGGCGGGGGCGTCTCGATCTTCGGCGGAGGCGGAGGCGGAGCCTCGTCGGGCTTGGGAGCCTCTTCGATCATGCGGGTCTCGATAGGCCCGAGGACTGCATCGACGATTCGATGCGACATACCCGACTTCAGTGCCCAGAACATTCCCAAATGCAGCAATGCAATGGCAATGAACGCGAGGCCGCGTCGGGTGAAAAATGATGAATCCGCATTAGGTGCGTAGGCCATGCTGTGCGCTCAAATGTGATTCGGGGTCTGAAGGCAGCCCCGTACTCTTGATGAATGCGTACCGTGATGCGGTCGTTCGAGGCATGCGGCTAATGCCACACACGCTGTCCCGCCCTTCCCGGCCGAACCTTCGACTGTAACGCTCCGAAGCACACAGCCCGCAAATCGGAAAGAGACGTTACGTTTCACGTAAGACCGCGGAAACGCCGCGCAAGGTATAAAGTTTCGACGTGGAAGGCAAGCATCTCGAAACAGATTGTATATCAGCGTGCTGCGCGATCATGGTTCAACTCAAGCGTCTCCTGCCGCACTACTTTGTTGCTCCATCGCACGGAAGCGTTCCAAAGCAGACACTCGACTCGTTGATTCGTTCTGCGACTAGGCCAAGAAATGGTCTTTCGCGTTAATAGTTCCGTCTTGCCGACACATCTGCACGAATATGTCACAAGGGACGCAGGTATCCGCGCTTGCTATGCACCATTGGATGCGATGCGCGTGTTCAGGGAGAACTCGATGGGGATGAGCACCATGGCCCGACGCGGCACGCCGTCCTCGATATAAGGCCGGAATTCAGCGCGAGCGATCGCTTCGCGAGCGGCCCGGTCGAGTCGTTCGTAGCCACTGGAATTCTCGATCGCGACATCGCAGGCAGTGCCGCGTTCATCTATCAGGACCCTGAGGACCACCAGCCCTTGTTCCCGCAACTTGCGTGACTGCGGTGGATAACGCGGCACCGGCTCACGCAGATATTCGACTGTCGCAACGAGTTTCGCAGCGTCCTGCGATTGCGAAGCCGCCGGCGGTGGGGCGGCCGCTGCGACCTGAACAGTGATGGACCGGTTCGGCTCGGAAGTCGCTACCGGGATGTCGATCATGGGTACGACGGGTACCGGTGTATCCAATGTGGGTAACATCGGTTTCACCGCAGGAGGCTGCCAATGCGGCTGCACCGGAGCTTCGGAAATGAACCTCACCCCTACCGCAGTCATGGTCGGCGCCACCGGCTGGCGCATACGCAGATTCATCAACGCATAGCCCGCAGCGACATGCACTGCCGTAATGGCTACCGCAAACACGATCCGCGAATTGGATTGACTGGCACGCACTGACGTTGGGGAATCCGGATGGCGATGTATCGAATCATGCCGCGAATCCTACTGCGTTGCAAATGAGAACGCTTCTCACCTGTGGTCGCGTTCGCAGCTACCACTAGTCGTCAAGGCAAACCGCTGCACAGGAACCAGGGTTCTCACCCCTCCCAAATACATGGAATCGATGGCGCTCGAGCTACCTGGAATCGGCGCGGCCAGCCTGTTGGTCCGTCAAGCTCGCATCGAGCTGCGCAAGTTGCGCCGGCGTGCCGAGGTTGAACCAGCGACCCGCATGGAATTCCCCGCTCACTCGCCCTTCCTGAATACGCTTGCGCATGAGCGGCGCGAGAGGAAACTTTCCCGGCTCGCAGCCCGCGAAAAATTCAGGTCGAAAGACACCGATGTTGGCGTAGGTCAGGCGCTCGCCATCGTCGATGACGCGTCCGTCGCGCAATCCGAAATCGCCGCGCCGGTGATATTCGGGATTGTGGACCAGCACGAAGTGCGCGAGATCCTCCGGCGCAAGCCGCGCCGCCAACCGAGCCAGCGGATAATCCGTCCAGACATCGCCGCTGACGACCAGGAAGGGTTGCTTGCCGAGCAGCGGCAACGCATTGAAGATGCCGCCTCCCGTCTCGAGCGCCCCGTCGCCCTCATCGCTGTAGTGCAGACGCACGCCTTGTGCGGAACCATCTCCCAGCGCACTTTTGATGCGGCTGCCGAGCCACGCAAGATTGATGACGATGTCGCGCACGCCGCTCGCCGCCAGCGCGTCGATATGGAATTGGATGAGCGGCTTGCCGCCGACGGGCAACAGCGGCTTCGGCATCGAATCGGTCAACGGACGCATGCGTTCGCCGCGGCCCGCAGCCAGGATCATGGCTCTCACGCAATTGCCTGCGGCGACAATGCCGTTGCCGTCGCTCGTGACAGCAAGGGCAGGATGTCAGTGTCGATGAGCTTTCGCAGCGCTGCCAGCTCGGGATATCTGCCCGCAACTTCCCGAACGTAATCCAGCGTGCGCGGAATGTCCTTGAGGTATCCGGGCTTGCCGTCCCGGTGCCACAGCCGTGCAAAAATTCCAATCGCCTTCAGATGGCGTTGCACGCCCATCCAGTCGAACCAGCGCAGGAATTCCTGTTCGCCATTGCCCACGGCGACGCCCGCCAGTCGCGCCTTATCGCGAAAGTGCGCGACCCAACCATGCACGCGTTCGATGGGCCACGCGATGTAGCAGTCACGCAGTAACGACACGAGGTCGTAGGTGATCGGTCCGTTCACCGCGTCCTGGAAATCGAGCACGCCGGGATTGGCCCCCTGTCGATCGCCATCGGTCACCATCAGGTTGCGCGAGTGATAATCGCGATGGACGAACACGCGCGGCTGCTTCAACGCCTCTGCCACGAGCGCATCGAACACGCCCTGCAAATCGCTTACGACCTTCGCGTCGAGTTGCAGCCCCAGATGGCGAGCGCAGAACCACTCGGGAAACAGCGTCATTTCGCGCTGGAGCAGCGCCGAATCATATGGCGGCAACTGCGTCGCGTTGGCCGCCGAGCGGGCTTGAATAGCGATCAATGCTTCGAGCGCATCGTGATATAGCGCATCGACGTTGTCGGGCTGCGCCAGTTCGTTGAGGTAGGTTCGCGAGCCCAGGTCGCTGTTGAGAAGGAAACCCTGCTCGAAATTACTGTGGAGAATGCGCGGTGCGTTGACGCCCACCTCCACGAGCATGTTGGCGATCTTTATATAGGGCCGCATGTCTTCCTTGCCCGGCGGCGCATCCATCGCGATCCAGGTCTCGCCGCCCCGGGTCACACGAAAGTAACGCCGGAAACTCGCATCCGCCGACGCGGTCGCGATCGTAAAATCCTGCTTGCCGAACAAGCCCTGCAACCACTGTCCCAGCTGTTCGAGGCGCACGTCGCGGATCTCGCCCGCCGGAGATTCTTTACCCGCCTGCAGGTCGTCGTGGATGCGGTGATTGGATGACACGCGGATGTACGCTCCTGAAAAAAGTTTTACCCGGCGGATGTAAATAGCCGGCCAGAGAATGCCACGGTCATTATAATCGCACCCCGATGCCCGACCCGCTGCCGACATTTGCACCAAAGACTTCACGCCAGGGCGCGGGAGTTCGGGCGATGGCAGCGTCACTGCTGACCCTCGCGCCCGTACTGTTCACACCCATCACGGTATCGGCTAGCTGTCCGGACCCCGGGCTGCAGACCGCGATCGCCGCGCCGAACGCTGCACCGAAATTCGTCGCCCCTGTCGATCCGGATACACCGGTCGACATCGAGAGCGACGGCTTCGAAGCCGTACGCGAAGGCGAATGGCAGCTCAACGGCGACGTCACCATCTCGCAGGGCGACCGCAGGCTCAAGACGCGCGACGCCACTTACGATCCGTCGGATCAGAGCTTCGAGACCAAGAACGGTGTGGAGTACAGCGATCCGAACCTCAGGGTGCGCGGCTCCAGTGCACAGTTCGACCCTGCCGGCGGCGCGAAATTCGAAGGCGCGGAGTTCGAGCTGCCGGTGCAGAACGGCCGCGGCTCGGCGAAAGAGATCAGCGCAACCCGCGAAGGCGAGGTATCGCTGGAAGATGTGCGCTATACCACCTGCCCCATCGGCAACGAAGACTGGGTGATCCGCGCATCGGACATCAACATCAGCCAGCAGCGCAGTATCGGCACCGGCCACGGCGTGCGCCTGGACTTCAAAGGCGTGCCCATCATGTACACGCCGTTCATTTCGTTTCCCGTCGGCGATGAGCGCAAATCGGGTTTCCTGTTTCCCATCATCGGCAATTCCGGTCGCAGCGGTTATTCGCTGTCGGCGCCCTGGTACTGGAACATCGCGCCGGAATACGACGTGACCTTCATCCCGACCTGGTTTTCCAAGCGCGGCGCCAAGCTCGACACCGAGTTCCGCTACCTGAGCCCGTTCGGTCGCGGCCAGTTCAATGCGGCTTACCTGCCTGACGATCAGCGCACCGGCGACTCACGCAGCCTGCTGCAGTTCACCGATCGTTCCGACTTCACCGATCGTCTGCGGCTGAGCGTCGATGCCGAGAACGCCAGCGACAGCCGCTGGTTCGAGGATTTCGGCCTCGGTCCCGAAGGCACCAGCGTGTCGTACCTGAACCGTTCGGCCGGCCTCACTTATCTCACCGACAACTGGCTCGTCGTGGGACGCGCGCAGAATTTCCAGACCATCGATGACGAACGCATCCTGCCGCAGGATCGTCCTTACACCGTGCTGCCCCAGGTCGGTGTGCACGCCTCGCTGCCCGACCAGCCGTTCGGCCTGGCGCTGGGCCTCGACATGGAACTGGCCAACTTCGACCGCAGCTTCACCGACGGCATGACGCTGAACGAGCGCGGCTGGCGCACGGATGTAGCTCCCGAGATCCGCATGCCATTACGTGGCGCCGGCCTGTACCTGGAGCCTGCAGCGGCCATGCGCTACACGGCATATAGCCTCAGCGACCGGCTCCCCGGCAGCGACGATTCGCCGGACCGCCTCGCGCCGCTGTTCAGTCTCGATGGCGGCATGACCTTCGAGCGACCGTCGGGCTCGAGGCAGCAGCGCGTGCAAACCTTCGAGCCGCGCTTCATGTACCTGTATGTCCCGTATCGCAACCAGGACGACCTGCCGGTGTTCGACACCAGTCCCGCAGATCTGAATCTGGTGCAACTGTTCCGCACCAACCGCTATGTCGGGCCGGACCGGCTCAGCAATGCCAACCAGGTGAGCATCGGCGCCACCTCGCGCCTGCTGAGCGCCACCACCGGGCAGCAGTACCTCTCCGCCACCATCGGCCAGGCCTACTACTTCGACGAACCGAAAGTGGCCCTGCCAGGCGAAGTGCTCGAGGATCCGGAATCCTCGGACGTGGTCGCCGAAGTGGCGCTGACCGCCTATCGCAACTGGAACGTACGCATGGGCGTGCAGTTCGACCCGGGCGAATCGCGCTCGGAAAAGAGCGACGTCCTGTTCCAGTACCAGCCGGGCTTCGACCGGGTGATGAATCTCAGCTATCGCTTCCGCCGCGACAATATCGAGCAGGTGGACGGCTCGCTGGCGTGGCCGCTGGGCGATCAATGGAGCGCTTACGCACGGATGGTGTACTCGCTCGAAGACCGCTCGGCGCTGGACCAGTTCGCCGGCATGGAATACCGCTCCTGCTGCTGGAAATTGCGGGTCGTCGGCCGTCGCTACGTGAGCAATCGCGACGGCGATCGCGACACCAGCGTGCTGCTGCAGCTGGAACTTAACGGCCTGTCCAGTGTCGGAACCGGCGCAGATACTTTCCTGGAGCGATCGATTCGGGGATACTCGCGGCGCGAACCGCAAGCTCCCGGGCGCTCCTACTGAAGGCCCGCCGTAACGGCCTCACTGGCATCGTCGGCAGGCATCCTGTTACGGCGGAGGTCCAGCCAGCGCTGTGCTGCTTTTCCCAATGAATTATCGAGCTAGCCCAAGCCAATGAAATTGACTCGCTTCTGCTCCCGCGTCGCCGGCATCCTGATTGCCTGCGCCGCCTTCGTGCCCACCCTGTCTTCGGCACAGACCCGCGATCTGTCGACCAATGGCACGCTGCTCGACCGGATCGCCGCCGTCGTCAACGAGGGCATCGTCCTGAACAGCGAGCTGGACGAACAGACAGAAGAAGTCGTCGCCCGCCTGCGCCAGCAGAACACCGAGCTGCCGGCCCGCAACGTATTGCGCCGTCAGGTGCTCGAACGCCTGGTCGTCGAAGAGATCCAGATGCAACGCGCCAACAAGCTCGGCATCGAGGTCTCGGATGAAATGCTCAACGGCGCCCTCGACGACGTCGCCAAGCGCAACGGCATCAGCTTCGCCGACCTGCCCAAGCAGCTCGAATCGCAGGGCCTGGATTACCGCAGCTATCGTGACGACGTGCGTCGCCAGATGACCTTGCAGTTGCTGCGACAACGCGATGTGTTCGGCCGTATCAACGTCTCGCCGCGCGAACTGGAACAGGCACTGGCGCGACAGTCGAACGGACCGGACCAGAACAGCGAATACAACGTCTCGCACATCCTCGTATCGGTGGCGGTCACCGCCACCCCCGAACAGATCGAAGCCCGCGAAACCCGCGCTCGCGATGTTTATAACAAGGCGAAAGGCGGCGAAGAGTTCTCGCAGCTGGCCGTCGGGTTCTCGGACAGCACCACCAACATCGAAGGCGGCTCGCTGGGCTGGCGCAAAGGCTCGCAGCTACCGTCGATCGTCTCCGATGTGATCGCCAAGATGAAGCCGGGCGACGTATCCGCGCCCATTCGCACGCCCAGCGGATTTCACATCTTCCGGCTCAACGAAGTTCGTGGCGGCATCCAGCAGGCCGTCGTGTCGCAGGTTCATGTGCGCCACATCCTGGTACGCACCAGCGAACTGGAAGACGACCAGACCGTGCAGCAGAAGCTCGCCACCATTCGCGAGCGCATCGTGAAAGGCGGTGAAGATTTCGCAGCCATCGCCGCGGTGACCTCCGCCGACACCACGTCTGCCGCCGAAGGCGGCGACCTGGGTTGGGCGGGTCCGGGCACCTTCGTGCCCGAGTTCGAAAAGCAGCTGGATGCGCTCAGCGAAAACCAGATCACCGAACCGTTCAAGACCCAGTACGGCTGGCACATCGTGCAGTTGATCGGCCGGCGCGTGCATGACGCCACCCAGGACAAGGTTCGCCAGCAGGTCTACGCGCAGCTGCGCGAGTCGAAGGCCGAAGAGGAAACCGAACTCTGGCTGCGACGCCTGCGCGACGAAGCGTTCGTCGACTACCGGATGTAAACGCGGATAACCCACTGGATGCGGCCTCGCAGGCCGCATCGTCGAGCGGCGCGAGTTCAACTTCTCCATGGCCGTGCCACGCATCATCCTCACTTCGGGCGAGCCCGCCGGCATCGGTCCCGACCTGTGCGTTGCCATCGCCCTGCGTCCCTGGCCCTGCGATCTCGTCTTCGCCGGTGACGCGCAATTGTTTCGCCATCGGGCGCAAAGCCTCGGTATCGAGGCAGACATCCAACTCATCGATGCGGCTGCCGAAGGTCAGGAGCATTTGCCCGGGCGCATGCGCATCCTGCATGAGCCTGTAGTCGCAGAGGTGCGCACCGGCCAGCTCGATCGTGCCAACGCGGCCTATGTATTGAGACTGCTCGACGTGGCCATCGATGGCTGCCTGCGCGGCGACTTCGCCGCCATGGTCACGGCGCCGGTACAGAAAAGCATCATCAACGAAGCCGGCATCGCCTTCTCGGGCCACACCGAATACCTGGCGGAGCGCACCGGCGCACCGTTGCCGGTGATGATGCTCGCATCGGGAACACTGCGAGTCGCACTCGCGACTACGCACCTGCCGCTGTCAGCAGTGAGCGGTGCGATCACCCGCCCGCTGCTGGAACAGGTCCTGCGCATCCTCGATCACGATCTGCGCACGCATTTCGGATTGCGAGCGCCGCGAATCCTCGTGTGCGGCCTGAATCCGCACGCCGGTGAATCGGGCCATCTGGGACGCGAAGAGATAGACGTCATCGCGCCGGTCATCGAGCAGTTGCGCCTCGATGGGTTGCAGCTCATCGGCCCAGCACCCGCAGATACTGCTTTCACGCCGCATATGCTGGCCCAGGCGGACGCCGTTCTCGCCATGTACCACGACCAGGGCCTGCCTGTGATCAAGCACGTGGGCTTCAGCGACGCGGTCAACGTGACCTTGGGATTGCCCATCCTGCGCACCTCGGTCGATCATGGCACCGCCCTGAACCTGGCAGGCACCGGGAAAGCCGATGCGGGCAGCCTGTGCGCGGCGCTGAATCTCGCGATCGAGCTGGCAAACACGCGACGCTGATCGGCTTCATCCTGTCGGCAGGCGCGCACGACACGGTTCGCTTATGCTCCGCGCCACCCATGCATCAACCACGCAAGCGTTTCGGCCAGCACTTCCTGCACGACCAGGGCGTGATCCATGACATCGTCGACGCCATCGCGCCGCTGCCGGGCGAGATCATCGTCGAGATCGGCCCGGGACTCGGCGCCATCACCGGTCCGCTGCTATTACGCGCCGGTTCGCTGACGGCGGTGGAAATCGATCGCGACGCCATCCGGCATTTGCGCGAGACCATCGATTCCAAATCGCTGACCGTCATAGAAGGCGACGCGCTCAAATTCGATTTCGCGTCGCTCGCGCCGCCGTCGACGCGGCTGCGACTGGTGGGCAACCTCCCCTACAACATTTCCACGCCGCTGCTGTTTCGCCTGATCGAACAGCGCGCGCACGTGCAGGACATGCACTTCATGCTGCAGAAGGAAGTAGTCGATCGCATGGCCTCGGAAGCGGGCGACGACGATTACGGCAGGCTCACCGTCATGCTGGCGCCGTGGGTGACGGTCGCGCCGCTGTTCGACATCGGACCGCGCTCGTTTCGTCCGCCGCCGCGCGTGGACTCGACATTCGTGCGACTCACCCCGCACGCATCGCCGCCGTTCGAGATTGCCGACTATCGTTGTTACTCGCGCGTGGTCGCCGCTGCATTCTCTCAACGCCGCAAAACCTTGCGCAATGCGCTCAAGCAATTGTTATCGGTGGAGCAGATCCAGGACGCAGGCATCGATCCCGGTGCGCGTGCCGAAGTCATTCCACCGGCAGGTTTCGCTGCCCTCGCTGCGCGTGTAGTGCTCGACAAGGCGCCGACGGAACCGGAGTGAACACGATCCCGGCGGACAAGTTGGACAATCGCGCGCGCGCCGGCTCTATAATTTCATCGCCCCCGCGGACACGCCGGAGAACCCCATGAGCGATTACAGAAAGATTCTGCTGGTGGTCGACCTGTCGGACGACAGCCCGGTCGTCGGCGAGCGCGCCAAGGCAATTGCGGCCTGCTATGGCTCGGCCATCGCGCTGCTGCACGTCGTGGAATATGTCCCGGTGGAACCGATGGGCGAAGCGCTGCTGCCCACGGTACAGATCGAGGGCGAACTGGTGGCGAGGGCACGTTCGCGGCTCACGGAGCTGTCGCAACGATTGGGGCTTGCGAGCAGCGAGCAACTGGTCGAGACGGGCAGCATCAAATCCGAAATCATCCGCACCGCGCAGCGCCTCGGCGTCGACCTGATCGTTCTCGGCAGTCGCGAGCGGCATGGCCTCGCCATCCTGCTCAACTTCACCGAAGACACCGTCCTGCACGCCGCGCCCTGCGACGTCCTGGCTGTGCGCCTGCACTGACATAAGGCGAAGAATTTTCTCGGGTAGTGGCGTGGCGCTGGCTGCTAATATGGCGTCGCCACCCCCTCAACTTTCGTCCATGACCGAACCGAACAATCACAAAATCCGCGTCGATGTCAGCGCCAACTATGTCGGCGATCAATCGAAACCGGAGGAAAGCCATTACGCGTTCTCGTACACGATCACCATTCGTAACGAGGGCAAGGTACCGGCTCGGCTGCTCACCCGTCACTGGGTGATCACCAATGCCGACGGCAAGGTGAAGGAAGTTCGCGGTGAAGGCGTCGTCGGCGAGCAGCCCTACCTGCTGCCGGGCCAAGGCTTTCGCTACTCCAGCGGCGCCGTGCTGGAAACGCCGGTCGGAGCGATGCAAGGCAGCTACCAGATGGTGGCCGACGACGGCGCCACGTTCGACGTGCCCATCGCCCCGTTCACGCTGGCGATGCCCGGTCTGTTGCACTAGATGCCTGTCGCACCAGATCGTCGCGATTAGCTTTCGTACCTCACATGCCCACTTATGCGATCGGCGACATCCAGGGATGCGGCGATGAATTCGAGGCCCTGCTCGCCCGCCTCAAGTTCGACCCCGCGAGCGATTCGTTGTGGCTGGTCGGCGATCTGATCAATCGCGGCCCGCGCTCTCTCGATGTGTTGCGCAAAGTGCGGTTGCTGGGCGATAGCGTGGTGACGGTACTGGGTAATCACGATCTGCACTTGCTCGCCGTCGCGCTCACCGGTGCGAAACAGAAACGGCAGGACACGCTCGCCAACATTCTCGACGCGCCCGATCGCGACGAACTCGTGCACTGGCTGCGGCATCGTCCCGTGCTCCACCATGATGCTCTGCTTGGCTACACCATGATTCACGCGGGGCTGCCGCCGCAGTGGGATGGAGCAACAGCCATCGCCTGCGCGCGTGAACTGGAAACAGTGCTGCGCGATGAGCGCCAATGCATCGAACTGCTGCAACAGATGTACGGCGACCAACCCGATCGCTGGTCCGATTCGCTGCGAGGCGTAGAACGGCTGCGCTTCATCACGAACTGCCTCACGCGCCTGCGCTTCTGCTATGAAGACGGACGCCTCGCGCTGCCTTACAAAGGCACGCTGGAAAAAGCGCCGGCAGGATTGCTGCCCTGGTTTCGCATGCCGCAGCGACGTTCGCGCGATCTGCGGATCGTCTTCGGCCACTGGTCCGCGCTGGGTTATTACGACGCCGACGGCGTGATGAATCTCGACACCGGCTGCGTCTGGGGCAGCCGCTTGACCGCCGTGCGCCTGGATCAGAAAGCCACGCCGCAGTTCGTGGAATGCGGCTCGTCAGGATTGAAACCGGACAGCTGAGTCGCTCACGCGCCGCTCTTGCTCTTCTTCTTTTCAGTCACTGCATCTGCCTTGGGCAACTCCGCCAGCGCGTCCACTTCCAGCCTCGGCTGCCCGAGGGTCAACTGGTTGGGCGTGCAGCGCATGTCGCTCGACACCACGCGTACTGCGAGTTTCGGCAACAGCTTGCGTTCGATCTGTTCGACCAGTTCGCAATCGCCTGGCGCAAGACCAAGAGAACCGCGCGACAACGACACGCGTTTCCACTGTGCCGGAAACTGCTCGTCGATCTCGATGCCTTTGGCGGAATCGTTGCGCACGCGAGCCGCAAGCTCGCGAACCGGGCGTGTTTTTTCGAGATCGGCCAACGTTGCCGGCGTCGCTTCGAACGGCGACGAGATGCTGATGCGAACTACCGGCATGCGCGCAATGCCGCTGCTGGAATCGCAGCCCGACACGCGAACCCTGGATTTCGGCTCGGCCCCCAGCTCGAGGAGAATCCGTCGCATCTTCTCGGAGAGGCTGGAGCAGGAATAGAACGTGGTGAAACTTTGGTAGTGGAAGTCGAAGGTCTGTTGTATCCACACGGCCTGCACTACCGGGGCGACCGCATCTTCGCCGGCCGGCGCGATGTCAGCGATGATTGCGGGCGCAGCGGCGCTCTCCTGCGGGCTGGCCGAGACTGACCCCGCTGCCGACCAGGCGATCATGCCGACAACGAGCGCCCGTGAGACTGCGAACCCAGCGGCAGCGCAACGGCGAGGTCTGGACATGACAGTTCTCCCTGCGGATGAATCGATCGCTTCCGTGGATTGCCACCCTCCGCCAGGCCGACACTGTCAGCGTGGGGGCGGGATTGCAAGCACTTGCCGGCACGCCTGCGTGATGAGTGGCACGACGGGCAGCGCCGGCCGGCAGCGGTTACACTCCCGGAGAACCGGAGACGAGTTTATGAACCCACTGATCGCCTTCAATTTTCGCCGCTGGATCGACGAGCACCGCGAGTTCCTCAAACCCCCGGTGGGCAACCGCCAGGTATTCGAGCATTCCGAATTCATCATCATGGTGGTCGGTGGGCCGAACGCGCGCACCGATTACCACGAGGACCCGGGCGAGGAATTCTTCTACCAGCTCGAAGGCGAAATGGTGTTGCGCACGATGCAGGATGGCGGCCGCGTGGATATCCCGATCCGCGAAGGCGAAATCCTGTTGCTGCCGGCCCGCGTGCCGCATTCGCCGCAACGCTTCGCGAATTCCGTGGGCCTGGTGGTCGAACGCAAACGGCGCAGCGACGAGCAGGATGGTTTCCTGTGGTATTGCGAACACTGCAACTATCCACTGTATGCCGAGTACCTGCATATCAGTGACATCGTGAAGCAGTTGCCGCCGGTGTTCGAGCATTTCTACGGCTCGCTGCAACGTCGCACCTGCCAGGCCTGCGGCACCGTGGCCGAGAAGCGATAATCCGCATGACCGCGGAACGCTTCGCCCTGGACATCGCCGGCCGACGCTTCAGTATCGATGTCGCGGATTGCCATGACCTGTCGATTCCACTGCAGTTCGAAGGACCGCAGCCATCGTTTTTCGGCGCGCCGGCCGCAAGCAGTGCAGCGCTATCCGCCGGCGATTTCACTGGCGACGTGCGAACCGGTGCAAGCTGCAACTGCTCGACTTACTCACTGACACCACACTGCAATGGCACGCATACAGAATGCGTCGGGCACATCACGCGCGGTCGCCTCAGCATACGAGACATCGCTCGCGATGCGCTGATTCCCGCAATCCTTCTCACTGTCTCACCGCGCACAGCTACGACTACGCACGAACAAAGTTCGCCTGCGCCACATCCGGGCGACTTGCTGATCACGCGAGATGAGCTGGAACAGGCGGCGCAACGGCATTCGCTCGCAGGCTTCCGGGCTGTGATCGTACGCACGCTGCCTAATTCTCCGGACAAGCAGCAGCGCATCTACGACACCGCGAATCCGCCGCCCTATTTCTCCAGCGACGCCATGAAGTGGATGGTGGAGCACGACATCGATCACCTGGTCGTCGATGTGCCATCGGTGGATCGCGCGTCGGACCAGGGACTGTTGACCGCGCATCGATTGTTCTGGGGCATGCCGCCGACGGTGACCGATGCTCTGCATGCTACGCGCGCGCACGCAACGATCACCGAGTTTGCCTATATAGACGACGGCATCGACGACGGTCCCTACCTGCTCAACCTGCAGGTGGCGCCGTTCGCATCGGATGCCGCCCCAAGCCGCCCCTTCTTGATGCGATTGTTGCCGCAATGAATAACCCTGCTGGACGCGAACAGGCGTTCGAACTCGATCGTGCCGATCTGCTCGCGCCGTTGCGCAGCGAATACCATATTCCACGCCTTGCAGATGGCACTGACAGTGTCTACCTATGCGGTCATTCGCTCGGCCTTCAGCCCAAGGCGACCGCCGGCATCCTCACCGCCGAACTCGACAGTTGGGCACAACGCGGCGTGGCGGGACATTTCGATTCCGCGCGACCGTGGCTCAGCTATCACGAACAGTTGGCCGCTGGGCTCGCGCAACTGACAGGCGCGAAGCCGATGGAAGTGGTCGCGATGAACTCGTTGAGCGTCAACCTGCATCTCATGCTGGTGAGCTTCTACAACCCGACAGCCGAGCGTCACCAGATCCTGATCGAGAAGCGCGCCTTCCCTTCCGATCGCTATGCCGTCGAATCGCAGATCCTGCAGCGGGGCTTCGATCCGGCGGATTCGCTGCTCGAAATCGCTCCACGCAGCGGTGAAGCCACCGTCACCACCGAAGATGTCTGCGAAGCCATCGAGCTTCACGGCAAACGCATCGCGACGGTGGTCCTGCCAGGCGTGCAGTACCTGAACGGTCAACGCTTCGACATTGCGACGATCACCGACTGCGCGCATCGCCACGGCTGCATCGTAGGCTGGGATCTCGCCCACGCCATCGGCAATACGCCACTCGAACTGCACGATTGGAATGCCGACTTCGCGGTGTGGTGCAGCTATAAATATCTCAATGCGGGGCCGGGTGCGATCGGCGGCTGCTTCGTGCACGAGCGACATGCGCATGCGACGCAGTTGCCGCGATTCGCCGGCTGGTGGGGCCAACAGAAGAGCACGCGCTTCGCCATGCCGGAAGATTTCACAGCCATCCCGGGCGCGGAAGGCTGGCAGATTTCCAATCCACCGGTGCTCGCCGCAGCACCGCTGATTGCATCGCTGGATCTTTTTGGCAAGACCACCATGGCGGCGTTGCGTGCGAAATCGATCGCGCTGACCGCCTACCTCGAATCGTCATTGCACCTGCTGGCGCCACAATCCATCACCGTTCTTACGCCGCGCGATCCCGATGAACGCGGGTGCCAGCTCTCATTGCGTTTGCAGGTAGAGCCGGCACGCGCCCGCGAAATCCATATCGAACTCGAGCGGCGCGGATTCATCTGCGACTGGCGCGAACCCGACGTGATTCGCGCCGCGCCCGTGCCGATGTACAACACGTTCACCGATGTGTGGCGCTTCGCCACGGAACTGGCGCACCAGGTGAAGATGGCGACGTTCACGTGAGCGGCGAATCCACAGTCACCATCATAGGCGCAGGCCTCGCCGGCTCGCTGCTTGGCATTCTGCTCGCGCGACGACGACATCACGTTCGCGTGTACGAACGACTGCCCGACCTGCGGCTCGAACAGATCACGGCAGGCAAGTCGATCAATCTCGCGTTGGCCGCCCGCGGAATTCGTGCGCTCGAACGCGCCGACATCATGGATGAAGTGCGTCCGCTGCTGATTCCCATGCCCGGCCGCATGCTGCACGACCTGGACGGACGACAGACATTCGTTCCGTACGGGCAGCGACCGGAAGAAGTGATCTATTCCGTTTCGCGACCCGGACTGAATCGCGTGCTGCTCGACGCCGCGCAGGCAGCCGGCGTGGAATTGCATTTCAGGCAATCGCTGCTCGCCGCACGCTTCGTCGGCCAGCACCTGGTGTTGCGCAACGAGTGCGATGACAAGCAGCACGAACTGCCGCTGAGAAAAGTGATCGGCGCGGATGGCGCAGGCTCCGCACTGCGCCGCGCATTCGTCGCTGAACTGGGCATTGCCTGCAATGAATCCTTGCTGGAGCACGGTTACAAGGAACTGGCGCTGCCCGCCGGGCCCGACGGACGCCACCAGCTCGATCCCAACGCGCTGCATATCTGGCCGCGCGGCGGCTTCATGCTGATCGCGCTACCGAACACCGACGGCAGTTTCACGGTGACGTTGTTTCTGGCGTACGAGGGCGAAGTCAGTTTCGCTGCACTGAGTACGCCCGAACAGGTCACTGCATTCTTCGCGCGCTACTTCGCCGATGCCAGCGCATTGATGCCCAAGTTGGCCGAAGAGTTCTTCGCGCATCCCACCGGCGTCATGGGCACGGTGCGCTGCTCGCAATGGTCGTCGGGCGAGGACATGCTGCTCATCGGCGATGCAGCGCACGCCATCACGCCCTTTCATGGCCAAGGCATGAACTGCGCACTCGAAGATTGCGTGACGCTCGACCGCATGCTCGACACTTCCCGCGACTGGGGCACGGCGCTCGCCGACTTCGATCGCCTGCGACGGCCCGACACCGACGCCATCGCCACCATGGCCATCGAGAACTACCAGGAAATGCGCGACACGGTGCGGGCGCCAAAGTTTCAGTTGCAGAAGTCTTTGTCGCTGGAACTCGAACGGCGCTTTCCCGACCGCTTCGTCCCGCGTTATTCCATGGTGATGTTTCACGACGAGATCCCCTATTCCGTCGCCCTCTCGCGCGGCCGGATCCAGTCTGTGATTCTCGATGAGCTGACAGCTGGCGCGACGACACTTGCGGATATCGATTACGAACTTGCGGCGTCGCTCGTCACGCAGAGGCTAACTGTTCTCCCGTCCTAACTTCCTCCCCCGGCGACCGGGGGGGGAGGAGATAGGAAAGGAGACTCTGTACCCGCCGTGTCACGACACCACTGTGCATTTACGAGGCATGGACCACGCGTGACACTTCAGATCGACTCATCCACCACCGCACGCCATGTCCGACCTCAACTACCGCATCGTCAACGTCTTCACCCAGGGCAAAGATAAACTCAGCGGCAATCCGTTGTGCGTGTTCGAGAACGCACGCGAACTCGACAGCGACACCATGCAGCGGCTGGCGCTGCAGTTCAATCTGTCGGAAACCACTTTCATCCTGCCGTCAGCGACTGCGGATGCGAGAGTGCGAATTTTCACGCCGGATTACGAAATGCCTTTCGCGGGGCACCCGACGCTCGGCACCGCCTTCGTCGTGCACGCAATGAAGGGCGGCGAGCGGCGACTGAAACTCGAAATGCAAGCCGGCATCATTCCGGTGGAAGGCCGGGACGAACGCTGGACGTTCCAGGCCAATGCGCCGACCTGGCGTGACGTTTCGGTAGACCGCTCGACACTCGCGGATATGCTGGGACTGCACTCCGACGACATCGGCGACCGCCCGCTATGGGTAAACGTAGGCAAGGAGCAGTTGATCGTTCCATTGACGAGCGAAGCCGCCGTCCGCCGCGTGCGTCCCGATGCCGTGAAGTTCGTGGCGGAACGTAGCCGCGACGGTCACAGCATGGCGTATGTATTCGCGGAAACGGCGTCGGGTCGCACGCTCGCGCGCTTCTTTTTTCCCTCGGGTAGCGCGTTGCTAGAAGATCCCGCCACAGGTTCCGCGACAGCCAACTTCGGCGGTTGGCTGCTGGCCATGAATCGCAGCCGGCCGCAGGCGTTGGAAATCTCGCAGGGCGAATACACCGGCCGCCCGTCCACCTTGTTTCTCGATGTCGATGCGCAGGATCGCATCCACGTAGCGGGCGAAGTCATCGAACTGGGACGCGGCACGATCCGACTGTGATTTCAGTTCGGTCGCGCGCATAGACGCGAGGATGTCGCTGCGAAACTAAGACTGCGTCGACTGACATGGACGGCTTGCGGATTGTACGGAACCTGGAGCCCCCCGAAGACCTCTATGTTAGTGAGGCCGGAGTGCTTGCAGATTTCGAACGTTCAGGGTGCAGCCAATGTCGCAGCGAGTTTCAGGACAGGCCATCGCAAGGTCGTGCTACGACGACATGCCGCTATCACTGGTGTTGTTCCGTTTTCTCTGGCCGTTCTGGCTGTTGAAAGACGCGAGCCGGGGCGACCGCCTGACGCGCGCCGCCAACTACCGTCACAACCGCGACATGCGGATCTACCTGCCCGGTTACCTGATGAAATGGATGGTGAGCTGTCTTGCCAGCCTCGGCTTGACCATGGGGCTGGGGACGCAAGCGGGTCACGCCAGTGGCGACCTCGGCATACTGAATCTGCTGGCGGCAGGGTCAGGCATGGCATTCGCCTGCGGGGCATGTGTGTGGGTGATCACTGCTTATATCTATGTGTTTTTGAGTCGGCACGAGAATTAACTTCCTCCCCCGGCGACCGGGGAGGAAATAAGAAAGAGGCGATCGGAATCAAGCCTTCCTGCCCGATTTCGGGCAAGATACCCCACTCTCGCCGCCCATTCAGGCAGAGTGCCTCCCCATGTCGGACCCGACCGAACTCGCCGAGCTGATCGATTATCTCGCCCGCACCACCCGCCTCAGCGCCCCGGAAGCGGCGCGGGTGGTCGATGACGTGCTCGCTTTTCTGAACGAAACGCCGGAGCACTTCGTGCGCCGGCGGCACCTGGCCCTGCAGGCGCTCGGGTATTCCAACAGTGCGATTTTTTCTCAGATCGCCACCGACCTGGGACGCTGGCGCTTTCGCGCCGTGCCCTACAGCGAACGGCAGATCCGCAGAATGATTTACGGTTAGGAGACAAGAGATGTGTGGAATCGTCGGCTACATCGGCAAGCGGGACGCGGCGCCCGTCCTCATCGAAGGACTGCATCGGCTCGAATATCGCGGCTACGATTCGGCGGGCATCGCCCTGGTCCGCAATCGCAAGCTCACCGTCTACAAGAGCAAGGGCAAGGTGCGCGAGCTCGAGCGGATCGTGCCCGAACGCGTCAAAGGCGACGTCGGCATCGCGCACACACGCTGGGCGACGCACGGCGAGCCGAGCGACCGCAACGCTCATCCTCATTGCGACAGCAGCGGACGTTTCGCGATCGTCCACAACGGCATCATCGAAAACGCCGCGCAGTTGCGTAAACAACTGACCGCCAGCGGCACGGTCTTCCTGTCGGACACCGACACTGAAGTACTCGTGCACCTCATCGCCGCTCATCCTGCCGACCGCCTCGAAGACTCGGTGCGCGCAGCACTGCGCCTGATCACCGGAACGTATGGCATCGCCGTGCTCGACGGCGAACGGCCAGAAACACTGGTGGTGGCGCGCAACGGCAGTCCTGTCGTACTGGGAATCGGCGACCGCGAAATGTATGTGGCTTCCGATCCCGCGGCACTGGTGCGACATACGCAAAGTGTCGTGCACCTGGATGATGGCGAAATAGCCGTGGTGCGCGCAGACGGTTTCGAGACCTTCACGCTGGATGGCGGAGCGACGGCGAAGACGCCATCGACGATCGCCTGGACCGCCGAGTCGTTCGACAAAGGCGAGTTCGCGCACTTCACGCGCAAGGAAATCGCCGAACAGCCCGAAGCCATTCGCCGCACGCTCAGCGGCCGGCTAGAACATCGCTTCCAGACGACGCACATCGGCGGCCTGGAAATGGCAGCCCGCGAACTGCTCGAAGTGAAGCGCGTCAAAATTCTCGGCTGCGGCTCGGCGTACATTGCCGGACGGGTCGGCGCTCATCTCATCGAGCAACTCGCCCGCATTCCCGCCGACGCCGAGCCGGCCTCGGAGTTCCGGTATCGCAATCCCGTGATCGAAGCGGACACTTTGTATGTCGCGGTCAGCCAGTCGGGCGAAACATTCGACACTCTGGCTGCCATACAGGAAATCAAACGCAAAGGCGGTCGCGTACTCGGCGTGGTGAATGTCGTCGGCAGCACCATCGCGAGGGAATGCGGTCGCGGTATCTATCTACATGCCGGGCCGGAAATCGCCGTGGTCGCCACCAAAACATTTACCTGCACGGCGGTAGCGCTCGCATTGCTGGCCATCCATCTCGGACGGCTGCGTGACATGTCGACCGCACATGGCGCACGCTTGCTGAGAGCGCTCGAAGCACTGCCCGACCAGATCAATCGGATACTGGAACAGGAGCCGGTCATCGAAGCCATGGCGCGCTCGATGGCCGCGCATCAGAACGCCTATTTCGTCGGCCGCGCCGCCGGATTCGCCATCGCGATGGAAGGCGCGCTCAAGCTGAAGGAAGTGAGTTACCTGCATGCCGAAGCCTATCCGGCGTCGGAATTGAAACATGGACCGCTCGCGCTGATCAGCCCGGAGACGCCGACAGTCATCATCATGCCGCGCGACGACCTGTTCAGTAAGAACGTCGCGACCATCGAGGAAATTCGTGCGCGCAAAGGCCCGACGTACATCATCACGCAGGCCGGCGAAGAACTACCTGTGGCTGTCGACGGCGTCTTCGAAGTGCCGGCATCGGAGCCGGAGCTGGATCCGATCCTGCTCAACATTCCGCTGCAATTGCTGGCGTATCACGTCGCACTGGCGAGAGGCAGCAACGTGGATCAGCCGCGCAACCTGGCGAAGTCAGTGACGGTGGAGTAGCCCAGGCGGGTCATGGTGATGCGCCGGGAATGAAGAGTTTCTCGCAAACGGCGCGAAGCACGCAAAAGTAAGAAAACAAAATGGCCGACCCCGATCCCTCCTGCCATTTTCATTCTCGTTTCTCTTCCTTGGCGCGCTTTGCGCCCTTCGCGAGAAACTCTTACTCAGTGACAAACCTTGTTACGCCCACCGCGTTTAGCCTGGTAGAGCTTCTCGTCCGCACCCTTGTACAACTGCTCCATCTCCATGTCGGGCAGCAGGCAGGCGGCGCCGATCGAGACCGTGACGCGGATTTCCTTGCCTTCGGCATTGAACGAGTGCGAGGCCACCATCACCCGTAAGTCCTCGGCAATCTTCACCGCACTCTGCAGCGAGGTCTCGGGCAGGATGGCGCAGAATTCCTCGCCGCCGTAGCGACCGAGCTTGTCGTTGGGCCGCAGCCGCTTCTGCAGGATCGACGACAGGCCACGCAATACCGAATCGCCGGTCAGGTGGCCGTAGGTGTCGTTGATGGTCTTGAAGTGGTCGATGTCGATCATGGCCAGCGCCAGCTCGCGGTTGTGGCGGCGGGCGCGCTGAATCTCGTCGTTCAACAGGCAGTCGAGCTGCTTGCGGTTGGCGAGGGTGGTCAGCCCGTCGGTGAGGGTCATCTTGAAGATGATGTCGTGGTACTGCGCCTCGACATCCGAACCCGACAGGAACTTGAAGATCCGGTCGCCGACCTTGAGCAGGTCGCCGCGGCTCAGGCGGTATTCGCCGTCCAGCTTGGTGGCGTCGTTGATGAAAGTCCCGTTGGTCGAGGCCAGGTCGACGGCGAACAAGCCGTTGGCGCGATGTTCGAGCCGCGCATGCCGGCGCGACACGCAATCGCTCGGCAACACGATGTCGTTATCGCGGCCGCGACCTATGGTGGTGATGGAACGATCCAGCACATAGCGCCGGCCCAGGTCGGTCTGGAGCGGTGCATGGATCACCACGAGGCAGTCGGCGGCGGCCTCATGATTCACTCTTAGGGCTTCGAGCCCGGTCACCCGGGTTTGAAGGTCGTAGTCGTCCCCGGTCAGTGCGTACGTCATAGGTTAAATTGGCGGCGAAGCCTACTGCCTCAGGGAATCAACCGTCTAGCGAACCTTGGGGCCATCATTTGCGATGGTTTCGCTGCCGGATTCGTGACGCAGCTTGTCAGCGGATGCCCCAAAAGTGTCAATTAGTGCGACAGTTCTCAGATTCCATCATGCTTCGGGGGCGGATTTTGACAATAGTCCGCGAACTTCCGCTGTAGTGAGTTCCCGCCATTGCC
>JBEVKB010000131.1:0-89745 GCA_040509875.1 Steroidobacteraceae bacterium | reverse complement strand
GTATCGCATCGCTGGCACGATCATCGGGGCCAGCGGTGCGCTGCTGCTCGTCCCGCCGCTCGTTCAATCTCCCCCGCTGCTGTGCCTGGCAATGAGCGCGTGGGTTGGGCTGTGGCTGTTGCTGTCGCTGCTCGACCGGACACCACGCAGCTACGCGCCGATGCTTGCCGGATACACAGCGACCATCGTCGGCCTGTCGGTAGTCAACATGCCGGAGGCCATCTTCGACACCATGGTGGCGCGGGTCGAGGAGATCTCCATCGGCATCGTCTGTGGCGCCGTCGCGCATTCGATTTTCTTTCCGCGCACCGTCGCAACGGAGCTGAACGAGAAGATCGCCGCCGCGACGCGAACCTGCGCTCGCTGGATTGCACAGACGTTGCTCGCTCCACCTGACCGCGCACGGGACGTGTCGGCGTCCCGACAACTTTCCCAGCTCGTGACCGAGCTATATATCCTCAACACGCATGCCGCCTTCGATACCTCCGATGTACCGCGATTCGGCAGGCACATGCAGGTTCTGCAGAATCGACTGGCCTCGCTGCTGCCGCAGTTGACCGGCGCGCAACTCGCCATCGACATACTGCGTGACTCCGGCGAGTTGCGTCCACCGCTGACCAGCCTCGTCGAAGAAACAGTGCGATGGACGCGTGGACTCACCGAATCACCGGATATTCTCGATGTCTCGCAGGCTCTGCCACTTCATCTCCACTCGTATCCAGCAATGGATGCGCAGGGCGAGGCGCTTCGCCACGACCGGTCTCGCCTGTTGGAGCAGGTCGCCGCAACCCACATCCTCGCCCTCGTCGCGACGCTCGAGGATTGCCGGCTGCTGGCGCGATCTATTCGAGACCAGAGCGTCTCCCTGCCGTCGAGCTTAGAGAGCGAAGTGCGTTCCGCGCAACGCATCCCCCTGCATCGCGATGTTGGACTGGCGTTTCTCTCGGCCGGCGCCGCGATGACGGGCGTCATCATCTCGAGCGTGCTGTGGATTGGCGGCTCCTGGCCCGAAGGCGCCATTGCCGTGCAATTCGCTGCGATCGGTTGCTCGCTGTTCGCGACGCTCGACCGGCCCAGCGGAATCCTCGGCGCGGCGCTCATCGGCGTTCTCATCGCGTTGCCCTTCGCCGCGCTGTATCAGTTCGCGATCTTTCCGCTCATCGACGGATACGCGTCGCTCGCACTGGTGCTCACGCCGGTACTGCTGCTCCTGAGTTTCATGCAGACGATTCCGAAGCTGGCCGGCGCGGCGCTCATTCTCGCGATTACCTTCTCCGGCGGACTCGCCCTGCAGGAAAGCTATCAGGCCGATTTTGCCGCGTTCATGAACACCAACCTCGCGGAAATCGTCGGGTTGCTGATCGCCATTGTCATCAACCTGGTGTTCCGCACCATCGATCCAAGCTGGAACGCATTGCGCATCTCGCGCAACGCATGGCGGGCATTGAGCCGCGCCGCGGACTCGGGCACGACGACGCCAGGATGGCAGATGCACATGCTCGATCGACTGGGCCAGGTCGCCGTGCGCCTCGAGCATTCGGATACGGCCACGCAGGCTCGATCCAATGTCGACGTGCTACGCGATCTACGCGTCAGTGCAAGCATAGCCGCGATCAACGACGCACAGGCAAAGCTCGATCCCTTGTTGACGCCTCTTTTCGATGCAATCCGGCGTTCAGTCGGCACCCTGTATCGCGCTCGCGCTCGCGCTCGCGAGCATCGCGAGCCATCCGCAGCGAGCATCGAGCGTTCGCTGGATATGGGTATCGACGAGCTCGCCGACCAGCCCTCCTCCGAGTGGCGTTCCAAAGCGCTCGCCGGGCTCGTCACTCTGCGCATGGACCTTCTGCCTTGCGCTGCCTTCCATTCTTCACCACGGGCAACGACATGATCGGCGAAGTGGAGCTCGGAGGAGTCTTCATTCCACCTCTGCTATTGCTCGCTGTCCTGGCGCTGTCACTCACGCTGCTAGTGCGGCGGCTGCTGCAATCGCTGCGATTTTATAACCTGGTGTGGCATGCCGGCCTGTTCGACACGGCGTTGTATCTGGTCGTGCTGTGGCTGCTTGCGCTTGGCACCTTGCATGTGGGCATCACGGGGAGTATCGAAAGTTGAATACGCGCTGGCTGAGCCTTGCGTTGCGAGTGTTGGCGACGGTGGCGATGGTGCTCGTCGCAGCAGTTGGCGCGCACTGGCTTTGGGTGCACTACAACGTCGAACCGTGGACACGCGACGGGCGCGTGCGGGCCAATGTCGCGCAGATCAGTTCCGATGTGAATGCCCTGGTCACCGAGGTGCACGTCAAGGATAACCAGTTCGTCCGCGTCGGCGAGGTTCTACTGGTGCTCGATCGGCCCCGCTACGAATTGGCCGTGCGGCAAGCCGAAGCGGCAATCGCCGCGAGTCAAGCAGCGCTGGAGCAAGCATCCCGCGAGAACCGACGTAATGACGCACTTGGCGAACTGGTCACCGGCGAGCAGAGAGAGCAAGGAGCTTCCCGCGTCGCACAGCTGCGCGCTCAATTGAATGGCGCCGTCGTTCAGCGCGACACAGCCCGCCTCAATCTAGAGCGAACCATCGTGCGTGCTTCGGTCAACGGAATTGCAACCAACGTTGAAGTGCAGCCGGGCGACTATGCCGCGGTCGGACGCCCGCTCTTCGCACTGCTGAATATCGACTCGCTGCGTGTCGAAGGCTATTTCGAAGAAACCAAGCTGCCGCGGATACAGGTCGGCGACCCCGCGGTCATCCGGATCATGGGCCTGCGGCAGGAGCTGTCGGGCACCGTCGAAAGCATTGCAGCCGGCATCGAAGATCGCGAGCGCGGCGCCAGCAGCAACGGCCTGGCGAACATCAATCCGACATTCAGTTGGGTACGCCTCGCGCAACGTATTCCGGTGCGTATCCATCTGGATGACGTACCGGAGGACGTGCGGCTGATTGCCGGTCGCACGGCGACAGTGTCTATCCAGGCGCCGCGCGATCGCAGACCGGAAGGCCATCGATGACGACGGCCTCCGCACTTCGCCATGCATTCAGCATCGGCACGTTGACGCTGCTCGCTGCCTGCACGGTCGGACCGAACTATCGCCTTCCCGATAACGCAGCGATCAATGCATCGGCGGCAAACGGCACCTTCCTCGCGAGCGAGGACGACGCTCTCGCAAAAGCAGATGTCCCGGAGCACTGGTGGCGCCTGTATGACGATCAAGCGCTCGATACGTTCATCGCCGCAGCGCTCACTGCAAACACCGATCTGCGTGTAGCGAGTGCTTCGCTTGCACGCAGCCACGCGTTGCTCGAAGAAGCCCGCACGGGCCGCGAGCCAACCATCCCTGTCGAGGCTGGAATAGAGCGTAGCCAGGCTGCCGGTGAACAATACCTGCTGCGCCGTAAACTGCCGCGTAGCACCGACTACGAGACCAGTGTTTCCGTCGGCTACGACCTGGACCTGTTCGGCGCCATCCGTCGGGGCATCGAAGCCGCACCTGCGGATTATGAATCCGTTGCGGCCGCGCACGAGGTAGCGCAAATCAACGTGGTAGCCGAGACAGCGCGCGCCTATGCGAATATCTGCGGCCTTGGCCTCGAGCTTGCGACGGCAAGACACTCCCTTGAACTGCAGGAACGGGGTCTCGAATTGACGCAAGAGTTGCAGCGAGCGGGCCGCGCCATCGATCTCGACGTGACACGGTCGCGTCAACTCGTCGAACAGATAAAGAGCACTCTCCCCGCGCTCGAAGGCGGCCAACGCAATGCGCTGTATCGGCTGGCCACGCTCACGGGACAGCCACCGGCAGCGTTCGATCAGGCTGTCACCTCGTGCGCTACACCACCGCGGCTTAGCCAGCCATTGCCAGTTGGCGATGGAGCATCTCTGCTCAAGCGTCGCCCCGACGTGCGCCGAGCGGAGCGACAACTTGCGGCCGCAACGGCAGAGATCGGGCTCGTGACTGCGCAACTCTATCCCGATGTTCAACTCGGCCTCTCGTTGGGATCGCTCGGCGCCACCTCGGACTTCCTGACCGCGCCCACCAACTTCTGGAACATCGGATCGATTCTGAAGTGGCAAGCCAACCAGAGCGCCACACGAGCTCGCATCGCAGCGGCTAACGCTACCGCGCAGCTCGCGCTTGCAAACTTCGATGGTGTCGTTCTCGAAAGCCTGCGCGAAGCAGAAACGGCATTGAACACCTACGTTCACGATCTGCGGCGTGAAGATCGCCTGCGCGCTGCGCGTAATGAGGCAGCGAAGGCGGCTGAAGATGCGCAGCGATTACAGGACGGAGGACGTGCGACCGCATTGATCGTGATCGATGCTCGGCGGACGTTGGTGTCGGCCGAGCAGTCGGTGGCGCAGATCCAGACGGAGATCGCCAACGATCAGATCGCCGCGTTCCTGGCCCTCGGCGGCGGTTGGTATGATCCGCTTGCCGGTGCCGCCGTGACGACGAAGTAGCAGCGCCCTCCGCACGCTGATCAGAAGCTGGCGTCGATCTTCACCAGAAAATTGCGTGGCTCGCCGTACCAGTTGTCGCTGGTCAACGCTCCCAGCGTCTCATAGTAGATCTTGTCGAAGATGTTGTTCACGGTCAGCCCCACACGCCAGTTCGCGTCGATGGCGTAGCTCGCGCTCAGATCGAGGACCGCATACGCACCTCCCTCACGCATTGCGCGACTGTTGGCCCAACAGGCTCCGGAGGGCCTGATATTGATACACGGAGACACCGCCCAGCTCTGCTGGGTCTGCGCGTGCAGGTTGCCGCCTACGATCCAGCGGTCCAGGGAACCCGCGAGTTGCTTGCTGGTCCAGGCCTTGAGCAGATGTTTGGGTGTCCGGGTAGAGAGGCGCCGCACGTCGCCGAGGTTTCCGCGAACGCCATCCAGGATCGCGGTGGCCAGGCGGTTTTCGTTGAACGTGTAGCCCACACCGAGCAGCCAGCCAGGCGCCGGCGTTCCGCTCAACTCGAGATCTGCGCCCACGCTCTCGTTGATACCGGGTAGATAGGCCGTATAGGACTTAGAGAATCGCTGCGGCAATTGCACCGGCACCCGGAACTGCTGAACCTTGTAGCCCGCGAGGGCTGCATTGACAGCGCCGTCGCGCCACGCTGCCTTGATGCCGGCTTCTAGATTGACACCATGAACCGTGCCCAGCTTGCTGCCGTCGGGCCTACGAAAATCCGCTTCGCGCCGGTAGATGTCCGCGTAGCTCGCGTACAGCGAGTAATGTTCGCCGATGTCGAACGTCAACGCGGCATAAGGGGTAACTACGCGCTGCGGCGCTTGCCTGGCACTCGGGGTGTCATTGAATCTCGTTCCGTCCCAGAAGGCGCCAGAGTAACTGTCCTGCCCGATGCGCGCGCCTGCGCTGACCGACCAGCTGTCGCCGAGGTGCACCTTGAGTGAAGCGAACGCCCCTGACGACTCGCTCTTGCGCAGGCTGACGAGGGGCGAACCGCCGGGCGACTGCGTCAGCCTTGGATCAGGATAAAGCGATGCGTCATAGTCGTTGAGGCTGCTGACTACGCCGGGCATGATGTAGTCCTGCGTCGCCCAGATCGATTTCCTGCTTGCGTACTCGCCGCCGAGCGCGACCTGCGCACTGAATCCCCACAAGTCGAGGGTGCCCGTCAGCGTCATGTCAGCTGCGATCTGATCCCGGTCGTTCGGCTGTGTCGTGAACGTAGCCATGACTCCGGAAAAGAACGCTGCGTGCGTGGTCGGATCGAGCCGGTTGATGAAGCTACCCATTCCGTATTCCAGCGAGCCGTTCCACGACGCGGCGCCGAACCTGAGTTTCCAGTCATCGCCGAACCGCTGCTGCAGCTGCAGGTAGGTCTCGAGCACCTGCATGCGGTGGTACGACCAATCGAAGGTCCAGCCGATGTCGCGGGGCCGATGCGGATCGGTTAGTTCGTTGTCCAATCCGAAGCCGTAGGCCACCGGGATCGAATCGTCGTGCTGATAACTGCCACCCAACGTCAGCAGCGTATCCGACGTGACGTCGTATTCGAGTACGGCGAAGATCTTCTGGCGTTCGTGCGTCGCCGTGTCGTAGAAAAAGTTACGATCGGCCAGCACGCCGACGATCCGTCCCCGCAGGGACCCGTCGAATGCAAGCGATCCAGTAGCATCGATCTCCACACAGCGGGTGTTCCACGAACCCCAGGAGACTCCGATCTCGACAGCGCGCTCGGCGAGCGGACGTTTGCGTACGAGGTTGATGGAGGCACCGGGTTCGCCATTGCCCGAGAACAATCCGTCCGAGCCGCGCAGCACTTCTATCCGTTCGAATTCCGCCAGGTCCGGTCGCGCGAGCCACTGGCCGTTGGTCTTGAGTGAGTCCAGGTTGGCACTGCCGTCCACGTGAAACGAAGTCACTGGAAAGCCGCGTACCAGGAAGTCCTTTTCCAACGACGTCGCGTGGGTGGTCGTGACGCCGGGCACGCGATCCATGGCCTCCCCCACCCTCGTAAGATTCTGCGTGCGCATCTGCGTGAGCGTGATGACCGAGATGGTCTGGGGAATTTCGCGCAGAGGAGTTTCAACTCGCGTGGCGACTACGCCTTCCGCCATCGCTGTAACGATCACCTCTTCCATCGGATCCGGTTTTCTCACCGACCCGCGCAATTGCTTCTCTATATTGCCGCGAGCAGCTAATGCGTTACGACGCTCCGCGCGCCGGATCTCGATCGTGTTCTCATTGAGCTCGCGGAATGTCAGCTTCGAGCCGGCCAGCAGCGCTTTCAAAGCAGCGTCGGCCGTGTACTCACCCTCGAGCGCACCGGCTTTCAAACCATCGGTGACCCTCGACAAATAGACGATCCGGATACCGCTCTGGCGCGCCAGTTCCTGTAGGGCATCGTCCAGCGGCTGGCTACGGATGCTCAGTGCGTAGCTGGAAGGTTCGGTGCCTGAAGCAGTCGCGGGCGAAGGCGCCAATGCGAACGCCACGCAGAGAATACCAACGAGGTCCTGAATAACACGCCTTTCACGATTCCTTGTGGGTGCGCACCCCATCGAACTACCTCATGAACTCGCTTGCGGTCATTGCGGTTGATCCTTCAACCTTTCGATGCTGTTTGCAAGTCCAGACGCACTAGCTCTTACCTCTCCCGGTTCCGGGAAAGGTGGCGGGTCTTCGCGCCGGTGAGGGCTCTGGCGCGTACGCGCTCTTTGGCTCTGCGTGAGCGGAGCCGGCTTCGCCGGAGAGACCTCACCCGCGCTCCCGCTCTTACATGCGCTCTCCCGAAACCGGGAGAGGCACCATGCTCATTTCTTCAACGCGATGTGCACGCCGTCGGCCGACAGATTGAATTTCAAACCCACATCCGTCGCCAGCAGCTTGATGACCACGCCGTGCTCGTTCTTTAGATAGGTCGCAGTAGCCCCGCCGGCGATGGTGACGCCCGCGGCGGCAGCGACATAGTTTCCAGAAAAATCGCTGAGCTGCTTCAGGTTGTAGACATGGCCCGTGGCCGTGAACTCGGTCGCGCCCACGTCGACGACCGAAACGCCCCTGATGGTGAACCGATGCGTGCCGTTGCGATACTCGAGGTCGCCGTGACCCCAGGTATAGCCAATGCCGGCGGCAACACTGCCACCCTTCAAAGTGAGCTTGCCATCGGGCGTGGCGCTTTCCTCTACCGGCGGTGGCGAATCGGCAGCGCCCGCGTACGCGGCTAAGCCAAGAAAAACGGCTGCTAACATCGAGACGATGACATTGCGCATGGAAACCTCCTGAAGAACTGGCTTCGATGCTGAATGTGCGTGCCGGCGCGGTGTATCACCCGAACAGGGGAAAGCCGAAGCGCCGATCAAAACTGGGCACTGAGTTCGGATGCAACTTGACCGAGGATTGCAGCGAGCGCCGTGCCGTAACCGCGCACCAGCGCTTCGGGCGATGCCTGTGGCAGCGGGACAGTTTGCGAGATCGAGCGCTCGTACTGCAGCTTCGAGCGCGCGCCGGTCTGATCGATGAGAGCAAACTGCATCGACAACACCGCCGCCGGCGGTTGTCCCGCACGAAAATCGCCATACAGTTCAGTGACGGACACCTCCAGCACATAGGGCGCGGCTCGTGCGCTGCGCGGTTGGGCCACCACGCTAAACCCATCAGTACGATCCAGCCATTCGGCAATCTTGCCGCCGAGCATGGATCCGGGGTCCGCAGCGAAGGCGTGATACGGATCGGATGCATAGCGAACGTCGCTGAAGCGATAGATCAGCTCGTTACCCGCGAACGGCGCGGCCACGCGTACGTTACCCATGCGCAGCGTCGGGTACATTTGGCGATCCTCAGCAGCAGCAACATCCGTCGACACATCGATGACATACATCGTCGTCTGCGGAATTGGCCTGCCGATCGAGCAGGCCGAGATTGCCAGGGACGTAAAAGCGACCACTGGAAAATATCCGCCTCTCATGGCTTGTCCTTTTCGAGCTGGATCTTGCCCGGCGGTCGCCCGAAGAGCACGACGGCAGGATCGCGTTCGATCGTCTCGGACAGCATCCGCAGGTTGTCCGCCGTGGCCCGCAGATCCTGGACGATGACGCGGACGTCGTACTGGTTGTCGCCGAGCAGGGCATCGAGCCGTTGCGCCGATGCATCGATGCCGTCGATCACGCGATCGAAATCGCCGTCGTCTGCAAGCTTGCGCACCCGGGCGCTGATCGCCGCTGCATTGTCCAGCGTGCCCTTGAGTGAAGCATCGCTGAGCATCGCGTCGAGTCGCGCGGCTGCCGAGTCAACCTTCCGCAAAGCGCCCTCTGCGCTCGCCGAGAGTTGCGCGACAGGCAGTTCGCCGAGCTTGGCGTCTAGATTCGTGACCAGTGTGTTCAGATTCCGCCCCAGCAGACTGATATCTGCTTCATCGAGGCTGGCAAGAAAGGACTGCGCCTTGGCGATGATCTCGCCGGCCAGGCCGGGAGCGGAAGGCAGGTACGTGTACTGCGGCTGCCAGGTGAACTGCAGCGGCGGATGCGTTTTTGGATCCAGGAAATCCAGTTCGAGGTACTGCTGCCCGGTGATGCCTGCAAGCCGTGTCTGGGCGCGCAGGCCTTGTTTTATCAGCGCCGGAAAGTCTCGCTTCATCTGCGTCGCTTCAGCTGGCGGCATGGCGGCCTTCACGCGCACCACGATGTAGTTGCGGCGCTGGTTGATCGGCGTGTTGCGTTCGTAGGTCGCCACCGATGTCAGGATTTCGGTGACCTGCCCAAGCGGTACGCCACGGAAATTCGCGGGTGCGCCGAGTTCGAGCCCGGCAATGGATTGATCGAAGTAGGTTTCGATCGTGAAGGTGGGCTGAAACCACTTGCGCCAGCCGAGCAGGCCCAGCACCGCCACCAGGACCGAAAGGCTGATCACCACGAATAACCCGAGGCGAACGTGGCGTCTGCTGTCTTCCATCGCCTAGCTGGCCCTGTCTGTCAGCGGGTCAGGCTGACGATTGAAGAATTGGCGTACGCGCGCATTGCTGCTGTGATCACGCAAAGCCGCGGGTGCGCCATCCGCAATGATCGCTCGCGAATGCGGATCCAGCATGATCGCCCGATCGGCGATGGCGAAAATGCTCTCCAGCTCATGGGTCACCACCAGGAACGTGACCTCCAGATTGCGTCGCAGGGAGAGAATGGTGCGATCCAGGTTGGCGGCGGTCACCGGATCGAGGCCGGCGGAAGGTTCATCGAGAAGCAGCGTGTCCGAGCCAAGCGCCATCGCGCGGGCGATCCCTGCCCGCTTCAACATGCCACCGGAAAGTTCGCCCGGCATGAGCGACTCGGCCGACGCCATCTCCAGTTCGTGCAGTAGCATGCGGACGGCGAGATTCTTTCCCGCAAGCGTGAGCCGCGTGAACCGATCCAGCGGGAACCGCACATTTTCCAGCACGTTCAGCGAACCGAACAGCGCTCCACCCTGGTACATCACACCCAGATTCCGTTGCAGGCGGGACTTCTCCTGCGCACCGGCCCGCACGAGACTGGTGCCGTGGATGAGAATGTCCCCGGCCAAGGGCTCGTGCAGTCCGATGATGGTTTTCATGAGACTCGACTTGCCGCTGCCCGAGCCGCCGAGGATCACGACGATCTCGCCGCGATGTATGTCGAAGGACGCATCATCGAGCAGCACGCGCTCGCCGAAACCCATCCGCAGGTTGCGCACGCTGATGACCGGTGGCGCCACTTCGTCCATCAGCTGGTGAACACTGCGAAGAATCCGTCGATCACGATGACCAGTACGATACTTGCTACGACGGCGTGAGTTGCCGACTGACCCACCGCAGTCGCACCCGCTCCGGTCGTAAGACCGCTGTGGCAGCCAACCGCTGCGATGGTCACTCCAAAAAACGCCGCCTTGATGAGACCGAGCATCAGGTCCCACACCGTCACTGCTCCGAGCAGTTGTGTGTAGAACTGCAGGAACGTGACATCGAAGGTAGTCATCACCAAGGCGCCGCCCAGCAGGCCGACGACATCGGCAAGAGCAGCCAGCATCGGCACGACCAGGATCGACGCGAGCAATCTCGGCAGGACCAGGAACTGGACCGGGTCGAGACCGAATGTCGAGAGGGCGTCGAGTTCCTCGTTGACTTTCTGTGCACCGATCTGTGCCGCGAACGCAGCTCCGGTGCGCCCTGCGACCACGATGGCGGTCATCAGTGCGCCTAACTCGCGTAGCACGGCAACCCCGACTCCGTTCACGACGAAAATCACCGCGCCGAACTGACGGGCCACGAGGCCCAGTTCGAAAGCCATGATCACGCCCATGAGAAAGCCCACCAGCAGCACGATCGGTACCGCATTCGCTCCCGTCTCCGTGGCGACATCGAGTACGTCACCCAATCTTGCGGCTCGTCGCGTGCGTCCTGTGAATACTGCATGCACGCACGCGCCGATGAATCCAGTCAATTCCCTGAGATAGACGATCTGGCGTGCAGTCGCGCGACCTACCATCTCGATGGCACCGACAGCGGGCCGGCCGGCGAACGGCTCGGCAAATTCCAGTGGGTCATGGCGGCGAACCATCGAATCCAGTTTGGATGCGAGCCCGCGAATCTCGACCCTCGCCCCGGGCGGGCGCTCGTGTCGAATGAGATCGAACAGCAGCGCGAGGCCAATGTTATCCACATGCTGGATCCGCGACGCATCGACCACGATGGGCCGAGTGGGGTTGCATTCGAGCGTTCTGATGGCCGACTGCCAGATCGGCGCGGCCGTCTCCGCGGTGATTCGACCTTCGAGCATCACGCTGACGACATCGGCTTCTTCAGTTGACATCGCAATCGCCGCCGGCAATCGGCGTAAAGCATGCATCCGACTTGCGAACCCGCACCGGAATGCATTTGTAGGCAGGTGTTCCGCTTTGCGGGTCCATGTGATCCAGCGGCAGCAGGACGTTTGCCTCCGGGTAATAGGTCGCGACGCAGCCGCGGGCAATTTCATGCGCCACGGCTGTCAGCCCGGTCATGCGCAACCCGCGCTTTATATCGACCAGGCTCTCCACATCCACGACATCGCCGTGCTCGAGACCTTGGGCGAGCAGGTCCGCTTGGTTCATGAACAGCACGTCGCGACGGCCGAAGATGCCCCGGTATCGGTCGTCCATGCCGTAGATGGTCGTGTTGTATTGATCGTGACTGCGTAGCGTGGTGAGGTTCAACGCGTCACTCGCGACCGTGCCCGGATCTTCTCCGAGCCCGTCGAACACCAGGAATTCCGCCTTACCGGAGGCGGTCTTCCAGATCCTTTGCGTCGGCGGCAGTGGCAGCCGGAATCCGCCCGGTATGCGAATGCGCGCGTTGAAATCTGCAAACTCCGGGAACACTGCCTCGATGCCGTTGCGAATCCGGTCGTAGTCGGCGATCAGCTCCATCCACGGCACGCGGCTCGACTGCAATGTAGCGGCCGCAATTCCCGCGACGATTGCCGGCTCCGAACGCAACGCCGGCGATGCTGGCGGCAACCTGCCGCGCGACGCGTGCACCATCGACATGGAATCCTCGACGGTGATCGCCTGGGGGCCGCTCGCCTGAATGTCCCGCTCGGTGCGTCCCAGGCAGGGAAATAGAAACGCCTCCTTGCCGACCAGCAGGTGCGAACGATTGAGCTTGGTGCCGATGTGCACCACCAGGTCGAGCGTGCGCATGGCGGCGAAACAGCGGGCAGGATCGGACAGAGCCACGGCCAGGTTGCCGCCCAGACAGAGCAACGCTTTAGAACGGCCTTCGGCGATTGCCTCCATGGCACGCACGGCATCGTGACCATGCGTGCGTGGAGGTTTGATTCCGAATGCGTTCTCGATCCGATCCAGCAGCTGTGGCGACGGTCGCTCGGTGATGCCGACGCTGCGATCGCCCTGCACGTTCGAGTGTCCTCGCAGTGGGCAGATACCTGCGCCGGGCTTGCCTA
The DNA here is from genome assembly GCA_040509875.1 of Steroidobacteraceae bacterium. Classification (GTDB taxonomy): domain Bacteria; phylum Pseudomonadota; class Gammaproteobacteria; order Steroidobacterales; family Steroidobacteraceae; genus Steroidobacter. Next base: position 77,334 of record JBEVKB010000131.1, on the reverse strand, counting down.
AGTTTCCACGCAGCAGCAGCAGGTTCGCTATCTGTTGCACGTTCGCGGTCCCGCGTATGTGCTGGGTCATGCCCATGCCGTAACTCACGATGGTTGCATTGGAGCGAACATAGGCCTGCGCCACCGATTCGAGCGCCTCACGCGCAAGACCGCTCGCCGTCTCGATGTCTTTCCAATCGGTCGCGCTCAGATCCGCGACCAACGCATCGATGCCGTTCGTGTGGGCAGCAATGAACTGTGCGTCGAGCACCTGGCCCGGCGTCGCCGCCTCCAGTTCCAGGACCGCCTTCATGATTCCCTTCAACGCCGCGGCATCGCCTCCCACCTTGACCAAGTGGTATGCCGACGCAATGCGCGTAGATCCGAACTTGCCTCGTCCCAACGCGCCCATCTCGATGGGATCCTGCGGATCGGTGAAACGCTCCAGCGCACGCTCGCGCAACGGATTGAAGACGACGATGGGCACATCGCGTTCTCCCATCCTGTAAAGAGTCTCCATCATGCGGGGATGGTTGGTCCCCGGATTGTGGCCCATGGCAATCAACAGTTCGCAAGCATCGAAGTCGTCGAGCGACACGGTGCCCTTACCGATGCCGATCGATTTCGGCAGGCCGACACTGGTGGCCTCGTGGCACATGTTCGAGCAATCCGGAAAATTGTTGGTGCCGAACTCGCGCGCGAACAGCTGATAGAGAAACGCGGCCTCGTTCGAAGCACGGCCCGAAGTGTAGAACTCAGCCATGTTCGGATCGGGCAGCGCCCGCAGGGTCGCACCGATGCGCTCGAATGCATCGGACCATTCGATGGGTCGATAAGTGTCGGACGCAGGATCGTAACGCATGGGATGTGTCAGCCGGCCCTCGTCCTCCAGTTCGAAGTCACTACGCTGTAGCAACGACGATACCGTGTGACCGGCGAAGAATTCCGCCGTGACTCGCTTGCGGGTCGCCTCCCAAGTGACGGCCTTGGCGCCGTTCTCGCAGAATTGAAATGTCGAAGTGTGTTTCTTGTCGGGCCATGCGCAGCCGGGACAGTCGAAACCGTCGGGCTTGTTCATGTGTAACAAGGTGAGCGGCGCATCGACGACGTCCATCTGCTCGCGCACCGCATTGGCAACTGCACGTAATGCGCCCCACCCGCCTGCGGCGCTTTCGTACGGTCGTACACCGGGAACTTCGCGTTTCTCTGTCATCGTGCCTCGCATCAGATCGACACTTGCAGTTCCAGGTCGCAGGTCGGGTCAGGTCCAGTCGGTGTCGTCGTCATCGCCGTCATCGTTCGGGGCTCCCCCGTCATCCCACGAGTTCGCGTCCTTCACACCGAAATCGGTTCCGCCGACATCGGCGTTCGTCGAATCGTCAGTTCCATTCGTTGCAGGCGGCGACGCGCCCTCACTTGGTTTGCCATCGATGAAGCGGCGCGCGAGGTCCTCTCCAGCGACAACCCCCGCTCCGACTGCGAGGCCACTGACAATAGAGCTCGCGATTCCTGTCCCTGCGCTCGGCGCTACGCCCTGATTTACTGGCGCTCCGGCGGGCGTGACAACGCCACTCGAAGCTTGCGGATAAGCACTCACCGTTGCGTTTCGTCCGCGCATCATCAACCAAACTAGAATGACGCCCAGCGCGACTGCCAGTATCGTTATCCACGGAAGCGACTGCGATGTCGCAGATGGAAGCACGTGCGTTGGCTGCTCCTGCGATAGTTCTCGTTGGAGCGCATGTACCGATTCTGGATTTGCGAACGACAGTCCGGGTGAGAGCGCCTGCGCTGTGCTCAACTCCTGCCGGGCCGTCTGAAAGTCGCCGGCCCGCGCGTACAACTCTGCCGCAACGAAATGAGCTTTCGCGCTCTGCGGATGATCGCGCAGCACTTCTTTCATCATCTGCTGCGCTCGTGCCAGATGACCGCCCTGCTCAGCTTCGTAGATCTGATGCAATGTCGGATCGGCCTGCGCGAATGCCGAACCGGCAAACGACAATGTAAGGACGAGCATGGCTGTAAGCCATCGAAGCGTTTTCATGAAGGGCTCCACGCAAATAATGAGTGGAGCGTAATCGGGGCGCGTAACCGTCGCATTGCGCCGCGCGTCCGCTGCATTTCAGACGAAATCGCTCGACGAGTGTCAGGCCTGCGGGCTTGGGACGTCGGGCATGATCTTGCCCATCTCCATTGCCTGGCTCGCCGATACTTCCTGGATGCCGATGACTATCTGGTCGTCGGGTGCGCCGGTCGCGGCCTGGAACAAGGCCCATATGCGGGTCAGCAGACCTCGCTTGTACTCCGGAGAGCGTCCGGAACGAATGAGGAGCGTGAGAGCCGCCGCCGCTGCCGGCTCGCCGGCTGTGAATCCACTTCGTTCCGCATAGTCCAGAAAGATGACATGCACCCAGTTCATCGGCACGCCGGCATATTCCGCATGCGTCGCCGTCAATCGGGCGGCGAGGCCAGCCTTGGCCTCGCCGCTGAGCACGCCAGCTTGTGTCATGACAGTGTAGAGCGGCATGTCGGCTCCTAACGTAAGAGGTTGACCTTGGCCAGGTCGATGATCTGGCCCGCCCGTCCGTCGAGCACTGCCTTCATCAGGAACAACCCGAACTTGTGCGCCTCTTCCAAGGTGGCTGTCGGCGGCATCACCAGTTCCTGGCGGGCGCTGACGACATCGAGCAACGCCGGCCCGTCGTGCGCGAGCACTTCCTGTAACGCGGCCGGAAGATCCTCCGGCTTCTCGACGCGCACGCCCTTGATGCCCATGGCCCGCGCCATGTCGGCAAAGTTGGGGTTCACGAGATCGCAGCCACTGTCGATGAAACCGGACGCCTTCATCTCCATCTCCACGAATCCGAGCGTGCCATTGTTCAGCACCACGATCTTCACGGGCAGCTTCTGTTGGATGAGCGTCACGAACTCGCCCATCATCATGGTGAAACCGCCATCGCCCGACATCGAGATCACCTGGCGCTTGGGAAACGCGGCCTGCGCGCCTATGGCGTGCAGCATGGCATTCGCCATGGAGCCGTGATTGAACGAGCCGACCAGCCGGCGCCGCCCGTTCATTTTCAAGTAGCGAGCCGCCCAGGCGACCGGCGTGCCGACGTCGCACGTGAAGATCGCGTCGTCCGCAGCGAGTTCACTCACGACCTTGTTCACGTATTGCGGATGGATATATCTGGTGCCAGGGCCACCTTCCGCCAGCGCGTCGAGATCCGCACGCGCCTTGCGGTAGTGAGTGAGCGCTTTATCGAGATGGCTGGAATCGCCTTTCTCGCTGATGAGCGGCAGCAGCGACTCCAACGTATCGCCTACGTTGCCGACGACCCCGAGATCCAGTGCACAGCGATTGCCAAGTGCAGCGGCGCGAATATCGACCTGCGCGATGCGCGCATCGTCCGGAAAGAACTGGCGATAAGGAAAGTCCGTCCCCAGCATCAGCAACGTGTCGCAATCCTTCATCGCCGCGTAACCCGATGCGAAACCGAGGAGCCCGGTCATGCCGACATCGAATGGATTGTCGTATTCGAGATGCTCCTTGCCGCGTAGCGCATGCACGATGGGCGATTTCAATTTGCGTGCGAGCTCGACAACTTTGTCGTGTGCGCCGGCACAGCCGGCGCCGCACAGCAGTGTCACTCGCTCCCCACCGTTCAGCAGATCGGCAAGGTTGTGTATTTCCTCCTCGCCGGGCCGGACGATCGCGGCCGCCGGCACGAGCCACTTAGGAACGGGCTTGGCCAATGGCTTCAACGCCACGTCGCCTGGAATGACCACGACGGCGACCCCTCTCTGCCCGACCGCCACACGCATCGCCCGCAACAGGATCTGCGGCAGTTGTTCCGGGTTGCTCACCAGTTCGACATAGTGACTGCAATCCTTGAAAAGATTTTCCGGATGCGTGGCCTGGAAGAAATCGATGCCGATCTCGCTGCTTGGAATGTGAGCCGCGATCGCGAGCACCGGCACGCGGCTGCGCTGTGCGTCGAACAGGCCATTGATGAGATGCAGGTTGCCGGGGCCGCAACTGCCGGCACAGACCGCCAGCTTGCCGGTAAGGTGCGCCTCCGCCGTAGCCGCAAAGGCAGCGCCCTCTTCATGGCGCATGTGAACCCAGTCGATGGACTTTAAGCGTCGCAGGGAATCGGTGAAGGCGTTCAGCGAATCGCCGACGACTCCGTAAATTCGTTCCACGCCCGCCTGGGCGAGAACCTCGGCCATGTAATCAGCTGCGGTCCGGCTCATTTCGATAACTCCTGGCAATCGCCGATTGCCATCAGGTGAGATAGTTTTTGAGAATCCGCAGGTCCGTCACCGAGTAGGCCATGCCAAGCCGATACCCGCGCCCTACACGCAGCGGCGCGAGCATGTGCACCTCTTCGCCTTGCACCTCGGGAACTGTCAGCTCCGCAGAGCCGGCCCATACGTTCACCAACGCGAGCTCATCCGTAAGCGACAACGTGAGTTCGTCTACAGCCGCCTTGCTCTGGCTGCCGGCTGTGAGTTGGGGAAAGTAGCGGCGTATGGTGGTCGGGCGATTGAACACGGTCGACGGATCGTGGACTTCGTTCTCCAGTTGAACGCGTGCGGTCGCGATGCGTTCCCCATGCGCTGCCACACTGGCGCCAAAGCGACTGCCTTTGGCGAGTGGCGCCGCTGCCGCACTCGGGGCCGCGAAACTGCGCGTCTGAAAAATGCTGCCGAGCTTTTTCGGATAACCCTGTGCCCAGCCGCGGCCGATGGCGGCATCGTTGTCTACGAAGATATACGGACAGTAAGTCACCGGTCGTCCTTCGTAGAGCGCATCGACCAGCACGAACGACTCGCGGTATTGATAGCGGGCCGGGTCCGTGAGTTCGTCGTTGGAACCGGTGAACTGCCAGTCGAGGAACCAGAAGAATGCGCGCCCGCCGGTGCTCGCGTCCGGTTGCAGGCCTGGCGGCAGAACCGCTGCGATCGCGTCGGCATGGGTCCAATATTCGACGACCAGGCAATCGCTGGAGTAATGCCAGGGAGGCGGCGGCGTACCCGAGGATTTTCCCTGGGGGCTTAACGGCACTGAATAACCTTTGAGCATGTTGGTGTGTCCTGTGTGCATTTACGCGTTGAGAAATCCGACCCGACACGACTCCATCGTTGATGCGGTACGAGGGAATCCGCTATTCCCCAAGTGGGCAAGGCACTCTCGCGTCGACATCGCTACGAGGCGACGGCATCCTGTTCGGCTATCCGTGCGACGCGCGGCAGTCGAAGATTCGACACCGGTGCAATCCCCAGCCACTCCGCGTTGCGCACCAGGTCGGCAAATGAGCTCGCCCGCATCTTCTGCATCACGTTGCGCCGATGGACCTGGACCGTGATCTCGCTGATGCCGAGGATGGCGGCGACCTGCTTGTTGAGCAGACCGCCGATAACCATCGGCAGCACTTGCCGCTCGCGAGGCGAGAGACTCGCGAGACGTTCACGCATGCCGTTCACCCTTGCCCGCTTCTCGCGCGTCGTCGCATCGAGATCGAAGGCCGCACGCACGGCACTCAACAGGAGCTGCGGTTCGACAGGCGACGTAAGGAAATCGAGCGCGCCCGCCTTGATCGCGCGAACCGAGCAGGCGATCTCGGCGTGCCGGGTCACGAACAGGATCGGCGGTCCGACGCCCGCAAGCTGCTGCTGCAGATCGAGGCCGTTCATATCGGGCAGGATGACATCCAGGATCAGGCAGGCCGGCGCGATTGGCTTAGGGCAGGCAATGAAACCGGCCGCGGTTTCGAAAGCGATTGCCTGCAGGCCATGCGCCGACAGGAAACGTTGAAGCTCCGATCGCACGCAGCCATCGCCGCTGACGATGAACACCATTTGTACGGGATCGATCACGGCAACACCTCGAACAATGGACGCCATGCGCTCATTCATCCCTCGTCGCGGATGCGTCTTGCGTGACGATGTAGTTGCCCTTACCGTCATCGGCGATGCGCACACCGGCAATCCCTGCGATGAACGCGATGACCGACGCCGGATCGTCCGACTGGAACGCGCCGCTGATCTGCTCCGAGCGCAACTGCGGACTGCGCACCTCGATACGCCGCACGCTGTAGCGATTGAATTCCTCGATCACCTCGCCCAGGGGTCGGCGCTTGAATACCAGTTGATGCTGCAGCCACGCGGTTACTGCGGCCACATCTATGCCATGCTCGAGCTTGGAGTGTCCCTCACTGTCGATCACCGCTCGGTCGGCCGCGGACAGCAGAGGCAATGTCTTGCCCTCGTCCGCTATGCCGAGCATCGCTACGCGACCTTCCACCACCGTGACGACTGTCCGGTGCGCGCGTCGATCGACGTTGAACTGAGTGCCGACGGCGCGCAACGTGACATTACCCGCATCCACATCGAAAGGACGCTGCGAGTCGTGCGCGACCTGGAACAGCGCTTCGCCCTTCACCAAGCGGATCAGCCGCCGATCCTTTCGTAGACGGACCTCGACTTCCGACGCGGTGTTGAGAGTTACGCGCGAGCCGTCTTCGAGCGACTCCGTGCGCTGCTCGCCGACCTCCGTCGAGAAATTCTGCGGACGCGACCAGGCGAGCCATCCCACGCAGACGGCAACGAGCAGCGAGGCAGCGAGCGCCATGGAAATTCGCATGACGGGACGACGCCGGCTCGTACGCTCCGAAGCACTGTGGCTACGATGTAGCGCAGCGGATTCCTCCGGCGCGGCGAGCGCGTCGCGGATCAACTGATCTGCAGGAGTTTCCGGCCAGCGCAGAGCGCCACGCTCGAACGCGGATTGAACGCGCGCGAGGCGTAAATACGCTTCGACTCGCTCCGGCCCTCGCGCCATCCATTCCGCGAATTCCCGTCGCTGGGCGACAGACGCATGCCCATCGCGAAACACCGTCCACCATTGCGCGGCCTGCGTGGAAATCGAGAGCAATGTATCGTTGTCCTGCGCCATGTCAGTCCTCCACTGCCGCACGAACGCGATCGTAGCCGCGTTCTAGATAACGCCGAACCTGCCTGGCTGTGATCCTGAGCTCCGTGGCGATGTCTTCGCAGGAGCGCTCGTCGCGTAATCTCAGCAACAGCACGGCGCGCATCGTCGGAGAGGCCGTAGCAATGGTCTGCTCCAGGCGCCTCTGCGACAGGCGCGCATCCAACTCCAGTTCCGGCGGGTGCTCATCGATGAGCATCTCCTCCTCCAGCACCACGACCGAATCTGCCGGCGGCTGCCGATCCCGCCATTCCAGTGCGACGTGGCTGGCCACTCGCAGCAGGTACGCATGGGGATTACGCACTGCGCTCAGATCGCGGGCGCGAAGCAGTCGCAGGTAAGTCTCCTGCGCAAGATCTTCCACATCGACGGCGGCGCGCACTCGTCGCCTCAGGAACTGGAAGAGACTCCGGTTCCATTGTTGCCGCCATCCCATGAGCAGAGACCTGTTCGACATATGTGCTTGCGTGCCGGGCTGCCACTTCTGCGGCTCCTGACATAGTAGAGAGACAAATGCGGGAGATTCCCCCCTCCTTCGCAAAAATATATCGCGCGACTCATCGGCTCGACGTTCCGGCGCGACCGGCTTCGCCGCTCAACGGACCGTCGCGACCGGTGCGTCGAAGAAATAGCCCACGCCGCGCTCGGTGCGGATGAAGCGAGGGTTCGCAGGATCCGACTCGATCTTGCGCCGTAATCGCATTATCTGCACATCGATGGATCGATCGTAGACTTCGGTGCTGTGCAGCCGGGAAAGGTCCAGCAGCCGATCGCGGGTGAGTATCCGTTGCGGCGAGGACAGCAATGCGCAGAGCAGACTGTATTCGCCTCGGGAAATCGTCACTGGCGCTGCCGAAGGAGACAGCAGGCGATGCAGCCTGACGTTCAACTCCCAACCGGCGAATCGATAGGCTCGCACCGTCCTATCGGGGCTCGCCGCCGACTCGGCCTGGGTCCGCCGGAGAACCGCACGGATTCGCGCCAGCAGTTCGCGAAGCGAGAATGGCTTGGTGACGTAGTCATCTGCGCCCAGTTCCAGGCCCATGACACGGTCCGCTTCTTCGATCAGCCCCGACAGCACGACGATCGGCAGCTTCGAATTCTCACGGATGCTTCGCGTGAGACCGATTCCTTCACCCCCACGCATCCGCGGCTCCAGCAACAGCAGATCGATGGCTTCGTACCCGATGATCTCGCGCATCTGCTTGCCCGAGTTGACTGCCGTCACCCGGAAGTCGTGCTGTTGCAGGTATTCGCAGATCCGACCGCATACCTCGACGTCTTCATCGGCGACCAGAACATGTGAGCTTGTGGTATCCACGTTCGCCTTCTCCCTTGCAGGGCCACTTCGTGTGGCATGGCCGCAGATTCGGGCAAGCGCCGACCGCAGCCAATTATGGCTTCCGTTATGCGTGCAGCGTGAAAGTGACCGCGGCATCTGGGCCGCTAGCCACCGTCGGTGCAGTCTCAATGCACCTGCATCGACTGCTCCACGCTCGACGGCAATGCGAACTGGAATATCGTGCCGCGTGGCGTGTTCGGCGTCGCCCAGATGCGCCCGACATGAGATTCAATGATGGTGCGGCATATCGCCAGGCCCATCCCCAGGCCATCCGGCTTGGTAGTGTAGAAAGCATCGAACAAGCGATCACCGCTTCCGAGCGGTAACCCGGGGCCAGAGTCGAGAACGGCAACACAGGCGCGATTCGCATCGTCCACCCAGGATCTGACCAGCAGCTTGCGTTTCACCGTCATGTCGCCGGCCATGGCCTCGATGGCATTCATCATCAGGTTCAGGATCACCTGCTGAATCTGGATTCGATCCGCGTGCACCAGCGGCACGTCGTCGGCGAGATCGTCCTGCACGGCAATGCCTTTGCGCTGTGCCGCCGTTCCTACCAGGACGATCGTCTCGGAGATGAGCTGGTTCACGTCCACCTCCTCCTTCTGCGTTGGAGCTTTTCTGACGAGCGCACGGATCCTGTCGAGAACCTCGGCGGCGCGATGACCTTCCCTGACGACACGCACGAGCGCACGCTGCGCAGCCCCGACATCCGGTGGATCTGCAGCGAGCCAGCGAAGCGCGGCATCGCCACTGGTTACTATGCCGACGAGCGGCTGCCTGACATCGTGAGCTATCCAGGCCGAGAGCTGCCCCATCGTCGCGACTCGATTCGCATGTGCCAGATCCGATTGCAGCTCCAGGTAACGTTTCTCGATGCCGCGCGCCCGCTCCTCTGCCTGCTTGCGCTCCGTCAAATCGAGAATGAAGGCGACGCCCTGCCGCGGTTGGTCGTCGAACGATGCCGCACCCATCAGTATGGGCACGCGGGTGCCGTCTTTCCTGAAGAACTCCTTCTCATAAGGTTGCATGGTGCCGGTCGCCTCGAGCCCTTCGATGACGACCGCATCGGCCTCGCGCCAGTCCGCCGGGGTCATGTCCACCCATCGCAATCCTGCATCGAGATCCGCACGGTCGTACTGGACCATGCGCAGGAACGCATCGTTCGCGGCGATGAACCGACCGTCGAGATCCCAGATGATGATGCCGATGATGTTGGCGTCGACCAGTCTACGAATCCTGGCCTCACGCGCTTCGAGGTCGGCATACAGGCGCGTGTTCTCGAGTGAGATCGCGGCTTGAGATGCGATCAGTTTCAGGATAGCCAGCCGTGCCGGCGTAATTGCGCGCGGTAGCAGGTTGTTCTCGAGATAAAGCAGCCCTATCAGGTTCGCCCGGTTCGTCAACGGCATGCACAGGAGCGAACGCGCACGATGCTGCCGGATATAGGCATCTTCGAACAGCGGATTCGCGGCCGAAGCGTCTTCGAGAATGACACTCTCGCGAGTACGCGCGACGTAACGAACGATTGACTCAGGCAGCGCGACGGCACCCGTCAGATCCTTTCGCAATTGCACGCTGACTGATCCTGCGCTGGTCATGGCCTCGGCCTCGACCTCGTATTCCGCACCCCGGGGGAGGATCAACACGGCGCGCTGGGCACCCGCATGCTCGATTGCTGTGCGCAGGAGCGTGTCGATCATCCTGTCCGGAACGATCTCGCCCGACACGGCCTGCGATATCCTGAGCACTGTCGCAAAATCAAGCTGATCGACCGGCGCCGTCACGGTGTCCGTCGAACCGATGGGACGCCGCTCTTCGATGACACGAGGAAGCATCCCATCGAGCTGCCTGACTTTGCCTATGGCGCCCCAGCGCATGTAACCGTTTCGCGCGTCCAGCAGGTACATGCGCGCGATTTTTTCGAAGCCCCGACGCTCGTAAAAACGTGCGGCCAACTCGTTGGCCAGAGCTTCGTTCTGCAGAAAGCCGTTCTGGCGTGCCAGCCGAATGCTCTCCTCGTACAGGCGTTGCGCATCCAGCTCCCGGCCCTCGATGCGCGATATTTCCGCAGCGATCAGCACATGCTTGTCGGCGAAGGTCGGCGACAACGTGTCGTCTGCCCATGTCTTCAGCTGTCGGTAATGGGAATCGAGGCGTCTGCGCAGCCCCTGTCGGCGGTCGGCGGGCGACTGTTCGATCTGCGCTACCAGAGCGAGAGCCGTGTAGTAGTGATAGTCCAGATGCTGGACCTGCATGATCCTGATTCGAGGCCCGGTGCGCACTTTGCCGGAGGCCAGTAACGCCGCTTCGCAGTCGCCCGCCAGGAAATGCACCATGGTCTTGCGGGTCCAGTACCAGAAGGTCACGACATTCATCCGCGAGGGCGTCAGCTCGGCCTCGAACTGCGTCTCATCGAACTCCTCATCGCCGAAACTAGACAAGCTGTGTGTCATTCCTCGCAAGCTGGCGATCGTGCGCTCACTCGTAACGATCAAGTCCGCGCCATCGCGAAAGCCGATGCCGCGCGCAAAATCCAGGTACTCCTTGCACTCCTTCGCATCCTGTTCGAGATCATGACCCCGCATCAGCAGGTGGGTCGTGATGTGCGCAGAGGAATAGCAGGCGAAATACAGGTCGCCCGCCTCGATGCCTTGCCGATACGCGGCACGCGACCATTCGATGGATGCAGTGAGGGGTTGCGTCCAGGAGGACGTCAACCCCATCGTATCGCCGGTCCGCGCCATGTCGAGAGGCAGGTTCCACTTCACCGCCAGGTCGTGGGCGAGCCACGTAATGCGATACCCCTCGCGGTAGCGGCCGAACGCCGGTCCCATCAGCCAGCCCAGTAATGCGTAGCCTTGGATCGAGGTACTGGCTGCGCCGTGCCGCAGGCTGATGTTGACCATGCGGCAGATGGCCAGGATCGTGAGGTTGGAGTCCGTGAAATATGCGGGCGGCCAGATTTCCGCCAGGATGCGCGTTGCCGCCAGCATTCGCGGATCGGTCATCGCCGGCAGTTCCGCGAGGAATTCGAGCGGGCGCCCATCCAGGTTGTTCCAGACGTCGTCGTACTCTGCCTGCACATCGCTCCAGTGCGGATGCGGCGGCAGGTCGATGCCGAACAATTTCAAGGCAACGAGGCCGTTGTCGATGGCCGCCCCGTTCTCCGATCTGACCACGTGCAATTCGATTCTGAGGCGATACAGCGACGCTCGATGCAAGTCGGTCTTCGCTTCGCGCAGGACGCTTGCGATCATTCGCTCGGTATCATCGAACGCGCCGCTGAGAAAGGTGCATTCGGCATGCTCCAATCCGAGGGCGAACGCGAGTTCATAGTCAGCCTCCCAGCCGTCGTCCTGGATCTGCAGCCTGCCCTCGGCAAGATAGACGCAAGCCGCGGCATAGGCAGCCGACGATTTCGCCTTGCGTCCCGCTCGAAGATTGAGCGATGCGGCTGTCGCCCTTTCCACAGGGTCCACGCATGCGCTCGCGCCAAGATTGAGTTGGCCGGCGATCTCGAAAATCCGGTCGCCCACTTCCGTATCGGTGAGTTGCGCCAGCAGCCGCAGGCCGATTTGCCGATGAGCCTCGGCGCGATCCTGCTTCGGCAACAGCGCGTAGACCGCCTCATGCACACGATCATGGGCAAACGCATAGGCATCGTCGACCTGCAATACCAGGTCCATCCGCATCGCCTCGCGCAATACCTGTTGCGCCTCCTGCGCGGAAATCCCAAGCATCTCGTGAAGTTTGGCGATCTGGACGCTGCTACCCAGGCAGGCCAGCTGCTTCAAAGCCTGTAACGAAGCAATGGAAAGACGGGCCAGCCGCTCGATAGTCAGCTCGACGACGTTGTCGCCCACGCGCTTCGCCTTGACGCGATCCTCCTCCCACCGATACGTCCACGTTCTGCGGTCGAACTTGAGCAAGCCATCGTCAACGAGCGCGCCGACAAACTGGATCATGAAGAACGGATTGCCTGCGGTTTTCTCCTCGACGATGCGTGCGAGCGAACCGACGTCACGTGGCTGCGCATGAAGTGCGTCGGCAATCATCCGGGTAATGTCTTCGGGACCGATGCCGCCGAGCACTACCTCGAGCAGTTGGTCGCGCGTCGTGCGGATACTTTCCAATCGCAGCGCTAGCGGGTGTGCGATCCCCACTTCGTTGCTGCGATAGGCGCCCACGAGCAGCAGGTGTCGTACTTGGGATTGCGTGGCGAGATACTCGAACGCATCGAGCGTTGCCGAGTCAAGCCACTGCAGGTCGTCGAGGAACAGCACCAGCGGATGCTCCGTCGTCGCGAACACTCCCAGGAACTGGCGCACCACCAGCAGGAATCGGCTCTGCGCCTCCGGACCCGACAACGTAGGTACTTGCGGTTGCTCGCCGATGATGAGCGCCAGTTCCGGCACGAGATTGATCATCAGCTGGCCATGCGAACCCAGGGCATGGGTCAGTTCGTTCCGCCAGCGAGCGAGGTCCGCATCGTTCTTGCTCAGTAATTGCAGGACCAGGCATTGGAACGCCTGCGCGAGCGTCGCGTATGGAATGCCGCGCATGTATTGATTGAACTTGCCGGCCGCAAAGAGACCGCGCGCCGGCACCAACGCCTTGTGCAGTTCGTTGACCACTGACGACTTGCCGATTCCCGAGTATCCCGACACCAGCGCCAGCCCGCAGGCGCCCTCCTCGACGACGCGATTGAACGCGGCCACCAGCGAATCGATCTCGGCCTCGCGACCGTAGAGCTGCTCCGGGAAGCGCAACTGGCCGGATGCATCGCGAGCGGCCAGGGGAAATGCATCGATGCGCCCGCCTGCCTGCCACTGCACCAGGCAGCGTTCGAGGTCGGTCCGCAGCCCGTCCGCCGTCTGGTAGCGATCCTCGGCAGCTTTCGACAGGAGCTTCATCACGATGCTGGAGACGAGCGCCGGGATCCCATCGATGCGTTCGGCAGGCGCAGTTGCCTGGCGTGCGATGTGGCAGTGGATCCATTCCATCGGATCCGACGCAGTGAACGGCAGCACCCCCGTCAGCATTTCGTAGAAGGTGACGCCGAGCGAATACAGGTCGCTGCGCATGTCTATCGATCGGTTCATGCGGCCGGTCTGTTCGGGCGCCATGTAGGCGAACGTTCCGGCAATCACTTCAGGAGGCGTCGGCGATTGACGTTCAAGCGGAGCGCGCGAGGCGATGCCGAAGCCGGTCAGCCAGGCTTGCGCCGTCGTTGCATTGACGAGGACGTTGCCGGGCTTGATGTCCTTGTGTATCAGCCCGCTTCCGTGCAATCCATCGACGGCGACAGCGAGCGCGACGGCGATCCGCAGGAACTGGCCCATCTGCATGGGTCGTCCGACGAGGCGACCGAGAGGTTCGCCGGCACGGTCTTCGAGAAACAGAACACTGCGTTCACGCACGAGGTCCAGGGGCCGGGCCGCCCACGCAGGATCGAGACTGTCTTTGAGCTCCAATTCATGAGCCAGTCGCCGCAGGAATTGCGGCTGCGGATGGTTCGCTGCCGGCACTACGGCCAGGACCGACATTCTTCCGCCATCCGCCGACTCGCGCCAGCCCCGGCACAGGACACGCTCGACATCCCGCCACAACACCTCGAACCCGGGAATTCTGCTATCGACCGAAATGACCGTGCTCAAGAACCCAACTCCCGTCCGTACGTCCCGCCTGGTGGCTCAGCCGATAAGAACGTTGAACTATCAACGATGATGACCGCACGGATCTGCAGCACGCGCAGAGCCGCCGTCCGCTTCGCCGGCGAACTGTCACCGCGAGTGCGCTATTTGATAGCTCCCGACCAGAGGCGCGCTTCCCGGATCGTTTCTTCCACATCCGCCGGAGCCGTCTCGGTCCTGCGCGCCCGGCGTTGCTGCCGCACCGCCGAGTCGATGGCCGCCAGCAGTTGCTCAGGACTGAAAGGTTTCGACAGCGAGGCGACGGCGCCGTTACCTGTCGTGCGTACCGAAGAGAGAATATCCGCATGTCCGGTCATCAACACGATGGGCGGATGCTGGCTGCCGGCAAGTTGCCGTTGCAGTTCGATGCCGCTGATGCCGGGAAGCGTGACGTCGAGGATCAGGCACGCCGGCTCATCCGCCGTGCCGCTGCTCAGGACATACTCCGCCGCCGACGCGAATGCAAGAACCTCGAAGCCGAGTGAATCGAGCAGGTCCTGCATGCCTTCGCGCACGTTGGGATCGTCGTCGACGATGACTATGGTTTTCTCACCTGCCGGCTCCCCGGCAATCCTCGCTACGGCCGACTTCGCCGCAGTATCGTTCTGCGTGGCCGTCACGACGCCTCCCGCACCGCAAGCATCAGCATCGATCCAATCTTCATGCATCGAGTGTCCGCCGCCATGCGCCGTTCATCCGGCGCTTCGATCGTCCAGTGGCGAAGTGCCCGGCCATCCAGAGCCACATGCGATCCTACATCCTGATCGGTAGCGGAACTACTGCGCCATGACTAAGAGAAATACATGATTGCAATGTCGTCATCGATCGCTGTGCGCGCGCCCGGGAGTTGGCGGATGAATGACCGGGTCTCTCGCCAAGCATGCACCGGCGAGGGGTGCCACGTTCGTGCGGCAAGATCAACTCACCTTTCTCCACGATCGTCGGCGCATCTTGTCTCTTCTGGGGAGTCCGACGCATGCGCCCGCGGCAGTGTGAAATGAAACGTCGATCCATGCTCCGCGTTGCGTGTAGCCCAGAGGCGCCCCTCGTGCGCCGTGATGATGGAGCGACAGATCGTGAGCCCCATGCCCATGCCGCTTTGCTTGGTGGTGAAGAATGGTTCGAAGATCTCCACGTCGCTGGCAAAGCCGACGCCGCCGTCCGCGATCTCGATGAGGACATCCCCCTTTGCATCCCCACCGGTGCGGACAACCAGGATGCGCTGCCGGCCCGTCACGGCCTGCATCGCGTCGATGCCATTGCGCAGCAGGTTCACCAGCACCTGTTGAATCTTCACACGATCCGCCCGCACCAACGGTGGGATTTCCGGATCACTGCGCTCTACAAGCAACTGTACGCCGCGCAGCTCGTCACCGAGCAGCTGACAGACTTCCGCGATCACCAGGCCGAGATCCAGCACGCAGCGTTCCAGCTCCGCCTTACTGAATAACGCCCTGATCCGGCTGACGACGTTCGCCGCTGCATTGGCATCGCGAACGATACGTTGCACCGTCAATACCGCCCGTTCCACGTTCGGTGGCTGCGCCGACAGCCACCTTTCGCAGGCATGCCCGTTGGCCACCGTGGCGGCCAGCGGTTGATTGATTTCGTGTGCGATGGATGCCGTGATCTCGGCCAGAGAAGCGCGCGCGAGATCTTGTTCGCTCCGTCGCAACGCTGCCTCAGTCCCCTCCTGCAGGCTCCGCCGCAATTGCTGGGATCGCGATGCCTGCCAGTGCACCAACGCAAGGATCGCGACACATACCAGAGCCGTCACGGCCCGAGCGCCGCTCGCCGGAATCCATCCCACGATCAGCACAGCGGCACACGCCACCAACAGAAACCCATGGCGGGGCATGGAGAACTCCCTAACCTCGAAGCGTTGGCGCCATGATGTCATGGCAGCGATGTCATGGCAGCGGACGGCACGGCGAATCGCGATGACTTATGGCGCGCGCAGGTTTTCGACGCAGCACCCTCCCCCGATCGGCACCTTGTGTTCAATCGCGCGCTTCAGTAAAAAATGCAGCAGAGCCCGAGCATCTCTGCCTATAACGTATTTCCGTTAGATCCTCGCCGTGGAGGCTTGAGCAGAATGCGAACGCAAAACATGACATAAGGTGCACAACAGTTGCCGATACCCGCCACCATGACCATGGCAAGTCACATCGTGTTCGTCGTGGATGACGATTTCCGCGTCAGGGAAGCGGTCCTGGAACTGCTGGCGTCGGCAGGATTCAACGCCATCGCGTTCGAGTCGGGCGCCGAGTACCTCGCGTTCGAGCAACCCGAATTGCCATCCTGCCTGATTCTCGATGTCGAACTGAACGACATGAATGGCATCGACCTGCAGCGGCAGATCGCGGACGACTGTCATCCTCCTATCGTATTCATCACCGGACACGGCGACATCCCATCCACCGTGCGCGCCATGAAGGCGGGGGCGGTGGACTTCCTGACGAAGCCGTTCAGCCAGCAGCAATTGCTCAAGGCAGTGGAGACGTCCTTCGAGCAGGATCGCAAGGCGCGCAGCGAGCGTGCCGAACTCAAACAGTTGCGACAGCGCCTTGCTTCGCTGACTCCGCGCGAACGCGAAGTGCTACCGCTCGTCATCAGCGGCCTCCTCAACAAGCAGGCCGCCGCGCAGCTCGGCATCAGCGAGATCACGCTCCAGATCCATCGCAGCAAGGTGATGCAGAAAATGGCCGCGCAGTCGCTGGCCGAACTGGTGAGAATGGCGACCAAGCTGGAAATCCCCCTGACCGCGGGCCGGCATTCCTAGCAGGCCGGTCGCTTCACCAGGACAGGGAGACTCCGCCGTAGACCGTCGTATCGCTGCGCTCCGGCAGTCGCATGTCCGAAAGCTGCGCGCGAATGAAGTAATGCAGGTCGCGCCCCCTCGACAGGCCGATGACCAATCCCAGCGCGACCTCCGGCACGAAATGCCGGCGCGCATCGGAGGGAATCGTGACGTCGCTATCGCGAAACTGACCCTGCAGCAGCGCGTTGTAGAACGGCACCTTTGCCGATACGGAACCGTAGATGAACCGATCGCGATGGTCGGCGTGACTGAACATCGCACGATCGCTCAGCCCAGTAGGCGATGAGTGAATGCTCCAGCGCGGATCGGTGAACCTGCCCCATCTCGCGGCGACGCCGGCGTTCACATCGGTCAGGAATCCAATGCCGGCGCCCGCCCGGTACAGCCATTGCAATCGCGCGCCCGCGAAGTTCATTGTCGCACCGGCCCACTGGCGCTCATGCATCACACGCGCCGTGGCTTCACCGCCATCGGAGATCTGGTGATGCCAGCCCTCCGGCTGAATCGAACGCATCGTACGGTGCACGCGACGCTGTGCACGCGGCACGAAATCGCCGCCAAGATAACCTAGCGTCAGAGTCGTGACCGCGGAACTGAGGGCGCCCTGCTCCTGCACCAGCGCGCCGGACAAGTAGACCAATCCAGCATAGGGACGATCGCTCAGTATCGCCTCCTTCCTGGCGATATCCGCGGGCGTGAAGGCGGCAGCGCCGAGTTCCAGTTCGTAGCGATATCGCGAAGCTTGCACGCCCGTCATTCGATCCATGCGCGACAGCCAATCAAGCATGCCCGGTGAAGCATCATCCGAAATTTCGTTCGTCAACGCGATGGCGCCGCCGCCGGTATAGTCCGCGTCCGACGACATGCCGCTGAACAGGTCGTCGTCCAGATGGATCGTGCGCAACGGGCCGGCAGCAGCGGCCGGACAGATTCCGGCACACACCAGCATGCAGATCGTCGTTGCCGCTTGCCTGGCGTTCATCGGCACTACAAGCGTGTTTCGACGACCAGGCGACAGACCCCATTCAGGTCGCCCGTTGCGGCATGCGACGACGCTTCGCCGAGCGCCACGGGGCCGCAGACCGTTGCATCCACGACCGGCACATCTTCGGAGCGCGCACCGGCCCATGTGCACCGCTCAGCCGACGACTGCGACATGAGAGCGAGATAAGCGAGCATGTCCAATTCGAACTGCTCGTCGACACTCAGCACTCGGGGCGCGGGTTCGTGCACGTCCGTCCGTACCAGGTTACGCCAGCGCGCAACACTCGATGTAGAGGTCGCCACCGCGGCAACACACAGGAACAACAGGCCGACGCCGCTCACCTTTATCGAGGGACTCATTGTCGTCTCCTTCCACATCGCGCTCTGCGATGTAAGGACAATGAGCGGCCCGTCCGCCATTCTGATGTCTCCGCGTAAAACCGCCGTTGCAGCCGTAACCGTTGCGGTAGCAACCGGCCCGCGCAGGCTCGCAGTTTCATTTGCAACGCGGCAGCTTCGCGCCGACATCGTCCGGCATGGCGGCCGAGGCAGTCTCGACAGCGGTGACGGTATTCCGCCGGCACACGCACTGGGAGCTTCAGAACATGTTCAGCAAGAATTTGCGGGCGGGCGCGGCGCTTACAGCCGGGTTACTGGCGGCGGCATGTACGACCACTGGGGTCGGCACGGGAGAAACCAGGGGCGGCGGATCGGCGGTGGCTTTCTCCTGGAGCAGCGACAATGCTACGACTGGAACGATGACCGCCACTGTGCAGAAGAGCGGCCAGGCATTCAGCGGCAGGTTTTTCCAGGTGACCACCGAGACACAGGTCGACGATCTGGAACCGCTGTGGATCGGCTGGCGCGGCTCGTTCAACGATTGGCCTTACTGGGGCGGCGACTACGGCACGAGTTTCATGACCCACTATTCCGGCCGCGTGCTCGCCAATCTGGTCAGCGCCACCGGCGAACACATGCGCTGCAACTTTCGCCTCGTTCATCCTTCGTCGGGCATGTCGGGCGGCGGTGAGGGACGTTGCCAGAGTCCTGACGGCAAGTCGATCGATGCAACCTTCCCCTCGGCTTGAGTCCAGCGGGCTCGCGTGCAACCGGCTTTCAGGATGAACCGTTGCGCGTAGCCTGCACTGCCTCGCTCACAGCCGCCAGCAGCCGGTGGCCGTCGAAGGGTTTGTGAAAAACCCTCCGGTATGCTGAGTGGGGAGCAGCCGGCGCCGCGGTCAGGCAACGGTCGCCGGTGATCAACAGGACGGCAAGTCCCGGTCGGGTGGCCACGACGATGCGAAGTAATTGGAGGCCGTCCATGGCAGGCAATCCGACATCGGAGATCAGGCAGTCGATGCTGCCGAGGGAACCGCTCTCCAACAGCGCGATGGCGGATTTGAAAAGGAGCACTCCATAGCCGGCGGCTTCCAGCAGACTCTCGAGCGATTCGAGAATCGTCGGATCGTCGTCGACCACTGCCACGATGGAACGCACCTGCTCAGTCATCGTCTCGGAGATCCTGAGTTCAGCTACCAATGACGCGCGCGGTGCAAATCATGGTTCTCATAATCGAGAGCGCCTCGCGCCTTGGGGCTTGCGACGTCACAGGCCGCGAGCCCGCTCTGCCGGATGCGTATTCTGGCGAAGTGATGTGCGGCAGGATCTAATGGAAAAGCATGATAGGCACGTGCACCGACGATTCTGGCGCGAACAGTTTCGGTTTCACGCGTAATGCAGCGGCTGGGCATCGCAACCAGCCGGTAATCGCGCAGACACACTCTGTCCGCTGCTTCCCCATCGGAACCGACTGTGAACACATCTCCCGCGCTGCTGCCGATCCTGACTGCGTTGTGCCTCTTGCAAGCATGCGTCGCTCAACCCGTAGAGGTCCCCGCGTCCGCGCCGCCTCCTCCCGATACCACGGTCTATTTCTATCCCTCGGGAAATCGCCAGGTTCCCATGGCGCAGCAGGATCGCGACCGGTACGAGTGCAACCAATGGGCAGTGACGCAGACAGGTTTCGATCCCAGTCTCCCGCAGGTGCCGCCACACAATCGAATGGTTGTGATGAGTGGACCGCCACCCGGCGCTGCTGTTGGCGCCGGTGCAGTCACGGGTGCAGTGGTCGGTGCAGCCGTTTCGAATCCGTGGCATTCGGGGCGCGGTGCTTTGCTCGGTGCAGTTGCCGGCGCGGCGATTGGAGGCATTGTCGACGCGGAACGAGCGAACGAAACCAGCCACGCGCAGGCTGCAGCCGCAGTCGATGCGAATGGCGCGCGGGCGGCAATGCTCGAGCAGCAAGCAGCGCAGTTCCGTAGAGCATTGAGCGCATGCCTGGAAGCGCGCGGCTATAGCGTTAGATAAACAGTAGGAGTGGACATGGATCGGATCACA
This sequence comes from Steroidobacteraceae bacterium, assembly GCA_040509875.1. GTDB lineage: Bacteria > Pseudomonadota > Gammaproteobacteria > Steroidobacterales > Steroidobacteraceae > Steroidobacter. The sequence continues at coordinate 57,118 of JBEVKB010000131.1, read as the reverse complement.
ACATCGCAGCACGAAGAGCACGCGCATCGTCGTTTCGTGAGGCGTGTCTTCGCATCGTCGTTCGCCGTCGCGTTTCTCGTCGTCGGCGCATTGGCAGTGGCGCAGGCGCAGAACCGGGATGGCTATGGAGGCGGTCGCGGCAACCCGGGCCTGCGCGAACACATGCATATGGACGACCGCTTCCAACACGATCGTCCGTACTACGATCACGGCTACGCCCTGCATGGGCCATTGCATGGCGGTTATGAAATTCGTCACGGCGGCAACAGTTACTGGTACGACCGCGGTCACTGGTACCGCCGCGATGGCGGGGTGTCGATAGTGATTGGCGCACCCATCGGCGCCTTCGTACCGCTGCTGCCGCTCTATTACTCCACCGTCTGGTGGGGCGGCGTTCCCTACTACTATGCCAACGACACGTATTACACGTGGGACTCGGGCCAGGGCGAGTACGAGGTGGTCGACCCTCCTTCGGGCATCGCTGCAGGCGGCACGACGCAGGCGCCGCTGAGCGATAACATCTTCATCTATCCGCGCAATGGGCAATCGCAGGACCAGCAGGCCAAAGATCGTTTCGACTGCTATCGTTCAGCGGCGGATCAAACCGGCTTCGATCCGACTCGCGGTGGCGGCGGCGTTGCTGCGGACGTGGCAACCGCGAAGCGAGCGGACTACCTCCGTGCACAGGCGGCCTGTCTCGATGCGCGCGGTTACAGCGTGAAGTAGTTACAGAAGGTCCGGTCAGTTCTGATAAGGGTAGAACCGGAACGACAGCAGGAAGGTCGTGAGGCTGGTGTCGGGACTGCCACCGACACCGTCGAACGCGGTGCGCTTCGTGTACGAGCCCTGCAGTCCGACTTGAAGATTGCCGAGCTTGCCCTCGTAGTACTTCCACCAGGCGCCGAGCGTTCCCTGCTCGACACGTGAAGTGTTTGCCGCGCAAACAGTACTGCCTTCGATGAGGCAGCCACTGTTGTCATACAGAGGACTGCCGTAGCCGTACGCCAAGGTCGTGTCGCCGACGGTCGCTGTGAAATGCCGCGAGTCTGCGTCCTCGATGCCGGCATAGCCATAAAGCGTCCATGCCGGTGTCGGGCGATAAACCAGGCCGACCAGTGCCTGGTAAGCGTCGATGGTCGCCAGTTGCCCGTCGGGCCTGAGCGTGACGTCGGGAAGTAGCGCAGATCCATAACGACCGATGCCGCGGCCCGAGAGGCCGCTCAGCTGGAAATCCAGTTGCGGGCTCAGAGGCAGGATCATGCCTATACCCAAGCCACCGCCGTAGATCGTGTGATTCTCCTGTGCGGCCCGGTCGCGAAACGCACGGCTCAAGCCGTACAACTCGTAGTGGCCGAAGCCCGGATCCCACGCGATCTTAGCGATGACATCGGGCGCCACGTCCGTCGAGTAGTTCGTGGTCGGCGCCAACATGAAGCCGCCCGGCACGCTCGTCAATGTCGGCACCAGCGGATTGTTGGGACCGTTGAATATGCTGGCCTGTGGATTTTCCAGGGACAGGCCGAGTGTCGCTGTCTTGCCGAGCTCCTGCACGAAGCGCAGTTGCGGATTGCGAGTCCAGTTGAAACCCACGACGTACTGCCCATCGATGCTGCTCGGAAGCTGTTCCTGCCTCGGCGCCAGGGATTTCCTGCCGAGCGTCGCCAAGCTGTAAGTCTGTCCTGCGAGCATGTAGAAACCGGCGCGCTGGCGACGATACGTCGCGTAGTAATGTCGCAACCGCGGGTTGTAGCTGTTGCTCTCTACTGAGTTCGCCGTCGGCGCGGCGCTCTGGAAGTCTATCTCCAGGTATGCCTCGGCAGTGCCATCGCCTTCCTGCGGGCCTTGGGTAAGCAGGGAAAAGCGGCTCTGGCGCGCGGTCAGATGGAATTCCGAAACATGGTATTGGAGTGAGTTCGGAAATGGGATGCCCGTATTGAAATTGGTGGCGGCGTCCGCTGCTTCGAAGCGGTTGCGATAGACGCCGATGAAGTCGGCAAATCCACCTAGCGTCATGGTGAGAGGGCCCGCGCTGAATGAAGGTTGGTCGCTCGTGACGCGCGTTTCGGCAGTTGCTACGGTCGCTGATGGCAGTACTTGGGCGGACTGCGTCGCACGGGCTTGCTGTTGCGCCTGCAACTCCTGCATTTGACGCTGCAGCTTCTCTATCTGCTGGCGCATTTCCTCCAGCTGTTGCGACTCGTCCGTGGCTTGAGCCTGCGCTGCGCCTGCAGCGATGCTGCTCAATAGCAGTGTCGTGGCGATTGCGTATTTCAGGCGGAGCGTCGTCATTTCATTTTCCCTAGCCATCGCTGGTCGAGTATCTCGACGATGCGAAATTGATGGCGATGAATTGCTCGGCTGTGACGGTGCTTGCGTGGGGCGTTTCAGGTGACACACCGAGAGCCGGTGCATTCGCGGTAACCGACGAATTGTTCCCCGATGCCGATCCTACGTCCGGCAGCCTTTCACGCGTAACCCAACCCACCCGCTCAGCAATAGCTCTGTCACGCCGACCGGCAAGCCTGCATCGATCCCGCAGCAACGCCGTGGAGGCGCCGATGAAACCGTGGATAGTGTGGATTGGATTGCTGGTCCCGACACTGGGCATGGCGTGCGAGCACGAGAGACGTCGGTGCGAGCAGATCCTCACGGAGCTGATCGCATTTCGCACCGATGCCATCGAAAGTGCATTCGGCGATCTCTCCGTGGCGATGCCTGCCGAGATCCGCATCCGGTTCGTCAAGCGGGAGGATCCGCAGTACGAAATCCTCCAAGGCGGCATTGCCTACGATGCCGAGCAACACCAGCTGTTGATTCCGCGCGGCATCATCAACGCCAAGACACCCAGGCCGCTGCGCTGGGGGAGTTACTACTGGCCCTACTACCAGAAGGAAGAATACCAACGCGAGTTTCCCGTCATCGAAGCCATCGACAACGCCTTGTGGAGCGCATTCCTGCAGGAAGCCGCCGCGAGTCGCGGGCTGAAGTGGCCGCACGGCAATTGCCGATCCGTCGAGGTGAGCGTGCGGCTGCCGTGCGAAATGCTCATCAGCGCCATTCCACAATACGTGAAGACGCGTCGCAGCCTGGTGTTCAACGAGAACCGGCTCGACCGGATCTGGCCCGAAGACTTCGCGGCCTTCAACAAAAGAATCTGGCGTTACGGCCAGCTGGAGTACGCCGATGCGCAACGCTACGGCGGCATCCTCATCATCAGGCCGCTGATCGCCGAATTCGGCGTACCGCGAGTGCTTGCCTATCTCGCACGCACGCCGTTCCTCGTCGAGGAAAACAACCTGCGCACTTCGGCCCTCAATTACCAGGAACGGGCGCGCGACGCCTTGCGTGTGGCCGCCGCGAGTCGCTTCAACTGAAACGCGTCCCGGCATTTTCGACATGGTGTCGCGACATCTACAGGCAAATCTAACCTCCAGGCAACAGCAGCCAACATGCTCGGAAGCTTTCCAACCACCCTCTTCAACGATATGCATTTCACTGCCACCCCCTCCCCCCATCCGGCGCGAAATGTCTCGAAGAGGGTGTTTTTTAATTTGATCGTTCTAGCCGCCACCGGCTGTGGCGGCAAGCATGAAGCGCCACCGGCAGCTGCTCCAACAGTCTACGTCGTGACTGTGCAGCGAGCCTCGGTCCCGGTAACGACAGACCTGCCGGGCCGCACGACGGCATATCTGGTTGCACAGGTGCGAGCGAGAGTGGACGGCATCGTCCTACGACGCGCCTTCGATGAAGGCGGCGACGTCGAGGCGAATCAGTTGCTCTATCAGATCGACCCCGCGCCCTACCGAGCAGCGCTTGCGAGTGCCCAAGCACAACTGGCGCGTGCGCGGGCCAATGTCGAATCGACTAGAGTGCAGGCCGAACGCGATGCCGTGCTCGTCGCCGCCAATGCAGTGAGCAAGCAGGCATACCTCAATTCAGTGGCGGCTCAACGACAGGCGGAAGCGGATGTCGCGGCAGGCCTCGCAGCGGTGCAGACAGCAACCATAAATCTCGGCTACACCGCGGTGATCGCACCGGTCTCCGGAAGAATCGGCTCGTCACTGGTCACGCCCGGTGCTTATGTACAGGCGAGCGCAGCTACGCTCCTGTCGACTATTCAACAGATCGATCCGATCTACGTGGACCTCAACCAAACCAGCGTCGAGGGCCTGCAATTGCGACAGCAGGTCGCGTCTGGCCGGCTCGAACTCAACGGGCCGGGACAGGCGAAAGTGCAACTCACCATGGAAGACGGCAGCGTGTATCCGAATACCGGCAAGCTGGAATTCACGGACATCACGGTAGATCCCGGCACCGGATCCGTCACCGTGCGCGCCCTCTTCCCCAATCCGCAGCACGTGCTTCTGCCAGGCATGTTCGTGCGCGCGCGCATCGATCGGGGCCGCGACGATCTCGCCATCCTGGTGCCAGAGGACGGAGTGACCCACGACCGCACCGGCCGAGCGACGGTGCTGACAGTCGGTGGCGACAACAAAGTGAAGTTGCTGACTGTCGATGCGACCCGCACATCGGGCGACCAGTGGGTCGTCGAAAGCGGCCTCGCTGAAGGCGACAAAGTCATCGTCGGTGGCCTGCAGCTGGTGCAGCCGGGAATGGTGGTGAAGCCGGTGCCGGCGACTCCACCATCGTCGCCATCGGCATCGCAGCCGGTGAAGAAACCTGCCGCCAAATAATCGCAGAGGCACTCCCGCGCCATGGCACGTTTCTTCATCGACCGTCCGATCTTCGCCATCGTCATCGCGATACTCATCGCTCTCGCCGGCGCCTTGTCGATCACGCGCCTGCCGATCGAGCAGTATCCGACCGTCGCGCCGCCTTCCATCCAGATCGCCACCAGCTATCCGGGCGCCTCCGCTGAGACCATCGAGAACACGGTGGTCCAGGTGATCGAACAGCAGATGAGCGGCATCGACCACCTGCTGTACCTCGCATCCACCAGCGACGACTCCGGCCAGTCGACCACCACGATCACGTTCGAACCGGGCACCGACCCCGACATCGCACAGGTGCAGGTCCAGAACAAGCTGCAGCTCGCCGTACCGTTGTTGCCGCAGCAGGTACAGCAGACCGGCATCAAGGTCTCCAAGTCCAGCACCTCGTTCCTGCTGGTCGCGGCGTTCATTTCCTCGGACCCGGACATGACGCGCTTCGACATCGCCGATTTCGTCGTGTCCCACGTGCAGGACCCGGTGAGCCGCCTCAACGGCGTCGGCACCATCACCGTCTTCGGCACGCAGTACGCGATGCGGATCTGGCTCGATGCCAACCGCCTGAACAGCTTTGCATTGATGCCGGTCGACGTCACGGCGGCGCTGCTCAAGCAGAACGTGCAGATCTCCGGCGGCCAGCTCGGCGGCACGCCTGCACCCACTACCCAGCGACTGACAGCTTCGATCACCGAATCGTCGTTGTTGCGAACGCCCGAGGAATTCGAGCGCATTCTGCTGAAAGTAAACTCCGACGGCTCGCAAGTGCGGTTACGCGACGTCGCACGCGTGGGCCTGGGAGCGGAAAACTACAATGTCAATTCCAAGTACAACGGGCAACCGGCCGCCGCGATCGGCTTCCAACTCTCCACCGGCGCGAACGCATTGCAGACCGCCGACTCGATCCGCTCACGCATCGCCGAATTGGCGAAGTACTTCCCTCCCGGCATGCGCGTCGTCTATCCATACGACACGACACCGTTCGTGCGGATATCCATCCAGGAGGTAATCAAGACACTGCTCGAAGGCATCGTGCTGGTTTTTTTCGTCATGCTGCTGTTCCTGCAGAACCTGCGTGCAACGCTCGTTCCGACCATTGCCGTGCCGGTGGTACTGCTTGGAACGTTCGGCGTCATGGCCGCGGTGGGCTTCTCCATCAATACGCTATCCATGTTCGGCATGGTGCTCGCCATCGGCTTGCTCGTGGACGACGCTATTGTGGTGGTGGAGAACGTCGAGCGATTGATTGCCGAGGAAGGCCTGTCGCCACGCGACGCTACGCACAAGGCGATGAGCCAGATCACGGGCGCGCTGGTCGGGGTCGCACTCGTGTTGTCCGCGGTGTTCGTGCCGGTGGCGTTTTCATCGGGTTCGGTGGGCGCCATCTATCGCCAGTTCTCGCTCACCATCGTCGCCGCGATGTTGCTGTCAGTCTTCGTCGCACTGAGCCTGACGCCGGCGCTCTGCGCCATGCTGCTCAAACCGGAGGGACGAGCAGGCAAGCCGGTCAACCGTTTCTTCCGCTGGTTCAACAGCAGCTTCGAAAGCGGACGAGACCGGTACCTGGGCGGTGTACGCGGCATCCTGCGGCGATCGGGACGCTGGATGCTGGTTTACTGCGCGCTGCTCGTTGCTGTCGGTTGGTTGTTCGTGCGGCTGCCGACAGCATTCCTGCCGGACGAAGACCAGGGGTATGTCTACGTTTTGGTCCAGGGCCCTCCAGGCTCGACGCAGTCGCGCACCGCCATGGTGCTCGACGAGGTGAGCCAGCACCTGCTGCGCGATGAAGCGCGGATGGTCGACGCAGTGTTCCAGATCAACGGTTTCAACTTCGCCGGCCGGGGCCAGAACCAGGGACTGCTGTTCGTGCGCTTCAAGGACTGGTCGCAGCGCACGGACAAGAATCTGAGCGTGCAAGCGCTGATGGGCCGCATCGGTGCGCGTTACGCCGGCGGTCGCAGCGCATTGGTGATTCCCGTGAATCCGCCGCCGATCCGCGAACTCGGCACAGCCTCCGGCTTCGACCTCGAACTCGAAGACCGGGGCGGCATCGGTCACGTGCGGCTCATCGAGGCGCGGGACAAACTGCTTGCGGCTGCCGCCAAAGAACCGTCGCTCACGCAGGTCCGACCGAACGGACTCAACGACAACCCGGTGTTCGTCATCACCATCGATCGCGAGAAGGCCAGCGCGCTGGGGGTCAACCCCGGTGACATCGATCAATCGTTTTCGATCGCGTGGGGGTCGAGCTACGTCAATAATTTTCTCGATACCGACGGGCGCATCAAGCGAGTGTTCGTGCAGGCCGACGAGCAGTTCCGCATGAATCCGGAAGACCTGGGGCTGCACTACGTGCGCAATGCGCAGGGTACGATGGTGCCTATCTCCACGTTCGCGACTGGCGCGTGGTCTTACGGCTCACCTAAGCTCGAACGCTACAACGGCGTGTCCTCCATCGAGATCCAGGGACAGGCTGCCGCGGGGTACAGCACTGGCGAGGCGTTGAAGACCATGGAGAGACTGGTGGCCGGCCTGCCACCCGGTGTCGGTTACGAATGGACCGGCCTGTCGCTGCAGGAAGTGCTGTCAGGCTCGCAAGCGCCATTCCTGTATGCGATCTCGGTGCTGGTGGTATTCCTGAGCCTCGCCGCGCTCTATGAAAGCTGGTCGATTCCAGTCTCGGTGATCCTGGTGGTGCCGCTGGGCGTGCTCGGCGCACTGGCGGCAGCGATGCTGTTCGGCTTGTCGAACGATGTCTACTTCCAGGTGGGCCTGCTCACGACCATCGGCCTGTCGGCGAAGAATGCGATCCTGATCGTCGAGTTCGCGCGCAACCTGCATTTCGAAGGACGCACCTTCGTCGCAGCCGCACTCGAAGCCGCGCATCTGCGATTACGCCCCATCCTGATGACCTCGATGGCATTCATGCTCGGCGTGCTGCCGCTGGCGATCGCGAGCGGCGCGGGTTCGGAAAGTCGCAACGCCATCGGCACCGGCGTGATCGGCGGCATGCTGAGTGCGACATTTCTCGCGACCTTCCTGATCCCCATGTTCTACGTCGTGATTGCACAACGCCTCGGACGAGGCGTGCAGCCGTCGGACACGCCGCCGCCAGTCGCCGCCGCGCCCGTGATCGTCGACCAGGGAAGCACGTGAGATGACCACTTCCACTTCGCGAGCACGCAGCCTGACTGTCGCCACGCTCCTGCTGACGGGCTGCTCGCTGACCCCTGAATATCACCGGCCTCCTCAACCCGTCGCCGATGCTTATCCGAAAGGCGCCGCGTACGCTCAGGAAGATCCATCGTCCATGGCAGCGGCCGGGGACATAGGATGGCGCGACTTCCTTGCGGATCCGCGCCTGCAATTACTGGTTGAGGTCGCGCTCCGAAACAATCGCGACCTGCGCATGGCGGTGCTCAACGTCGAGTTGCTGCGCACCCAATTCCGCATTCAATCCGCCGCGCTGGCACCCCAGATCGGGGCCTTCGCCGATCATGAGCGGTCAAGAACACCTGCCGACCTTGCTCCGCGTGCGGGCGGTAACGCAAGCCGACTGGATTCATATTCGGTCGGTGCATCGGTGTCGTGGGAAATCGATCTGTTCGGTCGGTTGCGCAGTCTCAAAGCAGGGGCGCTCGAGCAGTACCTGGCTTCCGTACAAGGCCGCAAGGCCACCGAGATTCTGCTGGTGTCGCAGGTCGCGGATCAGTATCTCGCCATGCTGGCAAACGACGAGCTGCTCGATGTAACACAGCGAACGCTCGAAACCGCGACGGTATCGTACGACCTGATGAAACTTCAGTTCGACACTGGCGGCGCCAGTGAACTCGACCTGCGCCAGGCCGAGACCATCGTCGAATTGGCCCGTGCCAACCGGGCCGCGCAGTTGCGCGCCAGGGCACAGGCCGAAAATGGATTGACCGTGTTGTTGGGCCAACCGCAACCAGCCGTCGCAGCGCCCATTACCCGCCTCGCAGACCAGGTCATTCTTGCGGACATCCCAGCTGATTTGCCATCGGCGTTGCTCTCTCGCCGACCGGATGTGCTACAGGCCGAAGCATTGCTGCGTGCGGCGAACGCCAATATCGGCGCCGCGCGAGCCGCATTCTTCCCGGTGCTGTCGTTGACCAGCAGCGGCGGCACCGCGAGCGCCGGACTCAATGACTTGTTCGCGGCAGGCTCGTCCGCCTGGACAGTGCAGGCCTCGGTAGTGGAGACCATCTTCGATGCTGGCATCCGTTCTTCCGGTGTGCAGGCCGCACGTGTCAACCGGGCAATAGGCGTCGCTCAATACGAGAAGACGATACAGAACGCATTTCGCGAAGTCGCCGATGGCCTCGCGGCACGCGGCACGTTCGACGAACAGATTGTCTCTCTGGAACGATTCACCGCGGCACAGCGGCGTCGTTTCGAACTCGCCCAACTGCTATATCGCAACGGCCAGGCCAGTTATCTCGACGTGCTGACGGCGCAGACTGCACTGTACGACGCCGAGCAGGTGCTGGTTTCGGCACGCCTGCAACGCCTCACCAACCTGGTGGATCTATACCGCGCGCTCGGCGGTGGCTGGCTGGAACACACCGGTGATCAGCCTCGCTCGGGAGAGCTTCCCTGACCACACGATAGCGATCGCGACAGACGCGGTCGTTCATGCTTTTTTGCATATTTTTTGCCCGCCCTGCCCTAACGCAAACACTTGATTGGCGCTGCCCGCGGCGATGACTACGCTCGATCCAACAGGCGCGCCGGATGAATGCTTCGAATGCGCGTCTCGATACTTCGACGAAACACCGGGAAGAATGCTTTCGACGAATAAGGCAGGCGAGTATGAACAATATGGAAACGATGACTTCTCACGTGCTGGTGCTCGATGACGACCCCGACGTCTGTCATCACCTCAGCGAGTACCTGGGCCGTCACGACTTTCGGGTGACCGCCGTCAACACGAGCAAACAGCTGCAGGAAGTCATCGGGCGCGAGGCCATCGACCTGGTGCTGCTCGAAATGCGGCTGCGAGGCGATGACGGCCTGCACCTCACGCGCAACATCCTGGAGACTTCCAACATCCCCATCGTGGTGCTCTCCGGTCTGATCGAGGAGGCCGACAGGGTCATGGGATTGGAACTGGGCGCCGATGATTACGTCACCAAACCGTTCTCTTCACGCGAATTGCTGGCAAGAATTCGCGCGGTGCTGCGACGATCGCAAGTCGAAACCACAGCGCCCGGCCGCGACGATACGTTGCGAGCCTATCGATTCGCCGGCTGGGAACTGAACGTACGCCTGCATCGCCTGCGCTCGCCCGATGGCCAGCAGATCGAGATTTCCAGGGGCGAGTTCAGCCTGCTGTGTGCGTTCCTGTCATCGCCCCAGCACGTTCTGACGCGCGATCAATTGCTGGAGCTGTCACGCCTGCACAGCACGGAAGTCTACGATCGTTCGATCGACGTACAGATCATGCGGTTGCGACGCAAGATCGAGCTGGACCCTTCGCATCCACAATTCATCAAGACGGAACGCGGTGTTGGCTATTTTTTCGATGCGCAGGTGAAGGTCGTGCGCGGTGAGAGCATCCGCGTGTCTCCGACGTCACGCGCGATGGAGGACGACTCCGCCTTTCCGGCTTCCTCCCCCGCTCGCCGGGGGAGGATTGAGGTGGGGGCGTCTTCGCTCCATTCTCTTCGGGAAGTAAGAACGGAGAAGGAGGAAGTGGGACTGCTGTGACTCAAGAGAAGATAAGAGCCCCCTCCTTCAGTCCTCCCCCGGCGAGCGGGGGAGGAAGCCAGATTCAGCAGACAGGGAGAAGCTCAAGGATTGGCGTAATACGCGCCACTCACGCGCCCGACCACACCACTGGCCCTCGAGCCCGCAAGAGTAAACTGAAACGTACTTCCCCGGGGTAAGCGCGGCACAGCCCACAGTTGTCCTCCGTGGGCTTCAACTATGGAGCGGCAGATAGACAACCCCAATCCCGTTCCCGCGCTCTTCGTAGTGAAGAACGGCTCGAACATCCGCCCCGCCACTGCCGGATCGAGGCCGCTGCCGGAATCGGAAACGGCGATCAGTACGACACCGTCGGCGTCGATGCAGCTCTTCAACTCCAACAGTCGCGGCAGCATAGACGCATCGTACATAGACTCGATGGCATTGCGGATCAGGTTCATCAGCACCTGCTGCAACTGGGTTCGATCCCCCATGACGACCTGCAGCGGATCCTGCAGATCCAGTTCGGGCACGATGCCCAGGGCGTCCAACTCGCCGCGCATCCAATCGATCACCTCGACGATGATGCCGTTGACGTCCACCGGCACCAGTTGCGGCAACGATTTCCGCGCGAGCATCCGGATGCTGGCGATGATGTCACCGGCATGATTCCCGGCTCTCAGAATGCGCTCGGCCGCCTTGCGCGCCCGCTCCACATCCGGCGGTTCGTTGCCGAGCCACAGCAGGCACGACTCGGCGCTCGTCATCATGGCGGCGAGCGGTTGGTTGATCTCGTGAACGATCGACGCGGCCACCTCAGCCACGCCCCCGAGCCTTTCCGGGGGAGCGAACCTGGATTGAGCTTCGTGCGGACCCTTTGCCGCACGCCTGCGTTCAGGGGAATTGTCATCTCGTGCCCTGCGCAGTCCGACGACTCTGCAAAGCATGGATTCGAACGAAGGCATCGCGGTACTCGACTCGAAATTCCTCACACACGATGTCGGCGCTGACCGGGGTTGCCGATCAGCGCCGAGCTATCGAATCAGAACTTGACGCTCAAGCCCAGGTCGATGGGAATGCTCCAGGTCTGGTCGGAAACGCGTATAGGCCCAAGGCCGAGCGTTTCGAATGCCCGTGTCTCCTCGTGGCGCGAGCTCGAATAATCGGCGCCGACGGAAAGACGCACCGACCACTGGCTTTCGAACCGATAGTCGATGCCCGCTTCCACGCCGGCATCGAAGCGTGTCTCCTGTGGCAGGACGGTTTCCCGCCTGCGACCGAGAGTCGCACCGCCGACGCTGAAGTGTCCGTAGACGGCATCGCCGCGATCCACTCCGAGGTAGCCCGTCAAATACGGTCGTACCTTGTTGCCGTCATGAAAATAAAAGCGCGTGCCCACGTCGAGTGAGTACGTCTTCAGGTCGTCGAAGTCGCCGCGGATGGCGGACACGCCACCGGCCGTAGTCACGCGGCCCAACAAAGCGTTCGTGCCGCTCATCTGCGAGTAATCGAAACGGACGAAGGACTCCAGGTCGCTGGTGAGCTGGTAACCCAGTTCGAGACCGAAACTGGGATCGGGATTGAACAGGTCGTCGAACGTCAGACTGTCGAGCGACACGTTGCCCGGCCCGACCGTGGCGTTCCTCGAATGCAGAAAGGTCGAGTGCGGCAGCAGGTTCGCTCCGGCCGTCAATGTGGTCGACCACGGACTGTCGCTCTCGCGTGCCGACGCGCTTTGCGCCACGCCCAATGCGAAAACTGGTGCGATGACGGCCAGCGGTAGATATGTTCGCTTCAACATGCGGGTTCCCTCGAGTTGCTCGTATTGCAGCCGGCGGAAAGCGCAATGCTTTCTCCTCACCGTCTGGAATGGAGAATCGGAGCGGCGGGTTACATCGACATGTCGGGCGCGCCGATTCGGATTGCACATGAAGCCGCCGAGGAAATGCGAGACGCTTGACGTCAGGGAAGTGCGGCAATCAATCTCACTGACGGCCACACGCTGCCGACGACCATGAGCCAGGGAACGACTGCCCATGAGAATTCAGACAATGCAGAGGGCCGTTGTCGCTCCTGCCGAGAACGCCCGGCGCGATGCCGGGCGATGGCGACCATCGTCGAGACAAACAACAGCAGAACGATGCACGCGCAAACTTCGAGAACTATCAGGCGCACAGCGGATCTCCGGCAAAGAATCACGCCCCACGCTAAGGCGCATGACCTCCAGAGCCATGTCCGAACGTCACCGGCAATATTTCAGGAGAAATCTCGGCCAGGCTGGCCGAAGGTAGGCTGAGACATCAAGCGCGCAATGTCAGCAGTGTCGTCAGGATGCCGCGCTCCAATGCAAGCATCACCGCGTGCGCGCGATCGTTGGCATTGAGCTTTGCGATGATGTGCTTCAGATGGGCCTTGGCGGTTTCCTCGCCGATGGCGAGTTTCGCGCTGATCTGCTTGTTCGAGTTTCCCGTCGCGACCAATTGCAGCACTTCGATCTCGCGTGCCGACAGGTTGTCTTCGCCGAGATGGGCCGCCAACTCATTTGCAACCTCAGGCTGAATCCTGCGTTGCCCGGCGTGCACGGCGCGAATGGTATCGAGCAGACCCTTACGTACCAGGCCCTTCAGGATATAGGCCTGCGCACCTGCTTTCAGCGCGCGCCTTGCCAGCATGTCGCCGCCATAGGTCGTCAGGATAATCACCTTCGCCGCGGGGAATTCGTTGCGGATGGCGATGAGCGCATCGATGCCGCTCATTTCCGGCATCTGGATGTCCATCAACGTGACATCGGGTTGCACCGCTCGAAACTGTTCGATGGCTTCGCGACCGGTCGACGCCTCGGACACGAGGCGCATGTCGCTCTGGACTCCGATCAGTGCAGCGATCCCTTCGCGCAACAGCGGATGATCGTCCGCCGCCAGTATGCGAATAGTGTCCACGCCAGTTTTCATCACGTCTCCGATGGCCTGCGCACTCGCACTGTAGCAAGTCGCGGTCATGTTTGACGTGTGAATCGTGCTGCGCGATGAATCGCATGCGGCCTGAGTCCATCGAGACACTTTCGGGTATCCACGAGCTACCCGAAAGTGTCGTTTCTCTACCTCTCCCGGTTTCGGTAGAGGTAGAGCGTCTTCGCGCCGGTGAGGGTCCTCTTACGGCGAAGCCGTCTCTCGCGCGCTCACTTGGAGACCAGTTGCTTCAATCCGCCCGCGATGAGCACGGCGATATCCGTGAATATACGTGGCAGCGCGAATCCGTCCGGCGCCACCAGGTACCGTGGTTCCCATTGCGGATGAAACTTCGCCTTGTAGCGTCGCAATCCTTCGAAGTTGTAGAAATGCTCACCATGTCGATAGATGAAATTACCGAGTTGGTGCCAGGTCGGTGCGAGCGAATGGGTGGCAAGTCCGGAGAGCGGCGCCATGCCCAGGTTGAACCAGCCATAGCGTTCCGCCCTGCCCCACAGCATCAATTCCGTGAACAGGAAATCCATGGTCCCATGCGGCGCATCGGCGCCGAAGCGCATGAGATCGACAGAGAGCTCTTCCCTGCCGGGCGTCGTCCACAGGTTGGCGAATGCCACGGGCTTTCCGGCATGACGCACCAATGCGATGGGAAACTGGCTTACATATGCAGCGGTGAAACTTCCGACGGAGAAGCGCTTCTCCGCGGTTGCCTTATCAGCCAACCACGCATCGGAAATCGCGCGAAGCTCCGGCAACAGGACGTTGGATTTCTCAGGTGAAACCACTTCGAACGTAGCACCGACGCGTGCAACACGACGATGCGCCTGGCGCAGCTCCGCGCGCGCACTGCCATCGAGAGAGAAATCCTCCAGCGCCACTCTGCCCTCCTCGCCGAGTTTCAGCGTGGCCATGCCCAGGTCGACGTACAACGCCAGTCGCTGCGGACCCACCTGGTAGAAAGCAGCCGAGCCGCCATGCCGGTCCGACAGCTCCCGAAACTTCCACACGAGTGCTTCGTGCTCCGCCCGCGCACCCACGGGACCGCCGAGCGCCACCCAGCTGCGACGCGCAATCTGGTACATGATCAAGGAGCGGCCGCTGTCGCTCATGAGTAAACGCTTATCGCCAGCCAGCACCGCTTGGGCCAGCGAGGCATCGGCCTGCCCGAGTGCACCACGCACTCGCTCAATGTTGAAGTCTGAATTGGCAATCACCACCGAGTGGGGCGGACCGAGCAGGTTGGCCAGCAGAATCGCGCTGCCAACGGTCGCGGCGACAAGTGAGGCGCGCAACATGCGTGAAGCGTCACCCTCCAAAGCGAACGTCCACCACAGATCGCTTGAATACGCGGCCTGGCGATGCGTGACGAAACCAACGACTGTTACCAGTATGAGAACGGCAGCGACAGTCGCGATCCACACCGGCGTGAAGCGTTCGTAAAGCAACGAGGATGAGCGATAGAACGCATCGCGGCCGAGATACAGGAAACCCAGCACTGCCGCCAGCAGTATTGCCTCCTCGAAATCGCCGCCTTTCAGGAGCGACGCTGCAATCCCGCCGAGCAGCAGCCAGAACGTGATGTGATAGGCAGCACGCACCCGCCTGTAGAGAGCCCGGGCCAGGATCAGCAGCGTGACGCCAATGGCGCTGCCAGCGAGATGCGATAGTTCCAGCACCGCCAAAGGGACGACCTGGCTGAGCGTTGCGAGACGCGAATCGATGCCAGGCGTGGCGCCGGAGAGCAGGAGCACCACTGCGGCGAGCGCCACCACCAGCGTTGCCACGAGCGGCACGATGGAACGCGCAACGAGTTCTGCTGCTCGCTTCATGACGATCAACCTGGCGCGCTGCCCCGTGAATTCGCGTGCGCCAAACAGAAGACCGGCAATCGTCAACGGAGCAACGTAGTAAATGATGCGATAGGCGATCAGCGCACCCGCCAGTGAATGCGCAGGAATCTGCGGCAGCAGCAACAGCACGACGGATTCAAAGACGCCGATGCCGCCCGGTACGTGGCTCAGAATTCCCGCCATTACGGCAATGGCATAAACGCCGGTGAATGTAGCGAAGCCAATCCCGTGCTGTGCGGGGAGCAAACTCCACAGCACTGCGCCTGCAAGCATCAGATCGAGTAGTCCGAGCGCCGGCTGTTCGAGCGCGAGACGCGGTCCCGGAGTACGAACCGACCAGCGCCAGATTCTTTGCACGCCATCGCGTGCCGCGATCGTTACGTATCCGGCAACGCTTGCGACCATGACCGCTCCGAGCGTGCTCACCCACATCTCATGAATGTGAAGCACAGCCGCCATCTGGATCGGCGCAAACGTCAACGACAGACCGGCACCGAGCAGGAAGCCCGTGGCCAGGGTCATCGAGTTGAAGACGGTGAGCACAGCGACATCGCTCGCCGCCAATCCATCGCTCGCGTAGAACCGATAGCGGATGGCGGCGCCGGTGAGCGCTCCGAAACTCAAACTATGCGAGAACGCGTACGCAATGAATGCCGTGAGCACCGTGCGTCCGCGGCCGATGTGCTTACCTATGTATCGCAGGCCCAGGAAATCATATGCCGACAGCAGCAGGTAGTTGACCACGGTCAACGCTACCGCCATCACGAGGGTCGCGACTGACAGACCCTTGGCAGCCTGCAAGGCTTTGTCCAACTGCTGCGCGCTCAGTTCTCTGTGCAGAATGAAGATCGCAGCAGCGAGCAGCGCTACCGGGAGAATGGCGGTCAGCCAACGAGCGCGAGCCAGTGACCATTGAGCAGGGAAGCTCACTCAAGTCGATGCGCTGCGGCCGGCGAGATGCGCGCTGACGAACCAGCTCTGCAGCTCGTTCGTGCGCACGACCTGGCTTACCAGCAGATCGTTGGTGCCATCGTCGCCCCGCTCGGACGCTTCCCGCGCCAGCGGTCGCGCCTCCTCCAGAATGAATTCGTGCGCATCGACGAGGCGACGCAACTGAGCCGTCACGTATTCCCGGCCTCGCGGCGCTCGCGCAATGCGGCTCTCCGTTACGACGTCTTGTGCCAGGGCCAGGGCAACGCCACCGAGCGTCTGCACGCGTTCGGCGAGCGCATCCATGATCTCGACTTGCTCCCCATGGTGTTTGTCGAACAGGAGATGCAGCTCATAGAAGCTCGCACCGCCCGACTGCCAATGTGCCTTCTTGTAGAGATCTCGCGTTGCCATGGTATGCGCGAGCAGGCGATTGAGCGTGGCAACAGACTGAAATCGCACGGCCTCGCCCAGCCCAAGCCTGGATGGCAGAAGCGAGCCAAAGGCTTGGGCCAGAGAGTCGCTCTCGGATCCGACCTGGGTCACTGGATGTGTCATCGATCTATGTCCTGCGTTGCCGAATGGGTAATGCAACATTAGTGGCAACGCGTCGACGTGGGATTTCAACAGACAGCGCGAGCATTTCATTTGTAACACGGCGCCTTCTCTTAGGCTCTCTCACCGGAGGAGGAGGAAGAAAAGGAAAGGACAACGAAAGAATCTCAGCGCGATTGCCTCGGCAACGTAAACCTGAAAGTACTTCCATGCACCGGATTAGCGGTTGCCCACAGTCGCCCGCCATGCGACTCGACGATGGAGCGGCAGATCGGCAAACCCAGTCCCAGACCATCGGCTTTCGTCGTGAAAAACGGGTCGAAGATGCGTTCGAGCTTCGCCGCGTCGATGCCTGTTCCGGAATCCTCCACCGCCACCGACATGTCGCCGTCCGCATCGATGCCGGTACTGATGCGCAGCCTGCGCGGGCGATCGTCAACGGTGCTCACTGCATCGATCGCGTTCGCAATCAGATTGCCGGTCAGGCGCTCCAATTGCACACGGTCGCCCCTGACACCGCCGAGACCGGGAGCGAACTGCGTTTCTACGACAATGCCGAGACGATGCACGTCCAAACTGCTCGCGTCCAGCACACACTCGATGACATTGTGGATATCGACGTCTGTAATGTCGATCGGAGACCTCCTGACCTGATCCCGCGCGCTGCGTGCTACATCCGCAGCCCGGTGACTGTTACCGATGACCCGCTCGATCGCCTGCTTTGCCAGATCGAGATTCGGCGGCTCCCGCGTCAGCCATTCCAAGGCGATTTCCGCGCTCAGCACGATTGCCGCCAGCGGCTGGTTCACTTCGTGCGCGACATACGCCGCACTCTCGCCCATGGCCATCGATTGAGCACTATGCATCGAGAATGCCTCGCTTGAGCGCCACCATCACTGCATGCGTGCGATCCTTCGCCTCGAGCTTCACCAGAATGCGCTTCATGTGCGCCTTGATGGCGTCTTCCGAAACGCCGAGCTGAACCGCAATCTCGCGGTTGCTGTTGCCACGGGCAACGAGGTTGAGCACTTCAATTTCACGCGGCGTTATGCCGTCGTCACCCACGTGCTCCGCCATCACCGAGGCGACTTCCGGCGGAATGATGCGCAGGCCTGCGTGTACGGCACGTATCGTGTCGCGTAGGTCTTTGCGCAACATGCCCTTCAATAGAAATCCAGAGGCGCCACTCTGCAGCGCGCTCATCACCTGCGCGTCGCCGCGATAAGTCGTCAGCACGATGACGCGTGCGTCGGGAAACTCTTTGCGAAGGATGCGCAAAGCGTCGATGCCGCTCATGCCGGGCATCCGCAGGTCCATGAGCGTGACGTCGGGACGATGCTGGCGAAACTGCTCGATTCCGCTGGGGCCATCGATGGCTTCGCCTACCAGAACCATGTCGGGCTGGTCGGCGAGTGCGGCGGCGATTCCATCGCGCAACAGCGGATGATCGTCGATCGTCAGGACAGTAATGGGCCGCTGCGAAGCGCCGATCGTTTCGCTCATACGCTACTTCTCCCTCGGCGCCGCGCGCCCCAACGAAATCTCCAGCTCCTTGGAGACTCGGCGCCGCTATAGGCAATGGGCGCCGGCACTCTCAAGTCCACCGTCGTTCCCTCTTCCACGCGACTGGAAATATCGAACCGAGCACGGATATGGGCAGCCCGCTCCTGCATGCCAGTCAGCCCCCAGTGCCCCGCGGACTGACGCGCTCGGGCGACGGCCGATTCGAATCCGGCGCCGTCATCCTTCACTCGCAACGTCAGGTTTCTCGATCCAAACACGATGTGCACGCTTATGTGCTGGGCGCGTGCATGGTTGAATGCATTGGTGATTGCCTCCGCGCCGATGCGACAGGCTTCCTCGAGAACCGCCGGATGCAGAGTCCGAGACTCGCCTTCGACCGTGAGTCGAAACGTTGCTGCGTTCTCCCGCGTCAAATCGTCACCGACCCGCTGCAGCGTCTCCACGAGATCCGTCGGTGCGTAGGTGGACGTTCTCAGGTCGGTTACGCGATCGCGACCTTCCGCCAACACCTGGTCTGCCCGGTCGAGCGCCTGTTCCATGAGACAGCGCGCTGGCTCATGCTCAGGAATGCGTTCCGCCGCGGACTGGAATCTCAGTATCAGCCCCTGCACCCCCTGCAGAAACGTGTCGTGCAGCTCGCGTGCAATCCGCTCGCGCTCGACCAGCCGCTCCTCGAGGCGCCAGCGATTGATGGCGTCGATCTGCCGCAGCCGAAATCGAAACAGCATCCACACCGCGGTTGCGCTCGCAAGAATGCACAGTGCCAGAAACACACGCGTCTGAACGAACGTGGGTGGAATGACGAAACCGATGGACGCGCCCTCGTCGTTCCATAGATTGTCGTTGTTGGAGGCCACGACCTGGAATCGATAGTTGCCAGGCTCCAGATCCGTGTAGTACGCGACTCGGCGCGTCCCGACATCCTGCCAGGATGTGTCCACTCCATGCAGGCGATAGCGGAACTGCACGCGTTCGGGAATGGTGAGACTCAGCGCCGTATAGGCAATCTGCAGGTTGCGTGTCTTCATGGGCAGGAGCACATCGCTCGAATTGTCATGCTGCACGCGGTCCGCCGTAATCGACTCGATGACTACGTTGGGTTTGATCTCATTGAGCTTGATGTGTTTGGGATCGATGCGCACGACGCCGTTGGTCGTCGAGAACCAGAGCTGCCCATCGCCGCCCTCCGCGATCGTGGGAATCGGACGGATCGCCGGCGGCACACCCGGCATGCCATCCAGGTAATCCAGGAGATCGTAGCGCACTGGCCGTTGTGGATCCGAGACGAGCTGTCGCACTTGTTCTGCGTCGATGTGTATGGCGCCCTCGCCGGTGTTCAGCCATAGCTCGCCGCTCGCGGTTTCGACGATGCCGGTAACGCTCGTGAAAAACCGTCCGTCGCCTTCCGTCGTTTGAGCTGCCGAGCGACCCGTCACCGACTGGAAACGTCGTCCATCGAAACGCGCGAGCCCCCGTTCGCCTCCCGCCCAGACGTTGCCGCGACGCGCGTTCAATGCCAGCACCGTGCCCAGATCCAAGCCATCCTGGCCGGAGTACGTCGCCGCTTCGCCGGCGTCCAATCGCACGATGCGATTCTGTGTGTAGCCAAGCCACACGCTACCTTTGGCATCTGCAGCCAGAATGGTTGCCGGCTCCGCAGGCAGATCGGATCGTCCGCCCCACAGCGTCCAGCGATCTCCCGCGTCGATTCGGAACACGCCCGCACGCACGACCGAAACCCAGAGGCTGCCGCTGCCATCCATGGCGATGCTCTGGATGTCGGTTTTGAGAAGCTCAGGATCACCGAACGGCCCGGTCATTCGTGGATCCGAAGCGGGACCTTTGCGCCATAGTCCCCCAGAACCTCCAACCCAGAGCACTCCGCACGGATCCAGATACATGGCGCTGATGTTATGCGGCAGTGTCGCTTTGGACTCGGGTTGCATCGTGGAACCAAATGCGGTGAGTTGGCCGAAGCCCGAACCGATCCACATCGTGCTTCGCTCTCCGACGCTCAGCACCGCGTCCGTGCCCTTTGGCAAGAGCTCAACCTCTCGCAGTCGCGGCTCGCGAAATTTGTCTAGGCCGCCGGCGGTGCCGAACCACACATTGCCTTCGCGGTCCTCGAAGGAGTCCATGAGATAGTCCGACGTCATGATCGGGGCGTTGGCTGAGACACCCGCACCGATGGCGCCGGCCTTGCGTGCTGACTCCAGATTGAAGCGACGCAGCCCTTTAGCAGAGCGACGCCAGACGCCGCCCTCCCGATCGATGAGCATCGCGTTGGTCTGGTCGGGTTCCTGCAAGCGCAACCGTCGCGAATCTAACTGCGTGTCGGTGGCAGCGGGGATATCCAGGGAGAAGGCGCCGGCAACGCTATCGAACAGCCAGGCTGTCCCATCGGGCGCGACACTTATTTCCGCACGGTCGAAGCTGACCGACGGGATTTTCGCTCGCTCGAAGCGGCGTGCGCCTCGGAGCAGATAAAAAGCGGACTCGTCCGCTATCGCCCACATCGTCCCCGCACCGTCCACGGCGAAGGAGGTGGTTCGCGAATGCGGTCCGTTCCAATCTCCGCCCGCATGCTCCCAACGTCGGCCATCGAAGCGCAGTAGTCCCAGCGACGTGGCGACCCAGGTGGCGCCCGTGGGGTCCTGCGCGATGGCGCGTACCGATGCCGTGGGCAATCCGTCGCGCTCCGTGTAATTGGTGATGTGGCCGTTGCGGACCACGCTCACGCCACCGAACATGTAGCCGATCCACAAGTCGCCGGACGGTGTTGCGAACAAGCTGAAGACATTGCTGGAGGGCAGTCGCACGCCGCTCGCACCGTCGAATCGCTCGAACCGCACTCCGTCGAAGCGAAACAAGCCGGTCGCGGTAGCCAGCCAGAGATAACCATCGAGCGTCTGCGTGATGGATACGATTCCCGTAGGCGCTCCGTCCCGCGCGGTCCAGCTCGTGTGATAGAGCTGCCAGACTTCGAGGTCGGGCGATATCGCCGACGCAGGAGCGCACCACAAAGCCCAGACGCAGCCACACCACGCCACCAAAGCGCAGCGTCGGGCGGACATCGTCTGAACAATCACATTCGCGCTCATTTATTCGCGGGTCACAGCCAGAAGGCCGACGCTGAAGTTTCGCAGAGAATCGACACGAGTCACACACTAGCGGTTGCTGCGCATGTACGCATCCCGATAAGCGGGGTTGCGACATGTACCCTTTCGGGTCGAGGAAGAAGCAAAAGAACGGAAGAATGGCATGACGCCAGCGAATTTCACCGAAAGAGCACGGGGGATGCGTCATTCGATTACGACACTCGGCGCAGTGCGTGGCTCGTGCGGCGGGGCTATGCGGTGTTGAGGTTTTCGAATCGGGATGTGTTGGAAGGGATTGAAGGGGTGGCGCCGGTGGTGGAAACGGCGCTGCATGGGAAGGTTCGGCCGGGGGATTGGGATTAGGCGGCCCTCTTACGGCGAAGCCGCTCTCCGCACTCGAGACAGGCGCGCACGCGACGTACATCCCCATCGGGGGGATATCCGACGGCGCGTCGATTCAAAACAATGCAGCGATGAACGATATCTCCCTGAGTCGACGACGCCTGCTATTCAGCACCGCGCCGGTTGCAGCGTTAGGTGCAGCCCAGGCGATCGGGCTCGCAGGCTGCGCCAAAGAACCGGCGACGAGCGACAAGCGCACCTATGCCCCAACGTTCTTCACTGCGAAAGAATGGATGTTCATCCACGCGGCAGTGGACCGGCTCATTCCTCCCGACGCCGCAGGCCCCAGCGCCGTGGAAGCTGGCGTCCCGCAATTCATCGATCGGCAGCTGGAAGCACCGTACGGACATGGCGCCTATTTCTATATGCAGGGACCGTTCCTCACCGACCTTCCACCGACGCTCGGCTACCAACTTCGCTACACGCCGAGAGAACTCTATCGATCGGGCATCGCCAGCGCCGACGCCGCCTGTACGCAAACCGCCGGCAAAGTCTTCGCAGCGCTCACACCCGACGCCCAGGACAGGTTTCTCTCGGCCCTGGAACACAACAAGGTAATCCTGTCCGGCCCGCCGGCCGCCGCATTCTTCGCTCAGTTATTGCAGAACACACGCGAAGGATACTTCGCCGATCCGCTCTACGGGGGCAACCACGACATGGGCGGCTGGAAGATGATCGGCTTCCCAGGCGCGCGCGCCGATTTCACGGATTGGATCGACCAGGCCGGCAAGGCCTACCCCTTAGGTCCCGTCGCCATCGACGGTGCGAGATCCTGATGGCGATCCGAAAAAAACCTGTCGACGCGGTCATCGTCGGCTACGGCTGGACCGGCGCCATCATGGCCAAGGCACTGACGGACGCCGGCCTGAACGTCGTGGCCCTGGAGCGAGGCCCGGCACGCGACACATCGCCGGACTTCGAATATCCGCGCATCGCCGACGAACTCAAGTACGGCATCCGCGGCGATCTCTGGCAACCGCTGGCCAAAGAGACGGTGACCGTGCGACATGGCATCGACGATGTCGCCGCCCCTTATCGGCGCTACGGGTCTTTTGTCCTGGGCAACGGAGTCGGTGGAGCCGGAGCACACTGGAACGGCCAGCTATGGCGCGCATCGCCCGAAGATCTCAGGCTCAAGAGCCACATCCAGGAACGCTATGGCAAAGGCTTCATCCCCGCCGGGATGACCATCCAGGATTATCCCGTGAGCTGGGACGAACTGGAGCCGCACTTCGATCACTTCGAGAAAGTCTGCGGAGTATCGGGCACGGCCGGCAACCTGCGCGGAGAAATCCAAGCAGGCGGCAATCCTTTCGAAGGACCCCGCAGCGACGAATTTCCGACTCCGCCCTTGCCCGCGATCTACAGTGCCGAACTGTTCAGCAAGGCAGCCGCCGAGCTTGGTTACAAAGCGTTTCCCCTGCCTGCCGCCAACAGTTCGATTGCCTATACCAATCCTTACGGCGTGCGAATGGGTCCCTGCAATCTGTGCGGATACTGTGAACGCTTCGGCTGCTTCCTCTATTCCAAGGCATCCCCGCAGACCACGATCCTGCCGATCCTGGCAAAGCGCGCCAATCTCGAAGTGCGCACCAACTCCTATGTCACTCGAATCCTGCGCGACAGCTCGGGCAAACGGGCGACCGGCGTTCTATATATCGACGAGCACGGCCGCGAAGTGGAACAACCGGCGGACATGGTCGTGCTGTGCGCATTCCAGATGCACAACGTGCGACTCCTGCTGTTGTCAGGCATCGGCGCTCCCTACGATCCGAACACCGGCGAAGGCCTGGTGGGCAAGAATTTCGCGTACCAGATGTGCAGCCTGGTCCCGACCTTCTTCAACGAGGACGTGCAGATCAATCCTTTCATCGGCGCAGGCGCAGCCGGCCAACGCGTCATCGACGAATTCAATTCAGATCACTTCGACCACGCCGACGCCGGCTTCATCGGCGGATCGCTGATCTACGCCGGCGGCACGGGCGGTCGTCCCATCGACCAGACCATGATTCCATCGGGCACGCCGCATTGGGGCAGCGAATGGAAGACGGCGGTGCGTAAATTCTATCTGCACGCCGCACCGATCGGCACGCAGGGCAGCGTCATGTCCTATCGGGACAGCTATCTGTCGCTGGACCCGACCTACAAGGATGCCGTCGGACTGCCGCTGCTGCGTATCACTTTCGACTGGCACGACAACGAGTACCGCATGGCCGCCTATTGCGCGGCGAAGATGCAGGAAATCGTGCGTGCCATGAAGCCTGCACACCAGGACCTGCTGTTGATGCGACCGGGCGACCACTGGGACACGCGTGTGTACCAGAGCACACACACGACCGGTGGTGCGATCATGGGCCATCACCCGCGCGACAGCGTGATCAACCGCTATTCGCAAAGCTGGGATGTGCCGAACCTGTTCGTGATGGGCGCCTCCGCGTTCCCGCAGAACATGGGCTACAACCCAACCGGCCTGCTAGCGGGCCTTGCCTATTTTGCCGCGGCGAAGATACGCGATACCTATCTGAAATCCCCTGCCCCGCTGGTGGATGCATGAGGTGGGCGGCGACACTCAGCCTGCTTGCGGTGGCCGCCGCTTTGACGCTGTTGGGCGCGATGGCTGTCAGTCGCATCTCCGATAATGGCGCGGGCGAGGACCAGCTGATACCGCCACCGTTGAGTCCCGCCTTGGTCGCAAGAGGCGCCTACCTGGCCAAGCTAGGCGACTGCGCCGCGTGCCATAGCCTTCCCGGAAAGCCGGCCTTTTCGGGCGGCCTCGAGATGGCAACTCCGATCGGCGCTATCTACACCACCAACATCACGCCGGATCTCACCTATGGCATCGGCGAATTCACGCTGGAGGACTTCGATCGCGCCTTGCGTTTCGGCGTCGCCAGAGGCCACACCCTCTATCCGGCGATGCCGTTCGCCTCCTACGCCAACACCACGCCCTATGATGTCGCCGCACTCTTTGCCTACTTCAAGACTGAAGTACCGGCAGCGGCAATACCGAACCGCGAGAACGACATTCCCTTTCCCCTCTCCATGCGCTGGCCGCTGTCGTTCTGGCGCATGATGTTCGCCCCCAGGCCGCATCCATTCGTTGCATCTCCCGGGATGGATGAACAGGTTGCGCAAGGCGCCTACTTTGTCGAAGGTCTCGGGCACTGCGGCGAGTGTCACACCCCACGGGCACTCACCATGCAGGTCAAGGCACAGACGTCTAAAGATGGGCCGACCTATCTTTCCGGCGCCGTGATCGAAAACTACTTCGCGCCGAGCCTACGCTCCGGTGGAGCCGGCACCATCGGCGATTGGAACGAGGACGATCTCGTCCGCTTCCTCCAGACCGGCGCCAACGATCGCGGGATCGTGTTCGGCTCCATGCGTGACGTCGTCGTTCACAGCACGCAGTTCATGACCGATGTCGATGCTCTCGCTGCCGCCAGGTATCTCAAGACACTCACGGACGAGACTTCGAACGGCGCAGTGGTCTTTCGCTATGACAACACCGTGAGCGAGGACTTACGGGCCGGCGACACCACCCGGCGCGGCGCACAGGTCTATCTAGACAACTGTGCCGCGTGCCATCGTCCGGACGGACGCGGCTACGATCGAGTGTTTCCCGAACTGGCCGGCAATCCGGTGGTGCGCGCACCGAATCCGATATCGCTGACGTCAATTGTTCTTGCCGGCTCCAGAACTCCAGTGACTGCCGGCACGCCGGCGCAGTTCACCATGCCATCGTTCGCCTGGCGCCTGTCCGATCGGGAAGTGGCCGATGTCGTCACCTTCATTCGCCGCAGTTGGGGCAACGACGCCACACCGATCAGCGCGAGCGACGTTGCATCTCAGCGAATGGCTTTCACCGGTGCGTCGAAATAATAGCCTGTACCCCGCTCGGTCTTGATGAACTGCGGCTGGCTGGGGTCGGGCTCGATCTTTCGCCGCAGCCGCAGGATCTGCACGTCGATGGACCGATCGTAGACTTCGGTGCTGTGCAGGCGGGACAGCTCCAACAACTGGTCGCGCGTCAGGATTCGCTGAGGTGCCGACAGCAACGCGCACAACAGGCTGAACTCGCCGCGGGAAATGTCGATCCCCCGCCCGTCCGGGGCCTTCAGTCGATGCAACCTGACGTTCAATTCCCAGCCGCCGAAACGATAGGCTCGCAGCGTTTCATCCTTCGCCGCGGGGGTGGCGTCCATCTGGGATCGCCGCATCACCGCGCGAATCCGTGCCAGCAGTTCGCGTGGAGAAAAGGGCTTCGTGACGTAGTCGTCGGCGCCGAGCTCCAGGCCCATCACGCGATCCGCCTCCTCGTTGCGCCCGGTGACAATGACGATAGGCATGCGGGAAGTTTCCCGCACCCTGCGCGCAAGACGCATTCCGTCCTCGCCGGGCAATCGCAGATCCAGCAGGAGCAGGTCGATGGCTTCCCGGCCGATCACTTCGAGCATGGCCTTGCCGGAACTGACCGCCGTGACGCGAATGTCGTTCATGCCAAGGTACTCGCTCACCAGGTTGCAAAGCTCAGGATCGTCGTCGACCACCAGAACATGGGAACTCGTCGCGTCCACTGCTGCCTCCCGCAGATTCTTTTCCGGACCATCGCACATAAACGATGAAGAGGGGAATACCGCCGACATTACAGGCGAAACATGGGCGGCTGTCGAGAAACCCTGCGGTAACACACCAGCCTTGCAATGGAGCGGCATGAAAACCGTGAACACCGCACCGACCCACGATGCCCACGGCAGCCCCGTACGTCGCCGCATCCTGGTGCTGGAGTCGGATCGCCTGCTGCGCTCGCTGCTTGCCGAATGGCTCGATATGTCCGGAAACGACGTCCTCTGCCTTGCTGACAGCGAAACTGCCCTGGCACGCGCAGACCGCTTCGATATGGTCCTGGTCGACTTGCCGACGCCGCAGCGGGCAGCTCGCCAGGCGGTCTCGCAACTGCGGCGGGCGATGCCCGGCACGCCGATCGTCGCAATGTCGGCCGATGTCACGGCAAGCGGTCACGCAGCTCAGGAGATACTGGCGCGAGAACTTGGCGCGGCCGCGCTACTCGTGAAACCATTCACTCGCAGCGCCCTTCTCAACGCAATGAACCGGGCTCGCGCGTGAAACAGATGTCCCGCTCAACGAAGCCTCATCGCCGTCCGTGAACTCCAGCCCATCCGACGCGGTCACTCGCATCGTCGAGCGCCTTCGAGCATCCACGTTACTGCCGTTCATGGTCCTGGGCGTTTCCCTGGCAACCACCGGCATCTCCTGGTATGTCCTGCAAAGCCAGAATGAAGCACGCGCGCGGGCTCAATTCGAAAGTGAAGCTCGGCAGAGCGCAACTGAGTTACGCGAGCACCTGCTCCGCTTCGAGGAGGTGCTGCAGGCAGGCGCCGGTTTGATTTCCGCAAGCGAATCGGTATCGCGCGAGGAATGGCGTCGTTTCGTCGATCGTCTCGAGCTGCCTCGCGCCTATCCCGGCATCGAGACTATCAACTACGCCGCTTATGTACCTGGGAGCGGCGTGTCTGCGCTCGAACAACAGATGCGGGCATCCGGCGATAAACAGTTCAATGTCTGGCCTGCCGGCGTACGCAATGAATACGTCGTCAACACGTTGCTGGAACCGTTCGGCGGGCCGAACAATCTCGCGCTGGGATTCGACCTGGCCACGGATCCCACGCGCCGTCGAGCGATGGACCTGGCGCGCGATAGCGGGACGGTTGTTCTGTCGGGACGGGTGAGCCTCGTCGTCGACCGCTCGGCGCAACCGCGGCCGGGCTTCCTGATGTTCGCGCCCGTCTATCGCCAGGAGGTTGCAAGCACGGCCGAACGGCGTGCCGCACTCGCCGGTTACGTCACCGCTGCGTTTCACCTGGACGACCTGATTGCCGTCGTGCTGCGAAATAGAAGCGTGCCCCTTGGCATCTCCATCACCGATGCAAGCGCCGGAAAAACTCAAGCACTCATCTATGCGAATGCGCGCGGCGCCGAATCGCGTGCGCATCCACACAGGGCCATGCTGACGACGGACATTGCTGCCTCTCCATCCGGACAGCACTGGCAATTGCGGTTCGATGCGAATGCGTCCGCACTCGCGGCGTTACAGGATTCACGCCCGCTGCTGGTGGTTGCGGCGGGCGTGCCTCTCTCGCTGCTGCTGTTCGGACTCGTGTGGTCCGAAACGTCACTGCGCACGCGCGCAACCAAGCTTGCGAACCAGATGACCGAAGCCGTCAGCAAACAAGCGCAGCTTCTGGACCTGACTCACGACACGGTCATCCTGCGCGACAGCTCGAACATCATTCGCTACTGGAACCGGGCAGCCATGGACACCTATGGCTACACCACTGAAGAGGCCATGGGACACACGGCGGATGAGCTGCTGAAAACTCACTACCCGGTGCCAACCGAAGCGCTGTGGGACGAATTGACACGCACCGGCCGATGGGAAGGAGAACTCATCCACACCCGGCGCGACGGAGAGCGGA
This sequence comes from Steroidobacteraceae bacterium, assembly GCA_040509875.1. Taxonomy (GTDB): domain Bacteria; phylum Pseudomonadota; class Gammaproteobacteria; order Steroidobacterales; family Steroidobacteraceae; genus Steroidobacter. The sequence goes on along the minus strand of JBEVKB010000131.1, from coordinate 28,863 downwards.
TTCTGGTATCGAGCCGTTGGGCCGTACAACGCCGCAAGGACGGCTCGGTCGATTCGATCCTAGAAACCAACAACGACATCACGGAACGGCGTCGCGCCGAAGACGATCGCCGACGCCTGGAAAGCAGCCTCCTGCAAGCGCAGAAGCTCGAAGCAATGGGCACGCTCGCCGGAGGCGTCGCGCACGATTTCAACAATGTCCTCGGCGCTGTCCTTGGCTATGGAGAACTTGCGCAGTCTGCTGCGCCTGAAGGCAGCTCGCTGCGACGCTATGTCGATAACATGATGAGCGCCGGCCAGCGTGCAAAGTCGCTGGTCGAACGCATTCTCGCATTCAGCCGCAGCGGCGTTGGGCCGAAAACTTCCGTTCACGTGCAGTCGGTCGTCGCTGAGGCGATCGAATGCCTCAGCGCTTCGCTTCCGGACAATGTCGAACTTGCCACTGAGCTCAGCGCCGGCAACGCCGCCGTCACCGGCGACCCGACGCAGATTCACCAAGTGGCGCTTAACCTTTGCACCAACGCCCTTCAGGCAATGAAGAGCGGTGGCGCGTTGAGCGTGACTCTCGATACGGTGCACCTGGATGCCGATCGCACGATCGTGACCGGGACACTTGCCGCGGGAGAATACTTGCGCCTTGTCGTGAGCGACACCGGCGCCGGCATCGAGCCCGCGCTGCAGGGCCGAGTGTTCGATCCCTTCTTCACGACCAAAGGCGTTGGCGTGGGCACCGGACTCGGACTGTCCCTGGTGCACGGCATCGTCACCGATCTCGGCGGCGGCGTGGACATGACGAGCGCAGTGGCGCACGGCACGACGTTCACAATCTATCTTCCGCGTCACGGAAGCGTCGATCCCGTCATTACCGACGCTGAGACGGTAGCGCAAGGCAACGGCGAGACCATCCTCATCGTCGATGACGAGGACATGCTGGTAAGACTGGTCGAGGAAATCATCGCCGGCCTCGGCTACGAGCCCGTTGGCTATAGCTCGCCAGTGGATGCCTTGCGGGCATTTCACGCCGACCCACAACGGTTCGCCGCAGTGATCACCGACGAGACCATGCCCGGCATGACTGGCTCGCAGCTGGCCGAGCAGATCGTAGCGACCCGCAGCGACATCCCGATCATCCTCATGAGTGGCTATACGAGCCCTGCACTCTTCGCCCGCGCGTCCGGTGCCGGAGTAAGAGCGGTGCTCAGCAAGCCGCTGCAATCGCTCGACATCGGTCGGGCTCTTGCGAGCGCGCTCGGGAAATAGCTGCGTCTGCTGTATCGGCAGGTGACTCACGTTGCAACCGCAGTCTCGGGGTTGTCGGCCGCAACATGGTGATCGAATGAAGCTGCACCGCTCGACTTCAGCAATTCCCTGGCTCGTTCGATCTCGGCCTCCACGCCGTGGACAATCAGCAGAAACTGATTCGCCTTGAGCGCGACCTCGTAGCGCAATACCGAATCCTTAGGTACGCCAACAGCAGTCAACGCACCCACCAGAGCCGACGCACCGCCACCGACCGCAGCCCCGACGACGCCTTCGAACGTCAGAGCGGCCAGCGGACCGAGCACTACTATGTGGCCAAGCACCGGGACGAACAGCATGGCGGACCCGAGGAGAATGCCAACCATCGCGCCCCAGAAGGCGCCGAGCCTGCCAAAGATCTTTGCGCGGTCCCCAGCGTTCAGAAAGCCAAGGACATGCTCTTCGGTCGCATAGTCCTTTGCGACGATGGAGATCTTCGTCATGTCGAATCCGCCCCGCTGCAACTCCTTCACCGCGGCTTCCGCCTGCGTGTGAAAGTCATATACGGCAACGGCAACTTCGGATTGGTTCGTACTCATCGGCTCACCTTAGGGTCTTTCAGTTGAACATAGCCATGGCGGATGGCTCCTGTGGCTATGTTCGGCGCTGAAATGCGTGGATGCGTTTCAGAATTGGAGAGGTGTCTTCCAGATGAAATGGGCCGCCTCTCTTACTCTTTTACCCCGCCCGGTTTCGGGAGGGGTGGCGCGTCTTCGCGCCGGTGAGGGGCGGACGGTACATTCGCGGTAACTTACAATTGTCCCGCGATGTCAGGTGGAAGTGCGCCGCTTCCGATCCGCGTCTGCTGTCTTCGCTTCGCGTGGTGCGCCTACGGCGCAAGAACCCATCACCGGCGCTTCGCGCCACCTCTCCCGCAAGGGGAGAGGTAAAGAGAGCAGAGCCCATGCCGTCATCAATCATTCACGCTCGGCAACAATCCCAAACTACTCGCCCTGAACACCGCCTGTGCTCGCGACCCCACCTCCAACTTGATGAATATCCTCTTCACATGCGCCTTCACCGTCTCCGGCGCAATCGCCAGCGACAACGCGATTCGCTTGTTCGACAACCCGTGGCAGACGAGCATCAGCACATCGGACTCGCGCGCGCTCAGGAAGTCGTTCGTTCTCCGACCTGCTACGCGGGCCGGCACGGAAACTTCAGCAGGGTTCGTATTCAAGGCTGCACCACCGGTTGATCTGAGGTTGGGAACGCCGCCTCTTCCAAGAGGCTACGGTAGCGATCGTCGCGGGTCGCCCGTACAAGCGGATTTCACGATGGTGGGACACAGGTTGCAGATGTAATCCGAGGCTGACGAAAGGAGCGATGGCGGCATGCCTTCACTCCTCCTCGTCAACGATAGTGAGCAGATGCGCATAGTCGCGCGCCAACGCAGAACTCACATGCCGAAATGGCGGGGGCCGACCTGTAACGGCTCTACGCGCCAAGTAAGCGCCTGCGATCGCTACCGCACCCCAGACGAAACACACCATCCAGGCAGTCAGGATCCGGTAGTGGCTATCCCACGCGGACACAATGACTGCCACCGATACGAAGCAGGTCAGTATCAACCCCGCTGCTGCCGATACGCATGCGCCCACGGTCGCACTAACGATCTCATCCCTCAACTCATAGGCATCCTGCTTCGCGAGCGGGACGTAGTACGGCAGCCGCTCGCGAAGAAAGTGGAGGCTGGTGTTGACCTGGTGAACTCTGCGAAACATGGACGCACCCGTGCGCTGAACGGTCACTTAGGCAGGTTCTCTCCGATCATCTCGAACACCTCCCCTGCCCTTCCATGCAGCACTGCCCTGACCGAATACATCGCCATGCCATAAGCGGGACCGATGGCGGTAAACGGCGGCATCACCAGTTCCATCGGCATCACTTTTACGTTGAGGACGGCAGGGCCCGGCTGTGCGAGCCACTCTTTCACGGCGTCCTCCAGCTCCGCCGCGTCAGTCACGGTACGGCCCCAGAGCCCCATGGCCTCGGCAACCTTGCCGAAGTCCGGGTTCTTCAGGTCGGTGTAGACCGGCAACAGTCCTTCGCTCTTCTGCTCCAGTTCGACAAAGCCGAGCTTGCCGTTGTCGTAGACAACGATCTTGATCGGCAGCGACTCCTGGATGGTGGTGAGCACATCGCCCAGCAGCATTGCGAACCCACCGTCGCCAGCCATCGCGATGACCTGGCGCCCCGGCTGGCATTTCTGCAGGCCGATGGCAGTGGGTACCGCCGTAGCCATCGTTCCATGTAGAAGGCTGCCGAACATCCGTCGCTTGCCGTTGGCCGCGACCATCCGATGCAGCCACACCACCGGTGTTCCGTCATCTGCGGCGAACACGGCGTCGTCGTTCGCAAGGCGGTCGATGATGGAGGTGAGATATTGCCCGGGGATCTTGCCATGATGGCCCGGCACGGCGCGCGCTGCCTGCGCCTCGAGCGACTTCACGTGGCGCCGAATGTGCTCGTCCGCGAAGGTCGAGTCTTCCTTCTGCTCGACGCGCGGCAAGAGTGCCTGCAAGGTATCTTTGATATTTCCGACGACGCCCAGGGCCACCGGATGACGCCTGCCGATGTGCGTGGGATCGCTGTCGACCTGGATGATGGTGGCATGCTTAGGATAGAACTGACGCCATGCGAAGTCCGTCCCCAGCAGCAGGAGCGTGTCGCAGTTCAAAACACAGTGATAGCCTGCTTCCATGCCGACGACACCCGTCATACCCACGTTGTGTGGGTTGTCGTACTCGATAGCGTCTTTGCCACGAGTGGTATGAGCGATCGGCGCCTTGAGCCGCGCTGCGAGTTGCACCAGCTCGTCGTGAGCATTGACGCAACCGGCGCCCGCATAGATCGCGACGTTGGTTCCCTCATGAAGCAAGGCCGCAATCGCTTCCAGGTCTTCATCGCTGGGCCGGATGACCGGCCGGTTCACATGCACGCTGAATAGCGGCTCATCCGCAACATCCGAGTCCGCAACATCCACCGGCACGATCAACACAGCGACGCCTCGCTTGGAGATCGCGGCCTGGCACGCCATCACCGTCATGCGCAGTGCCTGGTCCGGTGTCAGGATCATCTCGCAGAACACGCTGCAGCCCTTGAACACCGCTTTGAAGTCGACTTCCTGGATGAAATCGAATCCCAGCTCGCTGCGCACCACTTGGCTTGCGATCAGGATGACCGGCGCACGGTTGCGATTCGCTTCGTACAGTCCGTTGATGAAATGCAGGCTACCCGGGCCGCAGCTACCTGCGACCGCCGTGAGCCGATTCAAAAGCAACGCCTCGCCCTGTGCCGCGAATGCGCCGGCCTCCTCATGACGCATGTGAACGAATGCGATATCGCTCTCGGAGATGCTGGTGGCGAACGTATTCAATGTGTCGCCGACGATGCCGTAGCAGTTCTTGACGCCCGCGCTGCGAAGCGTGTCGACGATGAGTTGCGCGACTTTCTTGCCCATGTTGGATTCCTGTGATGATGCTATGTGGATTCTTTGTCGGTGCGCCGCTAGCGCTGCATCTGCATGAGCCGGTCCATCGGCATCATGGCGTGATTCAGGTTGGCCATGATGATCATCGACCCGAAGACCACCAGGAACACCACGAACACGCCGAAAGCGAGCGCCAGAAAATTGTTGGCCTGGTCTGGCGCGCTCGAGATATGCAGGAAGAAGATCAGGTGCACACCCATCTGCGCGATCGCCAGCACACCCAGCAGGATGGGAACGCCGGGCGCATAGATGAGATCGGTCGATGCAACCCAGAACGACGCGAGCGTCAGGATGACAGCGTAAGACAGTCCGATCAGATAGCTGCCGCGACTGCCGTGGGTCCGTACGTTGGAGCCTGGGGCGGCCCCTTGAGCAGAGGATTCCATTTCCATCAGCGCGCTCCCAGGTAGACGATGGTGAAGACGCCGACCCAAACGATGTCGAGGGCGTGCCAGAACAGAGCGAAGCAGAACAGGCGGCGTCCGACCATCGGTTGAAAACCCAGCGTCGCGATCTGCAACACCATGACGAACAGCCAAGCCAAGCCGGCGCTCACATGCAAGCCGTGAGTTCCAACGAGCGTGAAGAAGGCGGATAGAAATGCACTGCGCGACGGCCCGGCGCCGTTCGCGATCATCGCGCTGAACTCGCTCGCCTCCAGCGACAGGAACAGCGCGCCGAGCGCGAACGTTGCCGCCAGCCAGAAATAGGTAGCGAGTTTTTCCGTGCGCTGTGCGGCCAGCAAAGCAAATCCGCAAGTGACGCTCGAGACAAGCAGGCACGCTGTTTCTATCAGCACGTGCTTCCTGTCGAAGAGCGAGGCGCCGGTTGGACCGCCGGCCGTCTCCCCCGACAGCACGGCGTAGGCCGCGAACAGCACACCGAATATCACGATGTCGGACAGCAGAAATAACCAGAACCCGAAACCGGCGACGGTACGTACCGGGGCCGGCCCCCTGAAGGACAGCGGCAATTCCGCCGGCAGCGGGAGCGCTTGATTCACACTGTTCATGCTGGCACTCCCTGTTTTGCGTGGCGACGCTCAAAGGCAACTATCTCCTCGACCAAGACGGTGACTTCCGAATCGGTGCGCCACGCTTGTCTCAAGCCCACCACCAGCACACCGAGCAACCCGAGCGCGGCCATCCACCAGATGTGCCAGATGAGCGCGAAGCCGGTGATCACTGCGAAGAATGCGGTGAACACACCGGTGGGATTTCCACGCGGTAAATGCAGTGCCTCGAGCGGTGCACCTTCACCGCCCGGCCCCGACCCTGCCGGACTCTGCTTCATCGCCCAGAAGGCATCCGTGCCAACCACCACTGGCAATCGCGCGAAGTTCCAGGCTGGCGGTGGCGAAGGAATCGACCACTCGAGCGTGCGGCCATTCCACGGATCTGCCCCGACGCGATTGCGGTGTCGCGCCCGAATGCTGACGACCAGTTGCACTACCGTGAGGACGATTCCAAGCAGGATCAGGCAGGCGCCCCCCAGCGCCGCGAGCATGAAAGGCTGCCAATCTAAGTTGGAGTAGTGCTGCATTCGGCGCGTCGCGCCCATCAGGCCCAGCGCATAGAGCGGCATGAACGCGCCATAGAACCCTAAGAACCAGCACCAGAAGATCGCCTTGCCGATACGTTCGTTGAGCTTGAAACCGAAGGCCTTAGGAAACCAGTAGGTGTAGCCGGCCATCACACCGAACACCACACCGCCTATCACGGTGTTGTGAAAGTGTGCGATCAGAAAGAGACTGTTGTGGACCACGAAGTCAGCGGGCGGAATGGCCATCAGCACGCCGGTCATGCCGCCGATGACGAAGGTCACCATGAAGCCGAGCGCCCAGTAGAGCGGCACGCTGAACCGTATGCGTCCGCCGTAGAGCGTGAACAGCCAGTTGAAAATCTTCACGCCGGTGGGAACGGCGATGATCATGGTCATGATGCCGAAGAAGCCATTCACGTTGGCGCCCGCGCCCATGGTGAAGAAGTGATGCAGCCACACCATGAAGGACAACACACAGATCACCATCGTCGCCATCACCATGGAGCGATAGCCGAACAGCGGCTTGCCCGAGAATGTGGCGACGACTTCCGAGAACACACCAAACGCCGGCAGGATCAAGATGTACACCTCCGGGTGGCCCCATAGCCAGATGAGGTTGATGTACATCATCGCGTTGCCGCCGAGTTCGGTGGTGAAGAAATGGAAGTCGCAGTATCGATCGAGCAGCAGCATGGCGAAGGTTGCCGTCAACACGGGAAAGGCGGCCACGATGAGCAGGTTCGACGCCAGCGCGGTCCAGCAGAATACCGGCATGCGGCGATACCCCATTCCGGGCGCGCGTAGTTTCAGAATCGTGGTGGTGAGATTGATGCCGGATAACAGCGAACCCACGCCGGATATCTGCAGCGACCATAAGTAGTAGTCGACGCCGACCCCCGGTGAAAAGGCAATCTCGCTCAACGGCGGATACGCCAGCCAGCCGGTGCGGGAGAATTCGCCGACTACCAAGGACAGGTTGACCAGCAATACTCCCGCAGCAGTGAGCCAGAAACTCAATGAGTTCAGCACCGGGAATGCGACGTCACGCACTCCCAATTGCAGCGGCACGGCGAAGTTCATGAGGCCCGCGACGAACGGCATGGCGACGAAGAAAATCATGATGGTGCCGTGGGCCGAGAAAATCTGGTTGTAATGTTCCGGCGGCAGATAACCGGCGGCGCCGCCCGCAGCGAGCGCGAGTTGCGAGCGCATCATCATTGCGTCCGAGAAGCCGCGCACCAGCATGACCAGCGCGAGAATCATGTACATCACGCCGATGCGTTTGTGGTCGACGCTCGTGATCCATTCGCGCCACAGGTAAGGCCACCAGCCTTTGAACGTCACGAGCGCGAGTATCAGGAAGATGATCGCTCCGACCGTCCCCGACGCGATCATGACGATCGGTTGATCGAAAGGAATGGCCGACCAGTTGAGTTTTCCCAGCATGTCAATGACTCGATTGCGGATGGCGATCCGCGCTGATGTGACCCGACGCTACGTGCTCGAACAGTCCGTGCGACACCTCGGCAAAAGTAGACGGGCCCGTGGCTTGGGCGGGGCGCGCGAGTTCGACGAACGCTGCCTCGTCGAGTTCGCCGCCTTGGCCCTTCGCCTCGGCTACCCAGCGATCGAACTTATCCTCGGTGACGGCGATGAATTCGAAATTCATATCCGAGAAGCCCTCGCCGCTGAACTGCGCCGAGATCCCCTGGTAGGTGCCCTGCCGATCCGCCTGCAGGTGCAGCTGCGTCGTCATGCCTGGCATGGTGTAGATCTGGCTACCCAGTTGTGGGACGAAGAAGCTGTTCATGACGGTGGCCGAGGTCAGTCGAAAGTGAATCGGCGTCCCCACCGGCGCCACGATGCGGTTGACGCTGGCGAGCCCTTGCGCGGGATAGATGAAGAGCCACTGCCAATCGAGCGAGACGACCTGGATCTCCAGTGGCGCGACGGACGAAGCCAGCGGCTTCGGCGGATCCAGCGTATGCGAGCTTTCCCAGGCAATGCCGCCGAGGAACAGGATGACCAGCATCGGAATGGACCAGACGATCATCTCGATGCGGCCGGAGTACTCCCAATCTGGCCGGTAGCGTGCGTGCCGATTGCCTGCCCTGAACCACCATGCGATGACGAGCGTGGACACGATCACTGGGATGACGACCGCGAGCATGATTGCCGTCGCGTCGAGCAGTATCAGTCGCTCCGCTGCCCCGATGGGGCCTTGCGGGTCGAGCACTCCTTGCTTGCAAGACGTGAGCGTGACGACGACAGGCGCAAGAAGGAGCGACCGTCCGAGCGCATGCGCTCTTGGAATCCAATGCTGCCGTGACAACAAGGCCGTCTCTCTCGTAGTGCCTGTGACGAATGAATAGTCACAGCGAGCGGCGTTGGGCCCAATCCCCCGATCGGGGAGGAAGGAGGGAGTTTCCGCTAAATTTCGCGCAGCGCCAACCACGCCTGTGCACCTCGCAGCGTTCTGAAATCTTCCAGGCTGCGGGCTGCGACATCGGGATAGGCTCTCGCCGCCATCGCGGTCAATGCGCGACCCGGGCCTAGTTCCAGGAACGCGGTCGCGCCGGCTTCAATGCATCCTTGCAAACAGGCCGCCCACTGCACGGTGTGAGAGATCTGCGCTGCGAGTTTGTCGAGACCCGCACTTGCCGCAATGACGGCCGAGCCATCCACTCCACTCAAGAGGCGCGTTCCCGCCGGAGGCAGGTTCATCTGAACGTGGTTGAGGATGTCGCGAAACTCTGCCGAGGCATTCGCTAGTCGCGGCGTGTGAGAAGCAACTTGCACCGCCAGACGAATAACGGCGGTGGCATGCATCGACCGCGATTCCTGCTCGACGGCATGCAGCGCCTCGCTATCTCCTCCGACGATGAACGCCTGCTCCGGCTCGACGATCGCGATCGCCGTGCCATGTCGCTCGCTGAGTGCTTCGATGATCTCCCGGGAAAGGCCACGCACGAACAGCAGGCCGTCGCCCGGTGCCGTCACCGCGTTCATGACCTCGGCACGACGAGCGACTAAGTCCAGCGTATCGCTCATGCTGAAGCAACCTGCGACACCCCAAGCCGCCATCTCACCGACGCTATAACCGGCAACGACGATTCTCTCCGGCATCGAGTCCCGCAGCGCCGTCACTGCAGCCAGGGCTTGCAACGAGAAAAGTATCTGGGCGACTCGGTTCTCATGCACCGTGTCGTCAATGGTCGCCACCATCTCACGCGGATCGCGGCCGCCGAGCAGTCTCGACGCATGTGTAAACAGGTACTCCGCTGCCGGTGCATTTCCCGTCAGCGCGAACATCTCTCCATGCTGCGTCCCCTGGCCGGAACATAGAATCGCGAGAGCCATCGATCAGCGTCCGTCGACGTCAATGTGGGAACAGCACCGCAATCGTGACCGCCAGCGTCACGATGCTGAACACGGTACTGGCAAGCACCATCGATCCCGTCGTCGCGGAGTCCAGTCGATAGTTCACGGCGAACAGGATGCCGAAGAACCCTGAGGGAATCGCACCGAGCAGAATGGCTGTCTTCGCCGTCTCCGGCGCGATCGGCAGCATGGTGACTACTGCTGCCGTCAACAGCGGCCGGATGATGTCGGCCATGGCGGTCGCACTCACCACCTTGCCATCCAACCGGAACGACTGCGCCGACAGAATCAAACCAGTCAGGAACAACGCTACGCCCGCGGCCGCATGGCCGATGAGCACCAGGCACGCCTCGAGCACTGCGCCGAGATGCAAGCCGGACAGGGAAACCACGATGCCCAACGCGGGCGCTATCACGACTGGCTTGGTCACTGCACGTCGCAGCGCCCTGAGTATCCGCGACGCCGATGTCTGCTGCGCGTCGCCGTCCTTGGCACTACTCATTTCGACCAATATCAACGTCAGCGGAGTGACGAGAATGGATCCGGCCGCGAGTGCGACGGCAATGGGCACCGCTCCGGCCGGGCCCAGTACCGAAGAGACGATCGGTAAACCGACGCCAGCGAGATTCGGATACGCGATCGTCAGCGCCTGCAACGATGCATCCGCGCTGGATGCCTTGGTCACTCGGCGTCGAAACCAGTAGGAAATAAGCCAGAGCAGCAGCATCACTCCGCCGAAGATCCCGAACAGCGGCGCCTGCGCAACCATCTCGCTATGCGAAGCAGATGCGGTTGCCACGAATAAGGATGCCGGCAGAGCGAAATCCATGACGAGCGCGTTGAGGCCGTCGATCTGGTGATTGTTTACTACGCGCACCTTTCCGGCGCCGTAGCCGAGCGCGAGCACGAAGAATACGGGCGCGAGCGCGAGCAGGATTGCAGCGGACATCAGGCGTGCCTCTCCTGCGAGTCTACGAACAATGTGTATGCGAGCAGATCTGCCGAACCGCCGGGACTGAGTCGACGCGCGACAAAACTCTCATGTATCGATTGGGCGCGCGCACGCCAGCCGGGCACACTAACGCCGCCCTCCTCCAGGAACTTCTTTGCAGAACGACGAGCATAGTCGAGGCCGGGCAACCCGCCACGATGCAGCAGATTGGTATCTTCGACTTCGGCGATGAGAGCGAAGCATGCTTCGACACGCGCTGCCTGCGCATAGTCGGGCAAGTGCCGAACGCATCTTCGCAGAGCGGGCAAGCCGACTTCGTAGACACTGGGAAATCCCAGGGCCGCCTCCATGCGGGCGCCACCTGCGCCAAACCGCAGACGGGCATTGCTACCGTGACTATGAAGCAGCACGGGGCCATCGAGAATGCTGCTGCCCCAAAGCTCGGCCACCGTAGCTCCCAACGACAAGTGCGGATCGACACGGTCAGCCGCCTTGATACCGGCCGCCGCACACAGCAGCCCGAGGCCGAAGATGGCGCCGCGATGAGTGTTCACTCCCGCAGTGGCCGTAAGCATCGCGGCTTCCGCATCGAGGCCGATCCGTCGCAGGCGCGCCATCTGGCAACCTCGCGCACCTGCTTCGACGAATGCATGGAAGTACGGCGCGATGGCCTTGGCGCTGACTCGGAACGTCCTTGCGTCCATGTCCTCATGGCTGCCGGAATCGATGTGGCTCACCAGGCCGGGCTTCGGCCACGTTTCCAGTTCGAGCAACAGGCATCCGACAGCGCTCATCGCGATCGTCTGCAAATGTCGAGCAGGAGGCAGACGCTCCTGGAGGACGTGCACCTGCTGCTCATTCGATGCCAGCGCTGCGGTCATGGTTTTACCTCTCCGGAGATGGCGCATCCGCGCCGGTGAATGGATCTGGATTTCCAGAAAGGAAGAGTGTCGGATCGATCAATGCGACGCCCGCGACCGTCTTGACGAGAATCTCGCGCGTGCCGTGATGAAATTCGCGCCAGCTCACTGCGGCGCCGTCGTCGCGAATCAGTTCGCCATCGAGACGCATGGGCGCCGCCTCTTCGATACCGGCAATCGCGGAAGTCAGGTGGCAGACATCCGTATCGCGATTCACGTACAGCAGTACATCGAGGTCGGAGCGGTCGGTCAGGTAATCCAATCCAGTCAGCGCGCTCCATGCCAGGCTGCCGCAAACTCTTACATCGATGGAATACCGTGCAGCGAGTGCATCGAGACGGTCCAGCGTCCATTGCCAGCTGCGCGGCGCCCCCTGACAGACTGTGTCCAGAGCAGGTGGCGCGGCAATTGAGACGATGTCCTCGGGTTGCACTACCATCGAAAGCCGGCGTCTCGAAGCACCGGGCGGCAACGGCAAGCCCAATGGCACCGCCTGCCGGTCCGCAGGCATCGCGCGCCTGCCGATCAACGGCCAGCCGTTATCGACCCATGGCGCGATCAGCGGATCCGTTGCCAGAGTTTTGCGCGTAGAGAGCACGGCACGCCAACTCTTAGGTGTCACGAAAACCAGATCGTGGCGCCGCGGCCGTTCACTGACCCTGAATTGCAAGCTCATGGACGCGCTCCGCGATATCCGCTGCTTTCAATCGGCCGCCACGTTCCTTGCCCAGAGCACCGCGTCGGTCGCATGCGTCGGGCATCTCATGGAGAAGCGCCTCCAGTTGGTCGGCCAGCGACACCGCATCGTTCCACGTGATATGAACCGCGCCCGTCTGGGCAAGATTCTGCAGACCCGGAGCAAACACTGGCGTCGACTTCGCCTTTTCCTGCAGTACCGCCAGCGGCAACTTCGTTACCCTGGACATGGAAGGCAGGTCCATCACTGCAGGAGCCGCACCCGGCAGGCCAACCAGCACACGCGTTGCGAGCGCCGTCCCGAGAAAAGCACCGGCCGCTGTGTGGCCGTAGAGAAGCCCGACGGTCGGTCTTCCATGCATGTCCGCGTAGATGAGTACTTTCGCGAGATGAGCCAGGAACTCGTTCAACCCAAGCAGTTCATCGCGCCTGCTCATGCGCTGGCTATCGCTGTCGACGAGGACGAGGATCGGACCGCTGCCGGTGGCGAGTGAATCCAACACGAAGCCGGCGAGTCGAATTGCTTCGTCGACACCGACGGCTGTCCGATCCGCCACGCCGATGACGAGCGCGCGGTCGCCGGATTTCAGTTCTCCGGATCCGAGCAGCACGCCTTGGTCGCGTCTCACGTCGTGACCTGCGGGAAACATTGAAGCAAGAACGTCATTGAGCGTCACATCAAATCTCCTTCTCAGCGGGCATCACGGCGCACTTTCCCAAGCGCATCGGCGAGCGCGATGAATTCATCGGCGGGCAATGCTGGGATAGAGCGAGGTTCCTGGACGCCTGCGGCGGCCCAGACATCGTAGGCATCGTGACAAGCGCCGAAGCGTCGCAGCCGGTCTTCGAGGCGAGACTGTTCGGCGTGCAGCGTATCGATGCCGAACTGCCCCGCTGAACGCAGCAGCTCGATGGCCGCTGCGCGAAAGTCCTGTACGGTGTCATCGACGAACAGTTCGGATGCACCGAGCAGCCGACGATGCTTACCGCCCATCGTGCGCCATACCAGCGCATGGTCATGCGAGTCGAACTCCTCGACGCCGCGATTCGTCTCGATGACCTCCGGTCCGGAGACGGCGATACGTCCCTGCTCCGATACAGCCAGCGCCGAACAGCAGGCCGCAGTCAATCCACCACCGCCGTAGCATCCGGAACGTCCACCGATCAGGCCGACCACCGCAGCACCGGCGGTTCGGGCTTCGATGACTGCCCTCATGATTTCAGCAATGGCGAGTTCCCCCGCGTTCGCCTCCTGCAGGCGGACGCCGCCGGTATCGAACAGGATCAGCACAGGAATGGATTTGAGATCCCGGGCGGCGCGCAGCAGGCCCGTCAGCTTCGCCCCATGCACTTCGCCGAAGGCGCCGCCCATGAAGCGACCTTCCTGTGCAGCCACGAAGACGGGCGCGCCGTCGATGCGACCCTGCCCCACCACGATGCCGTCATCGAACTGCTCGGGTAGATCGAACAGCTCCAAGTGTGGACTGACTTCGCGCAGTTCGGGTCCGAGGAACTCGAGGAAGCTTCCGGCATCCAGCAACAGCCGGGTTCGTGTACGCGCCGAAGCTTCATACCAGCTCACCTTCCTGTCGGGTCCCGTCGATCCGGTCATCTGCAAGCGCATCGCATTCATTCCTCGCCCTCCATCGAGCGCACCGCCTGCGCCAGCCGCAAAGACACTGTGTCGGGACGTGCTCCACCATCGTTGATGGAGAGACGCAGGCCGCCGGGCGAATATCGCTCGACGAAGTCGGCGATCACCGCGCCCCACACTTCACCGAATCCGACCGCAGCGGTCCGGATCTCGAGCACGCATTCGGTTTCAGGCTCGATCCGTTCCGCGAGCACCTCAAGGTTGCCCGAGGCGACGACGCCGACGACCGCCGATGTTCTGGCGCCGCGCGCACGTGCACGAACGCGATGATGAAAAGTCAGGTCTTCCATTGCTGTAGTCCTGTCACCAGTTACGGAATCGGGACGGCGGTGAGTAGATTCCGCCGGACCAGTGGACGAGATCCTTGATGGAGCGCGCGGCCAACATGTTGCGGTCGGCATGCAGCGGATCGATTCCTAGATCCTCGGGCCGCTGAATCACGCGTCGCTCGCGTAGTCGTTGCACCATCTTAGGATCCCGGCCGCGACCCACCTTGGTGTACCCGGCAACGCCACGAATCGCCTGTTCGCGCTCGCTCGCATCCCGGCACAGCAGAAGATTGGCGATACCCTCCTCCGTCACGATGTGCGTAACGTCGTCGCCGTAGATCATCACCGGTGCAAGATCCAGTTTCAGTTTCTCCGCCAGCGCCAGTGCATCTAACTTCTCGACGAACAGCGGCTCGTTGTTGCTGCCGAACGTCTCGCCGATCTGCACGACGAGCTTGCGACCTCGGCGTAACAGCGGCTGGGCTTCCGGATCGGCTTCGCGACCTGCTTGCAACCAAGGTTCGCTCGGATGCCGCCGACCGCGTGTATCGGCGCCCATGTTGGGAGCTCCACCGAATCCGGCGACACGCGAGGTTGTCACGGTGGAAGAGTTCCCCTGCAGATCGATCTGCAACGTGGAGCCGATGAACATGTCGCAGGCATACAGGCCCGCCACCTGGCACAGCGCGCGATTCGAACGCAACGAACCGTCCGACCCGGTGAAGAACACATCGGGACGCGCACGAACGTAATCCTCCATGCCGACTTCCGAACCGAAACAATGGACCTGGCTCACCCAGCCGGACTCGATCGCAGGGATCAGCGCCGGATGGGGATTCAATGCGAAATGACTCGCGACCTTGCCCTTCAATCCCAGCTTCTCGCCGAATGTCGGCAACAGCAGTTCGATGGCCGCGGTGTTGAAACCGATGCCGTGATTCAACCGTCGCACGCCGTAGGGCGCATAGATCCCCTTGATCGCCAGCATGGCCGTGAGGATCTGGCCTTCTGTGATCGAACCTGGATCGCGAGTGAACAGCGGCTCGACAAAGAATGGCTTGCCCGCTGTCACGACGAACTGGACGCGATCGGCAGGTATGTCGACGCGCGGTACCTTCTCGACGATTTCGTTCACCTGGGCGATAACGATGCCGTCCTTGAACGCAGTCGCTTCGACTACAGTCGGGGTGTCCTCCGTGTTCGGCCCGGTATAGAGATTGCCCTCGCGGTCCGCGCTCACTGCAGCGATCAACGCGACGTTCGGCGTGAGGTCGATGAAGTAGCGGGCAAACAATTCCAAGTACGTGTGGACGGCGCCAAGCTCGATCTTCCCGCCGAACAGCATGGTCGCGATACGCGCGGACTGCGGACCTGAGTAGGCAAAATCCAGCCGTTTCGCCACGCCACGTTCGAACAGGTCCAGGTGCTCCGGCAATACGACGCCTGACTGCACCATGTGCAGGTCGTTGACCTTCTTCGGATCGACAGCAAGCAGCGCGGCGCTGAGCACATCCGCCTGCTTCTGATTGTCGCCTTCAAGGCAAACACGATCTCCCGGTCGTATGACCGTCTCCATCAGGCGGGTTGCGTCACGCGCCGCGACGATCTTGCCGTCCGCGAAACTCGAAGCTGCTTCGACACGCGCCTGACGCGCTTCGCGGCCGTGCTGCCAGTTCATCATCGTCTTGCGCTCCTGGTGCAGATCGTCGTCACAAAGCGTCTACTTCTGCAGCTTGCGTGCCGCCTCGGCGATCAAGGTCGCGACCTCTTTCGGATGCGACTCGTAGACAGCGTGACTCGCACCTTTGATCTCGATGGTGTGACTCTTGGCCCGCGTGTAGTACCAACGCTCGAGTTCCGGGTTGATGATCTGGTCGTTCGCGGCAACGATTCCCCAACTCGGCTTCGTCTTCCACGCCGCTGCCGTCAGCGGCGACGAGAACACTTCCGCAGCCGCGAGAACCTGCGACCGTGCTGCGAATCTAGCCCGTTCATGCGACAGGTCCGGCGCGAACAACTTGGGAAATTCCGCCGGATCGAGATACGTGAAGCCGTCCGGAGTCTTCTTGATCGCGCCTTCCGTCTTGCCCAGCACGCTTGGCGTCTTCTTGCCGAGTGCGGACTCGTTCTCGCCGACGTCCGGCGCGTGTGCGGCAACGTAGACCAGACCAACGACGTTCGGATGCACGCCAGCCTCAGTGATGATCGAGCCACCATAGCTGTGGCCCACGAGTAGCGTCGGGCCTTCCTGAAGATCCAGAACCCGCTTCGTCGCGGTCACGTCGTCAGCAAATGAAGTCTCCGGCTCCTGCACCATCGTCACGTGGAAGCCATCGCGCGTGAGGATGTCGAAGACCGGTTGCCAACCCGATGCGTCCACCCAGGCGCCATGGACCAATACGATGTTCTTCAAGGGCCCTGCGTCTACCGGAAGCGCGCCAGCGGCTAAAGCGAGTGCGGTCACGACGGCAAGACGATTTTTCAGATGCTTCACTTCGGTCACTCCTGTTTGGATGTGAGCGATGATTGCAGTCCGTTGTTGGCATCAGTGTTTCCCTCTCGGTCGAGCACAATTCGACTGAAGGCCACGACATGACGGATGAAACATCTTCGGCGTGGACCGACTCTCCTTTCAACTGCAACGCGAACGGCGCTGCCTGGAAATCCTCTGGCCGTCCCTAATCGATAGCTTCCGCGCTGCTAACGCAAGGAGAGATGAGACATGGCCCAGACGATCGTGACGCGGGTGAGCGGCACAGGCGTGGTGGAGCGGCTGCCGCTACTGCTGAGCATGGTCGCGGGAATGGTCGACCTGATCGGCTTCCTCACTCTGGGACATGTCTTCACTGCCCACGTCACCGGGAATCTCGTCATCCTCGCCGCCGATCTCGCGCGGGACGAAGATCCGCGTGTGGCGCAGATCATGATTGTTCCCGTATTCATGTTTGCTGTCGGCGCATCGTGCATCATTGCCAAAACCGCAACCCATCGCTGCACTTCACCGCTGCGGACCCTGCTGTGGATTCAGCTCCTGCTGCTCGTCTGCGTGATGGCTTTCAGCATCGCCACCAATCCATCCGCTCACCCGCAGGGCGCGATGGCTGGAATAGCCGCCTTGATCGCGGTCTGTGCGATGGGATGCCAGTTCGCGCTGGTGCGCACGACCCTGCCCGGTGTTCCTTCGACGGCATCGATGACCGTCAATCTCGCGGATGCCGTGCTGTTACTGCTGAACGCTTTGTGGGCCGACGAGTCGCTGACGGCGAGTGCGCGCAATCGATTGAAGCAATCGGTCCGCGTGCTAGGAGGATTTTTCGCAGGCTGCGTGATCGCCGGCTTGGCGGTGAAATTTCTGGACGATGGCGCGTGGGCACTGCCGGTGGGGCTGGCAGCGATTGCGCTGATCGTGCATGACGAGGATGTGCGGCTGCCCTAGCCTCCTATATCGAGGCGACACTCTGCGAAGGGTTACAACTGAAAGCCACAGCTTCGTTGCCGCAATCTACTGTCAATGTCGAACGAGCACATTGCCTGCGCGGCAATCTGCCGCGGTCCGTTGCTCTGGAGAGGCTCGTGAACAACTCATCGAACAACCCGCATCTCGTCGTCGTATTCGCCATCGCTGGCATCGCCTTTGGCTACGGCGAATCCTCGCTTGCCTACGACCTCGACGAGGAGCTACTCGCGATGGACAACGAATTCGAAATCGGCAACGGCGAATCGAAAGTCATCGCAGATCACAAGACACCCGAACCGTATCGCGTCTGCGTCAAGAAAGGCCAGGACTCGGTGCCGGTCAAGGCGCGGTACGACGGACATGAACTCATCATCGATCTGGGCTCCTGCAGCGATCTGGTAGCAAAACGCATCGTCCTCTCCCCTGCGGGCAAACTCAAGGACGATGCGGTTCTGCTCGGCAAGTACCAGCACGTCAAAAGCTGAACTACGGAAACGCTCCTGATGGTGAATCGTGCGTCCCATTACGAACCGGGCTTGAATGGACTCAAGAATATTTCACCCGGAAACGACACAGGCAACGGAATGTGCTTTCGGATTTCAATTACATCTGAAGCAAGCCGGGCCATTCCGGCAATCGACTTGAAATTCCACGGCGACAGAATCTTCTCGTAATGCAGAGCAGTTTCATTGCGTCGGCGCGGTTGATTTTCCTGCAGCAGGGGCCTGGCGAGACGGCCACGGCGCGTTCTCTGTCTGGCCGGTGCTGCAAAACCCAAAAAGGAGATTGATATGAAGACTCTTAAAAGCCTGCCTATTGCCAGCTGTTTGGCGTTGTGCGCAGGTGTGTCAACGCCGGCGTTTTCGGCGCCGCTCAAGCCGGTCGCGATGACCTGTGCCGAATTTCTCACGCTTGACGATGTAGTCAAACCCAAGGTGATCTTCTGGGCCGAAGGCTTCAGTCAAGGCGGCAAGCCAAGCGATGCTCTCGTCGACATCGGTGAGACCGATACGCTGGTTCCGGCACTGGTGACGGAATGTAAAGAGGCACCCCAAGCGAAGCTCGCTGACACGATCGTGAAGCAGCGAGCAGCTACATCCAAGGCAACACCGAAGGCAGGGGCGGTCGCGAAGCCTCAACCAGCCAAACAGCCTGCGCAGCTGCGGGCCAGCATGAGCTGTGCGGAATTCGTGACGCTCGACGACATAGTGCAGCCGAAGGTCGTCTACTGGGCAGAAGGATATTCAAAGAAAGGCAGGCCAATCGATGCCGTTGTCGACGTCGTTGAGACCGACACCTTGGTTCCCATGCTGGTCAGCGAGTGCAAAGCGACGCCCAAGCTCACATTCTGGGAAAAGATAAAGAGCCACTTCTGACATCGGATGACGCCTTGGTACTCGTCATCGCGAGGCTGCTGATTTCGAGTTCCAAGCCGGACGATCCGGGCCCTCGTACTGAGCCATTCGGGGGCTTACATGCCGATCGACGTAGGTATCCATGTGCGCTCACAACGCTGCGTCCCGCCGCGTCCGATGTGCGGCTCGCCTTCCATCTTCATCTTCTCAGCCGGTATCCGCCATGTTGGCCCCTTGCCCTCGAGCTGAAACTCCTCCCACCTGGCATCGCGCAACTCAGGAGAACGGACGAAGGTGAGCGACACCAGATTGAGCGCGCATTTCACAACGAAGCCGCCGGACGATCTGGCGACCGCGTCGAAGGTGTTGGCCGGGCACCGAGCTGGGCGACCGTCTTCTCCTGACGATCGCTCGACGGGTCGACGCCGTTCGCGACCTGCGTGCGGATTGCGTCGCGCTTGCCGCGCGCGCCGCTGAGACTGATCGCCGGATACACCCCGACCGACAGCAGTCGCTCCTTCCCCATCCAGTCGTAACGCTGGCGCCACCAGCTGCCGCACCGCTCTCAGGTCAGGACCATGCGCGACATGGTCGAATCCACTTACACAGCGCTCGGAGGAACCGGCTTCGGCATGCCGCCCGAAAGCGCAAATGCTCCGCTCACCGTCGATGACCTTCCCCGCCTGACCGACGACGAGCGCGAGGCGCTGGACTCCGGCCTGATCGCCATGGAAGGAGTACCGGCCGCGGCAGAGCTCCAGCGCTTCCACCGTCAGTCCAGCGGGCGGAGCATCGGCAACATGCCCGATCCGTTGCCCTGCCCCCTTCTGCCAGAAGATCGAGGTTGGCGGGATTTTGACCAACCCGGGGTCCATCCCGGACGAAACCACCTATCACGTTACCTGCGGCCACTGCGGCGCTCAGGGGCCGGCGGCGGGCTCGCTGCTGGAAGCGGTCACGCGGTGGAATGCAGCGACTAATTCCGGCGAGCAGGAATCGAGGACAAACGGCTAGTACGTCATCGAACCGGTGCATGGCGGACTATCGGTAGTCCGGGAAGTTGCATCGGATCACGCGCCTGGCAGCTAATGCCTTACTGCGCAACAAGTCATTTACTGCATTGTCCGCCGACGCAGCGAGGATCTGCTACTGTTCTCTTCGGGAGGCTGTGCTGCCTTCACATCTTGTCTTGCCATTCGCACGCCGCTTTATATAGACCAGCATAATTCGGATGCTGCCGCCAGTCGTCGAATAACTGACGAGCATCACGATCCTCAAAGATATGCTCAAGGGTTCCGTTCAAGATACCGTCCCTAATTGACTGATCTTCACGATCCCAGAGATCCTGGATTGACTCCTTAATCTCCAGGAGTGCTCGACGTGGCACAGTCTGATCGTTCTTCAAAGCTTTGAACCAATTCGCAAGCGCCATCCCCGCCCCGTAGCGAGTATCTGACCACTGCCCCTGTGGATCCTCGCTGATGCAACGAAGAAAGTAGTTAGATACAAAAGGGTGAAAGTCCGAAAATTCCAGCGGCGGTGTAACGCGAGATGAGTGGTCACGATTAAGAATATACGAACACAAAGCGCCTTGAGCCTCGATGTCTTGGGCTTCTTTGATCCACTTGCGGACTTTCTCTCGGAAAACCGGCACCGCGTTCGAATGTTCTGGTGTTCCGAACAATGAGACCACTTCAGAGAGCTGATTTGTGCCCATTACTGAGAAACTCCTGCAGCAGCACCACCCAGCACCAACCCAGGAATACATATTTCAGGGAATGCAATACAGCCGGCTCCGCCTAGCATGAGTGCGCCGATTCCGACTTCGGTTAGCGGATCGCCTTTGGGTGGAGGGCAATTCGACTTGCATTTGCGATTGTGAATCTCCTGACATTTGCCATACGCGCGCCAGAGATCCGAAATTTCATCTGCATGACGATTGCCGCCACGAGGTGCCGGCATTTTGTGATCCCATCCGGTATGCGATGCGATCATTCGTAGAACCTGGCTCATCTTCGCTTCGAGCTGTGGACAACTGTCGCTCTGCTTGCAGCTGAGACTTACGCCTTTGGGCGGATGCCATGGACCTCCTGGCTCAAGACCCAACGGATCAGCCAAGGAGATGGGATTCTCCCCAACGTACGCATATGTATTAAGGCCACCTTCTAAGCCGATCGGATCACTCTGCGTGTACCGCCCACTCGCCGGGTCATACCCATCGCGATAGTAGTTGTAGATAGATCGGCCCGACGCGACTCGTCGTACCCGACGGCGATTTCTCCAGTGCCTTCGTCGGCTTAGCAGCGATCGAGCCGGTAGCAAGTGTGCATTCCTTTGTCGTGAACCCCAGATGCGAGTTTTGACTTAACTGAGAGATGCGGTCAAAGGCTATGCCCCAAGCTCCTGAACACGCATGCGCATGTTCTAGCCCTACTCCTCGGCGAAAGATACGCTGAACTCTTCCTGCGCCCCGTCAGCCATTGACAACACTCCCTTCGCAACTTCACCAATCTTCTCATAGTTTGTCGCGACTCTGATCGAAGCGGAGCGCTTTGATATTTTCGTAAAGGTGTCATCTTCAGGCACAGTCAACTGGACAAACAGGGACAGAGTCCCCAAGTTTCCGGACGGCCTGACCGATATATGAACATGCTCTTGATCGATACAGTTACCCGTCGAATCCCAATAGCCTCCGAGCAACGTCGGCAAAGAGTTATCGTCCAACGGATATTTCGCTAGCTGACTCGCAAACTGACGAAGCCTAGCAACCTGAATCCACGCACTGCTTTCGCCGGAGAACTTTCGCTCTTGGAACCGAACGAACAGCTCTGCAGAGTCGTTTTCGGCATCTATCTCAGCTCGCATTGTCAATTCTATACTCATAGTTGAATTCCAGAATTCATTTGCTCACAAACTTTAATTCGACATTCCGTCCGTGACCGTTGGAAAAATAGTGAATCACTAGCTTTCTGCCGTCGGGCACCTATGAATGTGCTGCTTCTTGATCCATGGCCCAGGCCCATAGTGCGCTACCAATCTAGGCGAATCGGCCAAGCTGCTCATAATCGGCGTTCCAGCACCACCCTGCGCTTCAGCGAGAGCCAGTTGCTCACACAGATCTTGGGGATCTACATCTTTTATTGCCGGCTTGCAGATCCCCTTAATCCCATCGACCACGTTGTTAAGTATGTTGTTTAGCCACTCGGTCTCGGCGTATGGACCACCATTTGACGGCGAGGCCGCGCCCGGAGTCGCAGGAGGTGGTGGTGGGACTGGTATCGGAACAACAATTTGCAGACCGGTCGGATCGATCCCAGTTATCGGACTCCCGTTAACGTATGTATAGGTTGAAAGGCTGCCACCAGCGAGTCCAATTGGATCACTCTGCGTGTAACGCCCAGTGGCCGAGTCATACCCATCGCGATAGTAGCTGTAGATTGATCGGCCCGACGCGACTCGTCGTACCCGACGGCGATTTCTCCAGTGTCTTCGGCAGCTTAGCAGTGGTCGAGCCGGTGGAAAATGTGCATTACGATGTTGTGAACTCCAGACGCGAGTTTTTGCTTACGATGCAGGCACAGTGAGCAATGGTCAGCACAATCATTCATATGGATGCACGCTTTAACATGGATCCTTGGTGAGCACCAGTTCACCATCGAAGTCGCTCGTTCCGCCCCCGACAGCTTTGGCGTCGATCCGATATTTCCAGTATATCTTTACTTTTTCTCCGTTCTTGAGAGCCGCCTGCAGCGTGGGAAACATGGCTGCTATCGGAACCAGTCCACCTCGCCTTTCATTCGCCGCCAAAGTTATCGGACCGATTCTCCCGACCAAAGGCGCGCTCCATTTTCTCTCAAGCTTATCCTCTCCAACTCGGGCTACAAACTCACTTCCCAACACGTCGTAGTACCAAGGCAAGTTCCCGCTCTTAATAGCGACGGGATTGGAGTTCCTATTCACAATAATGCTCTCTAGCTGCGCGGTGCTATCGACACATACAGCCGAAAATTCAACAGTTACTCCCGCATGCGTAACAGCAGAACTATCCAAAGTTGAACCACATGCAGCCAACGTGAATGTCGTCAGCAAAGCTGCAGACAGAGATTGATATCCGTAGGTTTTCATCATGAGCATCTACCGTCCGTAGGTTCCGTTAAGAACATTGGGAATAGCTTGATTGCTGATAAAGTTAAGCCACTCGTCCACTTCTATTCTGCATTCGTCAGAAAGGCAGCTTGTATTCTCAGCTCGATTCAAGGCATCACGCTGCTTGTTGAAAGCCCGTAGCTCGGACTGGATCTGCTCAGTTGCATACGTAAATGCCAGTGTCGCCGACTGTTTTCCCTCGAATTTCTTGCAAATCATCGGCGACATGCGATTGAAATCCGACACATGACTCATTTCATGCATGATCATCGCGTCTTGCACTATCTGGCATTTGTACCTCTTGTTCTCTGGATTGTTCATGCAAATCGCAATCTGCCCGCTATCACAGCAAGTAGTGTTCTCGTTCCGCAGCAGTGGCCCCGTCTCAGCGTCTAACCCTGATCTATCGAATATTGAGATTGGCATTGCGTTGGAGTACAGATAGGTATTCACACCGCCGCTCAGTCCGATTGGATCACTTTCGGCGTATCGCCCAGTCGCCGGGTCGTACTCCCGGAAGTAGTTGTAGTTAGATCGGCCCGACGCGAGTCGTCGTACCGACGGCGATTTCTCCAATGCCTTCGTCGACTTAGCAGCGTCCGAGCCGGTAGCAAGCGTGCATTCCTTTGGCGCAAAACCCAGACGCTAGTTTTGGCTTAGCTTCAGCGTTCTGTCAGGGCGGTTTTTCATCCCCTTGACGCGTTCAATGAGTAAAGTCCGACATCACGACCGTCGCCTCTATGTCAATTTCTTGAGAATCTGACGGCCCTCTCGCGCGTCCTCTTGGCTTATGTACTTGGACGTCACGGCGGCACGCAGAAGCTGAATTGCCTTATCTCTGTTAATTTTTTTATTGGAGATTAGCAATAGCTTAGCTAAATCAATTGCCGATCCTGAGTCTCCGGCTTCGATCGCTTTCTCAAACCACGCTTTAGCCTGTCTAAGATCGCCTCTATCTCTGTAGCTGATTGCCATATTGGCTAACGCGCTCAGATCTCCACTTCGAGCAGCCCTTCGATACCAAATCACGGCCTGCGCGCTGCTTTTTCTCGTACCAATACCATGATCCAAGAAATATCCAACGCTGTTCTTTGCTGACGCGTGACCTGCATTGGCAGCCTGGAGAAACAACTTGAAAGCCGACTTTCTCTTGCCAGCTTCCCATTCGCTATTTGCTCTGGCAAATAACGCCTCATTCTCGATGCTCGATCTTCCTTTGGTGCTCATGCTTTTAGTCCGGTCACAAGATAGACTCAGGGCAACATTATATTTCCCGGGATAGTCCACCAGAGAGGTGGCGCCAGGGAAGGAGTTAATCTTATGCACCTATACACGATGTAGCCGATTCCACCGATAATCACGACTTCAGCTGCCTGCTGACAGTTTTCACAGGCTTCCATCTTTGTCTTCGGCCAGTCAGCCGGCTTTGGCTTCCTGATCTTCTTTCCAGTCGTTTTGTCTTTGCAGATTATAAAATTCGAGTCAGTAGGATCTTCGGAGCAATGCTTATACGGATTGGATGTGTTCTGGCCTGAAGATCCACCAGTGATACCTCGCCCCCGTCCCTTCCCCGCGAGACCAGCAGGATCAATCCTGTCACCTGGATTCCCGTTGGCGTAGGAATAAATGGAGTTTAGGCCACCATCGAATTGATCGTCGAAGTTATCAAGCATGCCTACGCCGACCTGCAGCGATGGTTCGCCGAAATTTCTCAGAATTCCAACTGGATCACTTTCGACGTACCTCCCCGTCGCCGGATCATAGTCCCTGAAGTAGTTGTAGTGCAGTCCAGTCTCCGAGTCGTAATACTGCCACGGGAACCTCAAGTTGTAACTTACTGCGCTCCATCTGACCACGCGCCCTCAGCATATCCATCTTGGTATAGCCGGCAGGCTTCCTTCGCGTCCGTTTCGCAGGAAAGCACAAGCAAGGGGGCTCCTCCCCCATGCAGGCTATGCCACATCTTAGTTGCACTCCCTTGGTCGCCTTGATAGCAAAGCGCGAGTTCTTGAGTTACGACCCCCACCCCTCCGCGTGTACTGGAGATCCTGAAGATCCACATTCCGTTCCTGTACCAACCAGGCCTCATATGATCTCCGACACACTGGTCACCTTGGACTAGCCATAGCGAGTCTATATTCTGATTTGCAACTTCCGCGCGAACAACAACGGTTTGCGGTATCTGACGATCGCAACCTGCCATCATTAAGAGCACGCAGATAGCAGCAACTGTAAGTGGATTCATTGTTTGCTTACTTTATTAACTGATTCGGCAATTCGGCCTGGGGTAGATTGCCGCCATAGGCGGAATCGAGATAGTCAAAAACGTCTTGCGAAAACTCACGACAATTCCCCCCGCCCAGTACGTTCCAAGGGCGCTGCTCGTTGAGTCGTGACTTTAGATATTTGCGAATCTTTCGATCAGTAGCACTTGAGGTTTTTCGATGCATCGGATTAACCACGTCACCGGGCGGACTCCTGTCTTGATAGGTATGACCATCGCATCTAAACCAACAGTCTCCTTGTCCGGGTTTTCTCCCAAAGCTGATGCAGAACCGCGTGCTAGTACCGTATTTCCCCACGCAGATGCTTTGATGCATGCCGAGACCGCTTTCGCTAGGGTCAGCATCTTCGACCCAATAGTCCAGACCTTCCGGATCGATTTTCGCAATCGGGTTGCTAGCCACATAGCTATACGTGTTCAGCCCCCCATCCAGTCCAATTGGATCGCTCTGCGTATAGCGCCCTGTAGCTGGGTCATAACCGTCTCTGAAATAGTTGTAGTGTAGTCAGAAATAGGCACTACTCGCAGGTCGTCGGAGCAAGCATGATGATCTTCTCTTCCTCTAGAGTGACGACCACTGTATCGTCAAGCCGAACTTCTTTGCCTTCACGCTTCACTGTAACATTCGGTCCCAGCGTCGCTCTCATATCCGAGAATTGGTGACCTCTCCAGCCCGCATCTGCGATTTTCACGAGGAGCCGACACTTCTCAACTGAGAAGCGGTTCTGTTGCCGAGAGTGGTCCAAACTAACGCCAGCGTCAACGAGTAGCACCATGAGTACGCCGAGCATACTCACTGCAGCCAAGCAGACCACAATTATCAGTAGCTTCTTCAATGGCTATTCCCCGGCATCGAGGGCCCGACGCGCGAAATCGTGGCATGTGTTAGACCGGAAGGGATTCCAACTATAAGGCGGGCGATTCTTGTCGTTCTTAACGCTATCTGCATATTTGTATATTCTGTCCTCGTCGGCATCCTTCTCGCACGATAGTTTTGCCTTGCTGTCTTTTCCGATCTTGTTTAGCGCGTCAATAAGCTTATTCCATGACTCTGGAGTCGGCTTTCCGTCACGTCCGATTTCAAGATCCGGGACTTTCCGCCTTTCGACGTTGCCAAAATCGCTATCGTATCGGCCATACTCATAATAACGCGTCTGGCCTGTCCTCTCGTCGTAGCCTAATACTCCTGCATGCCCGGGAGTGATTGTGGTTTTCAAATTAGCCCCAGGGACGGTGATTGGGTAGTCAGGGAAATCGACGAAACAGCCCGCTAACCCCAGGGGATCGATCAAGGAGACTGGATTTCCCTCAACGTATCCATATGTGTTCAATCCTCCCCGCAATCCAACCGGATCCGACTGTACATAGCGACCTGTCGCTGGGTCATACCCATCTCGCAAGTAGTTGTAGATAGATCGGCCCGGCGCAACTCGTCATATACGAGGGGGCGCTTTCTACAGTGCCTTCGTCGGTTTAGCAGTGATCGAGCCTGTCGCAGTGCATTCCTTTAGTGTGAACGCGGGCCGGGAGTTTTGGCTTAACTGGGTGATTCGGTCAGACGCGAACCGCTAACGAGCGTATTTAATCCGCACTCCATCCCATGACTCACGACGCACGAAGACATTCTTTGCGGGCACCGACATTGCGATCTGTAGCTGGGTGCTGTCGGTCCACGAGATTGAGATAGGGTATCGCCCGCTTACCGTCAGCACATATTGATCAGCGTTATCCGGCATGAACTGCTGATCAACGGCGCGAACGGCGACGATTCGAGAGTAATCCGTCGTTGCACCACAGTTGCGCTCAAACACAGTAACAATGTGCTTGTTGTCCGGCGCGGCAGCTTCGTTGATGATCTCATTACCGCACGCGGGCCCTTCCGCACACGCCGATTGCAGTACGACGGTGAGTATCACTATCCAGCTGTAAATCCAGCTACCAAATGACGAACGGCGACGCCTGCCCCATGCACTCACAATACTGCACTCCGTTATCGATTTGACGACTATCTGTAGGATCATCACCAAAGGGGAATTTACCACCACCAGGGTCTGAACGCTTGCCAGGCTCTCCCCATTGTGGTCTTGATGTCCCTGCTGCGATCTGCGCGCGACCTGCCTCTCGCTGAAGCGTGCGCAAGCTGAAACCGAACGCCCGACCACTCGCGCCATAGTTCCAATTTCCGAAATCCTGATACAAGGGATCACGCTGCTTGTAGTCCCAAGGCCCTTTGTTCCTGACCTGATCCCTGAACCAGAATGGGTCGATGTGGTTCTGAGCCTCGCGTAGGTTGTCATCTACCGAAACATTAGGGGGCCTAGGCGGAATTCGTCCGCATCGGGTTTGTGTCATTTCCGAAGTGCGATAGTCGCCGGGCGCCAAAGGTCCCATAAAGTCGTCGGGATACTCACGTAGCCCGAATGGATCGAATCGCGACAGTACTTTCGACGACACGTACGCATAGGAATTGAGCCCACCAGCCAACCCAATCGGATCGCTCTGCGTATAGCGCCCTGTAGCCGAGTCATACCCGTCTCTGAAGTAGTTGTAGTGCAGCCCCGTCTCCGCATCATAGTACTGCCCCGGAAACCTCATGTTGTAGCTGAACGTCCCCAGACTCGACGGATTCTGATTCGGCGCACCCGCCCCGAAAGGCGTCACGTCCCATTCCCATTGCCAGCGCACCTTGTTGTCGCTGGGCCGGGTGATTCTCCTGGGGGTGTCCAGGTGATCGGTGTGCACATAGAAGATATCGACGCCACCAGTCTTCGGCCGAATGGTCGCCACGGGCGTATCCCCCAGCCAGACGGTCTCTTGAACGAGCGCGCCGGTGCTCGAGTACTCGCCCAGCAGGTGGCCGGCTTCGTCATAGACGAACAACACCGTCGTGCCGCTCTTCTTGATGCGTTGTCCCAGCGCGTTGTAGGTGTAGCTCACCGTCGTGCTGCCGCTGGTCGTGGACTTCATCCGCCCGCGATTGTTGTACGCGAAGGTGCGGCTGCCATTGTTCGTGATGTTGCCGGCCGCATCGTAGGTGTAGCTGCGCGCGGACGTGCCGGTCATCGATGTCAGTCGGTTGCTCGTGCTGGGATAATTCAACGTCTGCGCCGTGCCCGTCTGCGTGAGCCGATTGCCATCCGCATCGTAGCTCCAGCCTAGGATCTGTAGTGGCGTACTGGCGCTGGTCAGCCGGTCCAGATCATCGTAACCGTACGTCCAGTTCAAGTTGCTGCTGGCAGCGTCGGCAATGCCGGTGATGCGGAAGGCATCGTCGTAGCTATAAGTCTTCAGGCCGGCGCTATCGATCTGCGTGATCTTCCCATCGGCGTCGAAGCTTCGCACGGATAAGGCCGAGTTGCCCCAGGTCCACTGCCGGGCAGGACCGAAGGGGTCGTAGAGCACGCCGCTCAGCAGCG
>JBEVKB010000130.1:0-31795 GCA_040509875.1 Steroidobacteraceae bacterium | reverse complement strand
CGGCGTGTCAGGATTGAGTCTCTTCGGGTTTTAACATGCTTACGACGATGGACGATTATCCCCCTGAGCCATCTCGGATGCAGGCGTGCGTAACACCACGAATGTTACGCACGCTTTTTTTTATCTGACTTCTGTTCTTCTAATAGTCGTCGCAGTCAGCGACCAGCGCCCGCACTCTTAGGCGCATCGATCAAAGCTCTCTCAAACCTTCCGTGATGCCCATCCGTGCCGCGCGCAGGCTCGGCAGCAGGCCGCCGATGAAGCCGAGAATCAAAGCGTAGAGCAGCCCCTGCAGCAGCAGTTCGGGTGAGACGGCGAAGGCGAACGTCATCTGGTTGAAGCCGCTCATGGTGGAGGCGCGGATGCCGTTGAAGCCGAGATAGGCCAACAGTCCGCCGACGATGCCGCCTGCGACACCGAGCAACATGGCTTCCGCCAGCACCGAGATCACGACCGGCGTCGCGCCAAAGCCCAGCGCTCGCAAAGTTGCGATCTCGCGTGTTCGCGCTGAAACCGCCGAATACATTGTGTTGAGCGCGCCGAAGATCGCGCCCAGTCCCATCAGGAAGCCGATGGTGCCGCCGGCGACGGTCACGAGCGCGACCAGCGTTTCGGTTTTCTCTTCGTAGTATTTACGCTCGCTGAGCACGCGCATGTTCAGCCGCGGATCGGTCGATAGCGAATCCCGGAAAGACTGCAGCGCATTCGCGCTGGTCAGTCGCACCCGCTGTGACTGGTACGAACTGCCGCGATTGTAGGCACCCTGCAGTACGCTCACATCGGTCCAGATCTCCGATTCCGCCACGCTGCCGCGGTCATCGAAAATGCCGACCACCTGCCATTGAGTCGTGCCCCAGCGCAATTGCTTGCCGAGTTCGAGGCCGCTGAATTGCAGCGACGCGCCGCGCCCGACGATGACTTCGAAGGTTCCGGGACGGAAAGTCCGGCCTTCGGCGATGCGGAAGTTTTGTCGCAATTCCATCGCACGCGGGCCAACGCCGCGCAGCGGTACATTCGCAGGCGTCCCAGTGTTGCGAAGGGGTACATCGACTACGACATACAGTTCGGGCGAACTGATGGCGCCTTTGCTATCCCGCGCCACCGAGGCGGCGTCTTCCACGATCCGCACCTGCGCCTGGGAGATGTTGCTGCCCATCTCGTCCGTCGAGCCGGTGCGCATGACGATGGCGATATCGTCAGCGCCGGACTGATTCAGCACCGCACGGAAGCCTTCGCGCATCGACAGCACGCCGACCAGCACCATGACGACACCCGCAACTCCAACCGCGGCGACGATCGATGGCGCCAGTCGCTGCGGGATGTTGCGAATGCTCATCCACGTGATCGCGATCACTTGTGTCAGCCAGTTGTTCATCATGCTTTCCGCAAGGCGTCGACTATGCGAAGTCGGCCGGCCTGGTAGCAGGGAAGGGCCGCCGAGATGGCGCCGAGCGCGACGATCATTACTGCGGCGAGCACATAGGCGCGCGGCGGAATCATGATGATGGGGAAAAACTGTTTCACCGTATCGCCCACCGCGCTGGTCAACACATGCGCCAGCAGCAGCCCGATGCCACCGCCGATCATGGTGATGAGCAGCGACTCGGCCAGTATCAATGCCATGACGGTATTGCCCGAGAAACCCAGGGTCTTCATCACCGCGATCTCGCCGGTGCGTTCGCGCACCGATTGCGCCATGGCGTTCGCCGAGACCAGCAGCATGGTGAAGAACACGGCAGTGACCACCACGCTGATGATGGCGCCGACGTTGCCCATCTGGTTCATGAAGCCCTGCACGAACGCCTGTTCGGTGGTGGTCTTGGTTTCGGTGGAGGAATTGGCGAACAGGTTGTCGATGGCGCTCGCGATGCTGGCCGACTGTTCGGGGTTGGCGATACGCAG
This sequence comes from Steroidobacteraceae bacterium, assembly GCA_040509875.1. Classification (GTDB taxonomy): domain Bacteria; phylum Pseudomonadota; class Gammaproteobacteria; order Steroidobacterales; family Steroidobacteraceae; genus Steroidobacter. The sequence goes on along the minus strand of JBEVKB010000130.1, from coordinate 29,893 downwards.
CACCACCCAGCCGATCCGGTCCTTGCCGAACATGCTGTTGAGGCCCTCGTTGTAATAGTCGTAGTTGAAATAGACGGCGGTGTTGTCGCCGTTGCGGATATCGTAGATGCCGGAGATGTTGAGTTCCCAGATGTTGCTGCCGTCGGTGCGGGTGAAGATGTTCGAGCGCATGGGAATCACCTGTCCCACTTTCCAACCGAAGCGATTGGCGACATCGCGTCCCACCAGCGCGCCGGCGCGATCGGCGAGCCAGGCCTTTTTCTCGGCGTCGCTCACTTTCAGTTCGGGATAGGCATCGAAGAACGTTGCCACTTCCACGGCAAACGTACCGATCTGGTTGCGGTCTTCCTGGTAGACGCCGCCAAACCAGTTGTGCGAGCACGTGACGCCCACTCCGGCGACGCCGCGGATGCGATTCTCGTAGCTCGCCGGCAGGTTCTGGATGATGGAAGTCTTGTGGATGGTGATGAGGCGATCCTGGCCGGCGATCTGGGCGCCGCCGCCGAGCGCATAGCGCATGGCTTCCAGGATGCCGAACAGCTGGAACGCAACCACGATGGACGCGATGGTCAGTATCGTACGCAGCGGCTTGCGTCGCAGGTTGGCCGCGAGCAGCGCCAGGTACTTCACTAGTGCGACGCCTCGCTTTCGAGTTGTCCCTTGTTCAGATACAGAACGTGTTTCGCGCGCGCGGCTGCGTGCGGATCGTGAGTGACCATGATTATGGTCTTGCCCTGTTGCTGGTTCAGCGCCTGCAGCAGGTCGAGAATTTCATCGCCGGCCTTGCGATCCAGGTCGCCGGTGGGTTCGTCGCACAACAACAGCGTGGGGTCGGAGACGATGGCGCGTGCGATGCCGACACGCTGTTCCTGGCCACCGGACAATTCACGCGGTTTATGTTTCGCCCGTTCCGCCAAGCCCACCAGGCTCAATGCCGCCGCGGCGCGTTTGCGTCGCTCGGAGGCGGACAGCTTCGTGAGCAGCAGCGGCAGTTCTACATTGGCCGCAGCTGTGAGCGTGGGCAGCAGGTTATACATCTGGAACACGAAGCCAACGTGGCCGGCGCGCCAACGGCCGAGTTGCGCATCGTTCATCGAGTCGGTGCGCTGGCCGGCGATATCGATGGTGCCGGCGCTGGGCCGGTCGAGGCCGCCGATCAGGTTCAGCAAGGTCGACTTGCCGGAGCCCGACGGTCCCATCAGTGCGAGGAAATCGCCTTTGGGTATGTCCAGGTCCAGTGCGTGCAGCACGTGAACGGTCTCGGCGCCGCGACGGTAATCCTTGGCGACGGCGTTGAGGCGCACGATGCTGTCGCTCATTTCTCGGTCCTCACGCTGATGCCCTCGGCGAGACCGGTCACCGGTTTCGCGACGATCACATCGCCGCCATTGATGCCGGAGAGTACTTCGATCTGGCCGTCGCGTTCGCCGCCGGTACTGACCGCGATGCGTTCGGCATGGCCGCCACTGACGCGCCACACATAGCTCGTCTCGCCTTCGCGGATCACGGCCGTCGATGCGAGGCGCACGCTCGGCCGCACGGCTGCCGGCTGGTCGGACTGTTTGGGCGCATCGTCGAGGAAACTTACCTTGACGCCCATGTCGGGAAGAATGCGCGGATCGAGCCCATCGAAACCGATGCGCACGCGCACGGTCGCTTTCTGGCGGTCCGCGGTGGGCACGATATTGATCACGTGACTGGGGATGGTCCAGTCGGGATAGGCATCCAGGACGGCTTCGGTCCTCTGGTCGTTGCGCACGCGATTGATGAAGGCTTCGTTGACGTCCACTTCGATTTCGCGCGAGTCCATGTCTACGATGGTGGCGATGCCGGTGCGCGTGAAGCCGCCGCCCGCGGAGATTGGCGAGACCATTTCACCGGGCTGTGCATCCTTGGATACCACCACGCCCGTGAACGGCGCGCGAACCATCAGATCGTCTATATCCTGGTTGCGTACCTTCAGCGTGCTCTCCGCGACGGCGATCTCGCTCTTGAGAGAAAGCAGGCGCGCGGCGGTTGCGGCCACTTCGGATTGCGCGGTATCCAGTTGCGATTCGCTGACCAGCTTGTCCGCGACCAGTTTTTCCGTGCGGCGGAGCGTGCGCTGCGCCTCGGCGAGCCGTACTTCCACTTCATCGAGCTTGGTGCGCGCCGATTCGAGTTGCCGTTGGGCGAGCGCTTGTATCGGCCGCGACGTCGTATCGTCCAGGCGCGCGAGCAACTGTCCTTCCTTGACCGCGGTGCCTTCTTCGATGAACACCTCGGCTACCTTGCCGGTCACCTTCGACGATACCGTTGCCTGGCGTCGGGCCACGACGTAACCGGAAGCATTGAGAACCGCGCCGGCAATAGGCGCACCGCTGGTGGTGGCTGCGGTTGTCGTCTCAACGACGATGGCGTTATCGCGCAGCAGGGCATAGACACCGGCAGCGGCGGCGATGACCAGTACGGCGCCGATGAGCCACTTGTACACACCGCTGGATCCGGAGTCTTCGGGTTCGGCGCTGCGCTCGATGCGGAGACTTTCGAGAGCCTTCTGGTCAAAAGCCATGGCGATGGGGCTGTCCGTGTCGGTGCGTGGGGCAAAATTCTAATCTGCATCGCCGGCGGTATTAAAGCGCTACCGGTGAAATGCACGTGAGTGCCGGCGACGGCATTCTTTATTCTCCACGAGCCGCGACTAACTCGCGCTTCTCGCTCCCACCAGAAACTCATCCGTGATCGGCATCGAGGGCAGCGTGAAATGAAACGTCGCGCCCTGCAGCGGCTTCGCTTCCGCCCAGATCCGCCCGCCATGCCGCTCGACGATGCGTGCCACTGTTGCCAGGCCTATGCCGGACCCAGTGAATTCCGCTGGACCGTGCAGGCGCTGGAACGGCTTGAACAGCTTCTGCACGTAGGCCATGTCGAAGCCCGCGCCATTGTCACGCACGTGCAGGGTCGCCATGTAGCCGTTGGTCGATGCATCCATTTCGATGCTGGGCTGGGCGGTTTTCGAGGTGAATTTCCAGGAATTGGCCAGCAGGTTGGTGACCAGGTCGGAGATCAGGCGGCGGTCGCCGTGCACGCTCATGCCGGGCTGGATCTTCACCTGCACCACGCGCAGCGGATCGTTCTGGCGCAGTTCTGCGATCACGGCTTCGGCAATGCCGCTGACATCGACGATCTCCCGGTGCAGGGTGTGCCGCGAAATTCTCGACAGCACCAGCAGCGCATCGATCAGTTCGGACATCTGCTTGACGCTGTTCTGGATGCGCGAGAGGCGGCGGCGCTGGTCGTCGCTCGCCTGTTCGCCCATCGACAATTCGAGCAGCCCGGCCTGTCCCGCGATAGTCGTGAGCGGCGAACGCAGGTCGTGGGAAACCGAAGCGGTGAACGCTTCGAGTTCGCGGGTGGCGCGAGCCAGCGAATCGTTGGTCTCGCGCAGTTGCCGGTCGCTGGGCATGGTGAGGATGCCCGGCAAGGCCCGCCACAACAGGCCGGCGGCGATCAGCAGCGTCAGGGCGCCGACGAGCTTGAACGCGATGGTCAACCACGCCAGCGACGGGCTCGGATGCAGCAGGCTGCCGACCTCGAGCAGGCTGATCACACCGCAACTGATACTCACGATACTGAACCCGGTGAGCATCGGACCGGCGCGGAAATCGCGTCGTCGTCGCGCAATGCGCATCAACAACAGGGGGATGAGCAGGAAGGCGATGGCGACCACGATATTGGCGATCGTGTTCAGAGGCACCATCCCGGGCGACCACATCAGCGAGTTTCCTTGTTCGATCAGTGCTTCCGTGGCCGGCCAGGCCTGCGTCGGCTCAGACATGCAGTCTCCTTACTGCTGGGTGGGCGGGCCGCATTGTAAGCGCATGTCCGCCGCGGAACGTGCTGGAGGTAACAGACAGGACACTTAGGATGGCGGTCATTGGTCCAGGTGCGGTCATGAGAAGGTTGGGTCTCGAGGCAAGCAGCGGTCCCGTGTACGCCCTGAATGTTTTCTAAACGTGACAGTTCGCCCGGCCTCGCGCAAGCCTCACACCATTAGTTTTAGATAACCGATAGCCGCATCGCCCGGGCTTCTTGCCACGATTTGTGCTGGCTGCTTCCGGACGCCGACGTTCAGCCGACATTGGCCATTTATGCTCTTTGCGCATGGAGGCGTACACATTACATTACCGTCCAGCCGGTACAGTCCGGCTTTCGTCCCGAGGTTCCCATGGCCGCAGAGCAGCCAACGATCGTTCCGGCGCGCGAACGAATCCTGGAGGCAGCAGAGCGCGTGGTCACCGAAGTGGGCGCCGCGCGCCTGACGCTGGACGGTGTTGCGCATGAGGCCGGAGTGAGTAAGGGCGGCCTGCTCTATCACTTCCCTTCCAAGGAATCGCTGTTGACAGCGCTGGCGCAGCGCTATGTCGACAGCATGAAGCATTGCATCGGCGCGGCCAAAAGCACCATGAGTGATTCCGTCCCGGGACGTGACCTCAAGGCCTGCATCCTGGGAGTATTGGGAAGCGATCCCCGTTCGAAGGCCATGGGTGCGGCGCTGCTCGCCGCCGCAGCCAACGACCTGACGCTGCTCGAAGTGATCCGGACGCGGATCTACGACCACACCGCCGAAATCGCCGCATCGAAGGCGGATTTCGCGCGCGCTGCGGTCGTCACTCTGGCGATCGATGGCCTGAAACTGCGCGAGTCGCTGCGGATTTCCTCGTTCACGGACGAGCAGCGCGAACAGGTAGTGAACGAGTTGCTGAAGATTGCCGAAGAGGCGTACGAATAATGGATATGGATACGCGGATCGCGTCGCAGGGGAAACGAATGGAACGTCACGCCGGAATGCTGGCACTCGCCGTACTGGCCTGCGCAGCAAGTGCTTGCAGCAAGGCGCCGCAGCAGCAACAGCCGCCGCCGCCCGAAGTGGCCGTGCAGTCGGTTGAGCAAGGAGCTGTGCCGCTGGAGCTGACATACACCGCGCGCACAGTTGGTTCACGCGAAGTGGAAGTTCGCGCGCGCGTAGGCGGTATCCTGTTGAAGCGACGCTATGAAGAAGGTAGCAGCGTGCGAGAAGGGCAGCCCATGTTCCTGATCGACCAGGAACCCATTCGCGCACGCATCGCCTCGGCTCGTGCCGAAGTGGCGGTGGCCAAAGCACGCTTCGAGGAAGCGGGCCGGCAGCGCGATCGTGTGTTGCCGCTGTTCGAAAAAAACGCGGTCAGCCAGAGTCGCCGCGATGAAGTTTCGTCGGGCTACGAAGTCGCGGCAGCGAACCTTGCCGCGGCCGAATCGAACCTGCGCACCGCCCAGCTCGATCTCGAATACAGCGACGTGCGTGCGCCGATCTCGGGCCTCACCAGCCGCGAGATGCTGTCCGAAGGCAGCCTCGTTTCCACGGAGAAGGATTCCAGCCTGCTCACCCGCATCGTGCAGGTCGACCCGCTGTACGTGGAATTCTCGATGCCGGAATCCGAAGCGGCCCTGCTGCGCGCGAGCATTGCCCCCGCACGCAAGAACCCGACACCGCCCATCGTGAAACTGCTGCTGGAGAACGGCGAGGAATATCCGGAGAGCGCGAAGCTCACGTTCGTGGATAACGCCGTCGACACGCAATCGGGAACCGTCCGCGTGCGCGCAGTGCTGCCGAATCCCGAGGCTCAGTTGCTGCCGGGCCAGTTCATTCGTGCGCGCGTCGAAGGCGTGACACTGAGCAACGTCGTGGCGATTCCGCGCAAGGCCGTCATGTCCAGCGCGGAAGGACGCTTCGTCTGGCTGGTCGCGGCCGGAGAGAAAGTCGAAATCCGCCCGGTGCAGGTAGGTCGCACCATGGGCAACAACATCGTCGTGACTCAGGGACTGAACCCCGGCGATCGTTACATCGCCGACGGCGTTCTGAAAGTGCAGCCGGGCATCCAGGTCAGTGCGGTGTCCGTCGATGCAGCCGCGCGCCAGGCCGAAGCGGACGCGAAGAAGGACAAGGAAAAGGTTTAAGGAGCGGGCATGATTTCGCACTTCTTCATCACGCGGCCGATCTTCGCCTGCGTGATTTCGGCATTCATCGTGCTCGCCGGATTGGGCGGCATGCGCGCGCTGCCCATTTCCGCTTATCCGAACATCATTCCGCCGCAGGTATCGGTGTCGGCGTCATATCCGGGTGCGACAGCGGAAACGATTGCCGAGACTGTCGCCGCGCCGCTCGAGGAAGAGATCAACGGCGTCGAAGGCATGCTGTACATGCAGTCGGTCAACGCCGGCGACGGCACGCTCGCGATCAATGTGACCTTCGATGTCGGCTTCGATCCGGATCTCGCCGCCATCAACGTCAACAATCGCGTGCAGGCGGCCGTACCGCGCCTGCCCGAGGAAGTGCGTCGGCAAGGCGTCGCGGTCCGCAAGGCCTCGTCGTCGCTGCTGCAGATCGTCTCCATCAGTTCGCCGGACGGCAGCCAGGATGCACTTGCCATCAGCAACTATGCGCTGTTGAACGTGCTCGATGAAATTCGCCGCGTCAAAGGTGTGGGCGATGCGCAGATGTGGGGCCAGGATTATTCGATTCGCATCTGGATGCAGCCCGACAAGCTCGCCCAGCTGGGACTCACGCCCGCCGACATCACCGCCGCGGTTCGCCAGCAGAACTCGCAGTTCGCGGGCGGACGCATCGGCGTCGAGCCGATGGACGGTTCCGTCGACTTTACCTATGCGGTCACCGCGCAGGGACGATTGGCCACGCCCGAAGAGTTCGAACAGATCGTCGTGACGACTACGAGTAACGGCTCCATCGTGCGCTTGCGTGACGTGGCCCGCGTCGAGCTAGGCGCGCAGACCTACAATTTCGAATCCAAGGTCAACGGCAAACAGGCCGTGCTCCTCGCCGTGTTCCTGCAGCCGGGATCGAACGCGTTGCAGACCGGCAATGCCATCGACACGCGCCTGAAAGAGCTGTCGGCGGATTTTCCGAAGGGCATTGCCTATGCGATTCCCTACGACACCATCCGCTTCGTGGAGGTGTCGATCGAGGAAGTGGTCAAGACGCTCATCGAAGCCATGATCCTGGTGTTCTTCGTGGTGCTGCTGTTCCTGCAGAACTGGCGCGCCACGTTGATTCCGATGCTGGCGGTGCCGGTGTCGCTGATCGGTGCGTTCGCGGCCATGTATGCGTTCGGTTTCTCGATCAACATGCTGACGCTGTTCGGCATGGTGCTGGCCATCGGCATCGTGGTCGACGACGCCATCGTGGTGCTGGAGAACGTCGAACGCATCATGACCACCGAAAACCTCCCCGCGCCGGCGGCCACCGAGAAGGCCATGACCGAAGTGACGCGCCCGGTCATCACCATCGTTCTGGTGCTGAGTGCGGTGTTCCTGCCCGTGGCATTTCTCGGCGGACTGGTCGGCGAGATGTATCGGCAGTTCGCGGTCACGATCGCAGTGTCCGTTGCTATCTCAGGATTCGTAGCACTGACACTGACACCGGCGTTGTGCGCGCTGCTGCTACGTCACGATCACGTGGTGAAGGTACGTTTCCTGCAACGCTTCAACGAATGGTTCGGACGCGTGACCGATCGCTATGTGCGCGGCGTGAGTTTCATCATGGCGCGTGGCGCGATTGCGGCGATCCTCGTGGTCGCGATGATCGCCTCGACGGTGCTGTTGTTCCGCTCGGTGCCCAGTTCGCTCGCACCGACCGAAGACCAGGGTTACGTGTTCATGGTGACTATCCTCCAGGACGCCGCATCGCTGGATCGCACTGCGCGTGCCGTCTCGGCCGTCGCCGATGAAATGCGCAAGAATCCCGCCGTGAAAGACACAGTGGCCATGTCCGGGCTGGATCCGCTGACCTTCGCGTTTCGTACCAACGCGGGCGCGGTGTGGATGTCGCTCAAGCCATGGGATGAACGCAAGACCGAGGCGGAATCGCCCGGCGGCGTGGTGGGCGCGATTTTCGCGGTCGGCTCCAAAGTGAAAGATGCATTCTTTCTCCCGCTCGAACCGCCGCCCATCGAAGGGCTCGGACAGACGGGCGGTTTCGAGGCCTACATCCAGTCGCGCGGCCGCGGCGATATCAAGGAACTCGAAACCGTCGCGCAGAAATTTGTCGCGGCTGCCTCGCAGCGTCCCGAACTCGCCGGTGTGGCGACGACTTTCAGCGCCAGCGTGCCGCAGATCCGTATCGACCTGGATCGCGAGAAGGCCATGTCGCTCGGTGTGTCGGTGAGCGATGTATTCGAGACGCTGCAGAGTACTTTCGGTGCGCTGTACGTCAACGACTTCAACCGCTCCGGCCGCGTGTTCCAGGTGCAATTGCAATCCGAGCCCAAGTTCCGCGCGTTCCCCGAAGACATTCGCAATGTCTACGTGCGGGCGACGTCCGGTTCGCTGGTGCCGCTGACGGCCCTGGCGAACGTGCGTGAAGTCAGCGGCCCGGAAATCGTCGAGCGCTTCAATGCATTCAACGCGGCGAAGATCATGGGCGGTCCCGCACCCGGCCGCAGTTCGGGCGAAGCGCTGGATGTCGTGGAAGAAGTAGCGCGCACCACGCTGCCGCCGGGTTACACGCTTGCGTTCACCGGCGCTTCGTACCAGGAGAAGGCATCTGGCGGTGCATCCGGCGGCGTGTTCGTGCTCGGTGTGCTGATGGTGTTCCTGATTCTCGCGGCCCAGTACGAACGCTGGACGCTGCCGTTCGCCGTCATTCTCGCGGTGCCGTTCGCAGCGTTCGGCGCATTGTCCGCTGTGTTCCTGCGAGGACTGGAGAATGACATCTATTTCCAGATCGGCATGCTGACGCTGGTGGGCCTCGCGGCGAAGAACGCCATCCTGATCGTGGAGTTCGCCATCATGAAACAGGCGGAAGGATTGTCGTTGCGCGATGCTGCGATCGAAGGCGCGCGGCTGCGTTTCCGCCCCATCATCATGACTTCGCTGGCGCTGATCTTCGGCGTCATGCCGCTTGCTCTGAGCACTGGCGCCGGCGCAATGAGCCGGCATTCTCTGGGCACCAGCGTCATCGGCGGCATGCTCGCGGCAACGTTCATCGCGACGTTCTTCGTGCCGCTGTTCTTCCGCTGGATTGCCGGATGGAGTCGCGACAAGGCGCCGGCGTTGCCGGCAGGGCATAAAGAAGGAGTGTCGGTCTGATCATGATGAATCCCGCATCTTCAAGAGTCGCGCTGTTGGCCGCTATGAGTGTCGCGCTCGCCGGCTGCGTCGTGTCGCGTGTCGACCCTCAAAAGCCGGAACTACCGCTGCCCGTAGCGCTGCCCGCGGCAACCGAAGCGTCGGTGCAGTTACCCGATCCGTGGTGGAAGATTTTCGACGATCCCATCCTCAATCAGTTGGTCGACGAGGCGCTGGCCAATAACACCGACGTGCAAATTGCAGCGGCTCGTGTCGCACAGGCGCGAGCGGCGTTGCGGATCGCCAATGCAGATCGATTGCCGACCCTCGACGCGCAGGGCACTGCTACCAGGTCGAAGGACAGCGCACTCACGTCGTTCCCTGGAGTCGATCGTTACAGCACGATTTACAACGTGCAGGGCGTGGTCGGCTTCGAACTCGATCTGTGGGGTCGCTATCAGCGCGCGTCCGAATCGGCTCGCGCGCAGTTGCTGAACACGGAGTACGGCCGTGAGGCGACGCGTCTCAGTCTGACGGGCGATGTAGTGCGCGGTTACTTTGCGATGATCGCTGCTGCGGAACAGCTCGCGCGCGGTCGAGACACGATCGGCAGTCGCGATGAGTCGTTGCGATTGGAGAAGATCCGTTTCGATGCGGGCGAGAGCGACGAGTTTACATACAAGCGCGCCGAAGCCGATGCAGCGGCAACTCGCACCTCGGTGTACCAGATCGAACTCGACCTGGTGCGCCGGACCAATGCCCTTGGCGTGTTGCTTGGCCGATCGCCGAAAGACATGGTCGACAATGCGATCCGTGTGCCGAAGTCGATGCTGCCGCCGCTGGTGACGTTGCCTGCTGAACTTCCATCTACTGTCATGGAGCGTCGTCCGGACATCGGTGCGGCTGAAGCGGCCCTCAACGCCGCCGCCGCCGACATCGGCGTCGCGCGGGCCGATCTGTTTCCACGCATCAGCCTCACCGGCAATTTCGGCTCGGTCAGCCCGGAACTCAGCGACCTGTTCACCAAGCCGGCCGAAGCGTGGTCGATTGCGGGCAATATCCTGCAGCCTGTCTTTCAAGGCGGACGTTTGCGCGCGAATGTAAGTCGTGCCGAAGCTGTTCGTGAGCAGCGTAAAGCGGAGTACGCAGGTACCGTGCAGAGTGCTTTTCGCGAAGTGCTCGATGCGCTGAACGGCCAGGGACTGATCAAGAATGTCCGCGAGGGCAGTGCTGCGCAGGTTTCTGCGTTGGTGCGTGCTACGGAGCTGGCGGAGCTGCGTTATGCGCAGGGCGATATCGCTTACCTGGATCTGCTGGACGCGCGCCGCAGTTTGTTCCAGGCGCAGATCGACCTGGTCGCGGCACAGCGGGATGCGTTGTTGAATACGGTGGACCTGGCGTTGGCTGTGGGTGGCGGGATGGGGCCGCAGTCTTAAATCGCTACCTCTCCCGGTTTCGGGAGAGGAGCGAACTCCTGTCTCCTCTCGCGCGTTGCACTCCGCCGCATCCCCGACGCCGAGCGCTCCGCATGTCACGACCCTCCGACCACAACAAACGCGGCACCGCCGGTGATGTAACCGCAGGATTCGTTCGCGTACGAGGCGCACGCGAACACAATCTCAAGAACATCGACGTGCAGATCCCCCGCGATGCCCTGGTGGTTTTCACGGGCATTTCCGGGTCCGGCAAGTCATCGCTGGCCTTCGGCACGCTGTACGCCGAAGCGCAGCGTCGTTATCTCGAATCCGTCTCGCCCTATGCACGTCGTCTGTTTCACCAGATGGCGGTTCCGGAAGTCGATGAAATCGACGGTCTGCCGCCAGCCGTCGCTCTCCAGCAGCAACGCGGATCGCCGACGACGCGGTCATCGGTAGGCAGTGTCACCACGCTGTCGAACCTCTTGCGCATGTTGTATTCGCGTGCTGGCGACTATCCCCGCGGCCAGCCGCTGCTATATGCGGAGTCCTTCTCGCCCAATACGCCGGAGGGCGCGTGCCCGCAGTGTCACGGCCTCGGCCGCATCTATACGGTCACCGAGAAAACCATGGTCCCCGACGATTCGCTGACCATTCGCGAACGCGCGGTCGCGGCCTGGCCGACCGCGTGGCAGGGGCAGAACCTGCGCGACATTCTCGTCACGCTGGGCTATGACGTAGACAAACCCTGGCGGGAACTGCCCAAGAAGGATCGCGACTGGATCCTGTTCACCGACGAGCAGCCGACCGTACCGGTGTACGCCGGTCTGGATCCGGCCGACGCGCGCCGGGCGCTGAAACGTAAGGAAGAGCCGAGTTATCAAGGCACATTCACCGGCGCGAAGCGCTATGTGCTGAGCACCTTCGCCAACACGCAGAGTGCGTTGATGAAGAAGCGTGTCGCACAGTACATGCTGAGCAGCGAATGTCCGCTGTGCAAAGGTAAGCGGCTGCGTCGCGAATCGCTGTCGGTCAAGTTCGACGGCCATGACATCGCCGATATTTCCCGCCTGCCGCTCAAGCGTCTCGCCAGTATTTTCAGTCCGTTCGCCGCTACGACGAGCAGTCGTGCAGACGCGGCGCATCCGGAAAAAGTGCTGGTGGTACAGCGAATCGCGCAGGATCTCGTGGCTCGCATCGCTGTGCTGCTGGAACTGGGGCTCGGCTACCTCACCATCGAACGCAGCACGCCGACATTGTCACCGGGCGAATTGCAGCGATTACGTCTCGCGACTCAAGTACGCTCGAACCTCTTCGGCGTGGTGTACGTGCTCGATGAACCGTCGGCGGGATTGCATCCGGCCGACACGGAGGCACTGCTGTCGGCGCTGGATCGACTGAAGGCGTCGGGCAATTCGTTGTTCGTGGTCGAGCACGAGATCGACGTGATCCGCCATGCCGACTGGATCGTGGATGTGGGGCCAGGCGCGGGCGAACAAGGCGGACAGGTTCTCTACAGCGGACCACCCGCGGGGCTCGCTGACGTCGCAGCATCGCAGACTCGTCGCCATCTGTTCGACAACAGCGTCATCGCTCGTAGCGCACGCACGGCCAAGAGCTGGCTGCGCCTGAAAGGCGTCACGCGCAACAATCTCAACAAGCTGGATGTCGATTTTCCACTCGGCGTATTCACCAGCGTCACCGGTGTGTCAGGCTCGGGGAAGTCGACCTTGGTCGCGCAGGTGCTGGTGGAGTTGATCGCCGAATACCTGGGCCACGAAATCGAGGCAGAGGAAAGCGCCGACGCACTGGAATATACGGCGCCGGTGACACTCGGCGGGCGCATCGCTTCGGGCATGGAAGGCATCGCCCGACTCGTGCAAGTGGACCAGAAGCCCATCGGCCGCACGCCGCGCTCGAATCTCGCCACTTACACCGGCCTGTTCGATCACGTCCGCAAACTGTTTGCCGCAACCAAGACAGCCCGTGCACGCCGCTACGATGCCGGCCGGTTCTCGTTCAACGTAGCCAAAGGCCGCTGCGAGAACTGCGAAGGCGAAGGCTTCGTGATGGTCGAGCTGCTGTTTCTTCCCAGTGTCTATGCGCCATGTCCCGTTTGCCACGGCACACGCTTCAATGCGAAGACACTGGAGGTCAAGTATCGCGACAAGTCCATTGCGGATGTCCTTGCGCTCACCGTCGATGGCGCCTACGACTTCTTCGCCGACGAACCGCACGTGCGGCGTGCGCTCGATGTGTTGCGACAAGTGGGGCTGGGTTATCTGCGCCTGGGCCAGCCGGCGACCGAGCTCTCCGGCGGCGAAGCACAACGCATCAAGCTTGCTACCGAATTGCAGCGCGCACAGCGTGGAGACGCGATCTACATACTCGATGAGCCCACTACCGGACTGCATCCATCCGACGTCGAAAAGCTCATGGCGCAACTGGACACGCTGGTTGCTGCAGGCAATACGGTGATCGTCGTGGAGCACGATATGCACGTCGTCGCAGCCAGCGACTGGGTGATCGATATCGGTCCCGGCGCGGGCGAGGAGGGTGGGCGAGTGGTGGTTGCCGGAACGCCGCAGGCGGTCGCCAGTCACCGGGAAAGTCGCACTGCACGCTATCTTGCGCAGGTGCTGCCGCCCTCCTGACGGCGCAACTGAGATTTGCATCCCGCGGTTCACGAAGCAGTACACGCCTGCCGGCCGATCCCACTATGATGTGCGGCATCCAAACTCCATCTCCCGCCATGTCGAGGATTTCAGACCGGTGCAGACTTTTCTCGGCGCCATCTTGCGCGAGTACGCCGCAATTACGCTGCAGGAGTTCGGATTTCGCGAAACCGCTCGCTCTGTTCGCGCCGGTGGGGTAGTGCGCTCGAGTTTCCCTCCGGGCTTCCTGCCTGCAGCCGAGGCCTCGAGTGTGGAGAGAGCAAGGAATGCCGGTGCCATAGTGTCTGCGCTCAACCCTGTCATCGTCGATACTGCTGCGGAACGCCAGCTGCAATTTGCACAGCATGTCCTGCAGAGCCGGATGCGCCTCGACGATCCGTATGCGCTGGTGGCGCCATACACGCGGCAGATGATGTCGTTCCTGCTGTTCAATCCCGAGCCCCGGCACATCCTCATGATCGGCCTGGGCGGCGGCTCGCTGCCCAAGTTCTGTTACAAGCATCTGCCATATGCGCAGATCTCCGTCGTCGAAATAGACGAGCGCGTCATCGCGATGCGCGATTCCTTCTTCGTGCCGCCGGACGACGAGCGTTTTCGCGTCGTACACGACGATGGCGTGCGCTATGTCGCTCGCATGGAGCAGTCGATCGACGTGATCCTGATCGACGCGTTCGACGAAGTGGGCGTCGCGCCGTCGCTCGCCACTTCGAATTTCTACGCTGACGCCTGGCAACGCCTCGACGCCGAAGGCGTGCTGGTGATGAACCTGCTCGGTAGCCCGGAAAGCTACGCCGCGCACCTGGAGCGCATGCAGGCGCTGTGCGGCGATCGGAATGTACTGGCCACCGTGGCCGGCAACGACAACATCCTGCTGTTCGCGTTCAAGCCGGACGTGATCTCACCCAACTCGCCGCAGTTGCCATTGCGTGCGCGGTACCTGCAGTCGCGGTTTCAGCTGCATTTTCGCAGCTATCTGCAGAAGCTGCGCGACGGACGACAGATAGAGATCGGATTCTCTCGCTGAGCACGCGGAGCACGCTGAGCAGAAAAGATAAAAATGGCAGGGGTCGGATCGGATCCGAATCCGACCCTGTTCCTTCTTCTCAGCGTGCTCCGCGTGCTCAGCGAGAAATATTCCGAGCAACGTCACCGAGTAAGGGCGCTACCCCTTCACAATTGTTTTCGCGCGGTGACTTCGATTTCGATCTTCATCCGCGGATCCGCGAGTCCCGCCGAAATCATCATCGCCGCCGGGCGGATCTCGCCTAAGTACTTGCGCAGGACCGGCCAGCATTGCTTGAATTCGGCGGCGTCGGGCAGCACATAAGTGACGCGAACGATGTCTTTGAGACTCGCGCCGGCTTCGCGTAACGCGGCTTCGATGTTCTTCAGGCACTGCTCCGCCTGCTCGATGACGTCACCGGAGATAGTCATCGTTGCGTAGTCGAAGCCGGTGGTTCCGGACACGAATACCCACTCGCCATCGACGACTGCGCGCGAATAGCCGATCTCCTGTTCGAAGGAAGAGCCTGAGCTGATGAGTTGTCTGGTCATGCGTTCATCCGGCTGCGATGGGGGAATACTGATGATACCTGCAGCCATTGCCGGCGCCACGACAGAAACGGACAGGAATTATTGACTGAGCCGACCTTTGGCTGTCCCAGGAGCGAGTCCGGTTGGCAGAGAATTTATTTTTCAAGTATAATGACCACAATTTATGACCACAAAGGTTTTTATGAAATGAGCATCCCAGCGGCAGTATTCAAAGCTGAGTGCCTTAAATTGATGGATCAGGTCGAGAAGACGGGTGAGCCGGTGGTGATTACCAAGCACGGTCGAGCCGTAGCTCAATTGACGCCAATGCCTGCGGAGTCCCGTTCGATGTTTGGATACATGAAAGGCGCTATGAAGATCAGCGGGGACGTCATGGCGCCGATCTCAGAGGAGTGGAGCGCTCTCTCTGGAGATGAAGATTCGCTTTACGCGCAACCCGCCAGAACCAAGTCACGTCGTAAATGAGCGCACTGCTGCTTGATACGCATATCTGGCTTTGGTATGCGGAAGGCGTGGCAGAACGGCTTTCGCCTGCCAACGTACGTAAGCTTGAGGATGCCCGCAAGACCGACGGACTGCTGATCTCCGCGATTTCCGTCTGGGAGATCGGAACGCTGGTTGCCAAAGGGCGGATTCAGCTGTCGATGCCATTGAGAGATTGGGTGGACAAAGCGCTCCATGCGCCAGGCATTCGTTTTATGCCTTTGAACGCTGCGGCAGCAGCGGAAAGCACGCTCCTGCCGGGCAAACTTCACGGCGACCCGGCCGACCGTTTCTTGATCGCCACGGCTCGTACACAAGGTGCCGTGATGGCCACACGAGATGAGAAGATCATTGCTTATGGCAAGACTGGTTCGGTACGCGTACTCGCATTATAAAACCTGGTTCTTGTTCCACTACCCGCATCCACCCTCACTCCACACACTCTGCATCTCCGCAACTGCCTCTCCCGCCAGCGCTGCATTCAATTTCGCGTCCGCCACGGCCACGTCGATGTCGTGCTTCGTGTACCACAGCGGGTTGTAATAGCTGTGCGAATACCGCTCGCCGCTGTCGCACAGGATGGTGACGATCGAGCCACGCTTTCCAGTGTCACGCATGCGTTGTGCGACACATAGGACGCCCATGAAGTTCGTGCCGGTCGAGCCGCCGACGCGGCGTCCGAGTCGCGAGCTGATGTAGCGCATGGCGGCGAGGCTGAGGGCGTCGGGCACTTTCACCATCGCGTCGATGCAGCCGGGGATGAAGCTCTCTTCAACGCGTGGACGGCCGACGCCTTCGATGCGGGAACCGCCGGGAAGCGTGAGTTCAGGTCGGGGCCGATTGCCCTGGCAACTGCAGTAGTAATCGTAGAACACCGAGGTTTGCGGATCGACGCACAGAATGCGCGTGCAGTGACGTCGATAGCGAACGTAGCGACCGAGTGTCGCGCTGGTGCCGCCGGTGCCGGCGCCGCACACGATCCATTCGGGAATGGGATGTGGCTCCTCCGACATCTGCTTGAATATGGATTCGGCGATGTTGTTGTTGGCGCGCCAGTCGGTGGCGCGTTCGGCATAAGTGAACTGGTCCATGAAGTGGCCGCCGATCTCGCGCGCCAGTTTCACCGACTCGGTGTTGATGCTGCAGGTGTCTTCGATGAGCTGGCAGCGGCCGCCATGAAATTCGATGGCGGCGATTTTTTCGGGCGATGTGGCCGCCGGCATCACAGCGATGAAGGGCAGGCCGAGCAGGCGCGCAAAGTAAGCTTCGGAGACTGCCGTCGAGCCGCTCGACGCCTCGATCACGGTGCTGGTTTCGTGCAGCCAGCCGTTCGTCAATGCGTAGAGAAACAGCGATCGCGCCAGGCGATGCTTGAGGCTGCCGGTGGGATGGCTGGATTCATCCTTGAAATACACATCGATGCCGGGAAACCCTGGCAGCTGCAGGGGAATGAGATGCGTGTCGGCCGAACGGTTGAAGTCGGCTTCGATTTTCTGGATGGCGTCGGCCACCCATTCGCGTTGTGCCATCGGCGGTCACCGGGGAGTGGGTGCTGGATCTTACCCCTCTCCCTGGAAATAAAGAGCGTCTTACTCCGGCCTCTCTACCTCTCCCGGTTCCGGCAGAGGTGGCGCGTCCTCGCGCCGGTGAGGGCCGAATTCAGGTACGACCTCTTCCCCCTGCAGATCCGCAAACAGCGACTCTCCGGCCTCGAACCTCTTTCGCGTCGTCACCGGCTGCGCCAGCGCCGCTGCCAACGCCGTATTCAACTCGAACACCGCAACGTCATATCCAGCATCCTGCATTGCTTGCGAGAACCCATCCACGTGCGCGCCGCCCGACTGATAGACCAGCGGCGCGAACTCCGGATCGATGTCTTCATTCTCAGGTTCGTGGAACGATTTTTCGCAACCAGCGACGTCGGTCGCGTGATAGTTCCGGCAAGTCTGCGGACGCGCCGCATAGATCGTACAGCGGCCATCTGCCAGGAACGCGCACTTGACCGTACGTCGCATGCGTTCGATCTCGTTCATTGTCTGGATAGCGGCGCTGCTCGCGACAATCTCGCCGACGATGCGCTTGCGTTCTTCAGGCGGCAGCGATGTCTCCATGAATTCGAGAATGCGCACGACTTCCACGGGGCGGACATCGACAGTGAAGTAGCAACACCAGAAGCAGCCAGCCTTGCATGCGAGCGTTCCAGCGTCGGCTGCCTGTGCCAGTCGCGCATCGTGGCGCTGCTGAGATTGCTCCAGGGCACGCAGCGGCCCGAGCTCCGCAATCTCGGCTCGCGCGCGGGCATACTCATCGGAGATAATGCCTTGGACGAGCGATTCATCTATTTCGAATTCCATGGGCGTTCCTGGCGCGCAGCTGGGGCCGTCTCGAGCGAGCACAGCAAATGAAGGTTTATTCGTGGAATGTCAACGGCATTCGCGCCGTGTTGAAGAAAGGCCTGTTCCAGCCATTCATGGACGCCCACCAGCCCGACATTCTCTGCCTGCAGGAAACCAAGGCGGAACGCGGGCAGGTGGAGATCGACCTGCCGGGCTATCACGAATACTGGAATTCCGCGATCAAGAAGGGCTATTCGGGCACCGCGATTTTCTCCAAGCGCGAACCGCTGGCCGTCATCAACGGCTTCCCCGATGACTTCGCGAGCCGCTTCAGCTTTGCCGACGAACTGCAGCGGGACAGCGCGGGTGAAGGTCGCGTCATCACCGCCGAGTACGAAAAATTCTATGTCGTCACCGTCTACACGCCGAACGCCAAGGAAGACTTGAGCCGCCTGCCGCTACGACACAAGCACTGGGATCCCGCGTTCCTGGCCTATTGCCAGCAATTGCAACAGAAGAAGCCGGTGATTTTCTGCGGCGACCTCAACGTCGCGCACACCGAACTGGACCTGGCGCATCCGAAACCCAATCGCGGGAAAAAAGGCTTCACCGACGAGGAACGCTCCGGCTTCCAGAATTTCATCGATGCCGGTTTCGTCGACACCTTCCGCCTGTTCACGCAGGGCAACGGCCACTACTCCTGGTGGAGCAACTTCGCCAAGGCGCGCGATCGCAACGTGGGATGGAGAATCGATTACGTGATGGTGTCGCCGCAACTGCGCAGCGAAGTCAAAGCAGCGGCGATTCATGCGGACGTGATGGGCAGCGATCACTGTCCCGTCAGCATCGTCCTCGAGTCCGCCTGAAAGCGATGCGCGGGCGATGACAGGCTGTGAACCTGTCATCGCCCCGCTGAAGTCTCAGCTCTTCTTGGCGGCTGCGAGTTTCTGCACGGCGGCCAGCGCCTGTTCTACGTTATCGGTTGGCTTGACGCCCGTGCCACCGACGGTGGCAGCAACCTTGCCGTCCGGGGTGACGATGAACGTGGTGCGCTCGGTAAAGCCATGGCCGATTTCGACGCCGCGACTATCCTTCGCGCCGGCCGATGCTTCACGCACCTTCAAATCGTACGATTTCGCGATCGCACCGCTTTCGTCGGAAGCGACCGGCAGCTTGCCTGCGCAGTAGTCGGGGTCGGCGGAGAACTCGTTGAGTCGCGAGATGTTGTCCAGCGATACGCCCACCACGGACGCGCCGGCAGCGGTGAACTTGTCGTAGTTCACCGCGAAAGTGTGGGCCTGCACGTTGCAGCCCTGGGTGTAGGCGGAGGGGTAGAAGTAAACCACTACCGGGCCCTTCTTCAGCGCTTCCTTGAGCGAAAAGGTGAACTCTTTGCCGGCCAGCGACGCCTGGGTCTTGAAATCGGGGGCGCCGTCGCCTTCCTTGAGCGCGGCCAGCGCCGGAATCGCCACCACACTCGACAGGAGACAGCCCAGCAGTAAGCGTTTCATCACTTGGATCCTCGACAGTTTGAACGATGCGAATTGGTCAACGAACAGGAGCGGCATGCTCTCACGAACCCAGGGGCCAGGGGAGTCTTAACCTCGCCCGCCATCCCTCGGAGGGCCCCACGACGGCAAGAGTAGAGAGGGGAACTCGCCATTAGTTCAAACCGTCCTCCCGCCATACTCCGGGGCGCGCCGCCTTTCTTCCGCCACATACTCATCGAAGCTCGGTCCCGACGCCACCCGTTCCAGGGTTCGTGCCTGCTCGTCCAGGCGCTGGATGGCGGCGAGCCGATCGGAATTGCCCAGCTTGGATTGATCCACTGCTTCTTTCAGCACGCGGATGGTCTGGTCGTACACCTTCAGCGGCACCGGAAACGGATGGCCGTCCTTGCCACCGTGCGCCATCGAGAATCGCGCAGGATCGGAGAATCGCGACGGCGTACCGTAAACAACCTCGGCAACCAGCGCGAGCGACGCAACCGTGCGTGCGCCGATGCCCGGCGTCAGCAGCAGCTCCGTAAAATCCTGCGGCCCACGATCGGCGGCTGCGGCGAGTGCGCCATGCAGGCGTTTCAACACGATGTCCGACGCGTGCACCTCGTGATGTGCCGGTAATTGCAGATGCGGCAGAAGTTCTTCGGCGGGTGGCGCATCGAGTTCGGGGAACAGGCTGAGCGCGGCGTTACCCGATGCAGTGGATTGGCGCAGGCGACGCAATACGTTGATCGTCCGATCCGGACCGCCGTGCACGAGCTCCATGCCGGCGCGACGATTGAGTTCGGCGCGCGCGTCGGCGAGGTTGACGATGGCGCCCTGGTTCTTGCCTTCGATGGCGGTGTGCGGCGAATCGAGGAAGCTGTGCAGGTTTTCCGCCAGCCAGTGATAGCGTCGCGCCTCGCGACGCGATTCGTTCATGCCCTGCTGCACGACGCACCAATGGCCTTCGCGAGTCACCACGAAGGCATGCAGGTATAAGTCGAAACCGTCCTGCACCGCTGCGCTGTCGACCTTGGCCACTAGCTTGCTGGCGCGAACCAACGGCGCCGCATCGAGGCCGTGACGCTCGCCGATCAATGTGAGTTCGTGCGGTGTTTCCCGCGAGCGGGCGCCCTTGCCGCCGCAGACATGGATGCCGAGTTCGTGCTCGATGGGCGCAAGGCCGCGTTTCAATGCGCCGATCACACTGGTGGTGATGCCCGACGAATGCCAGTCCATGCCCATGACGGCGCCGAAGGATTGAAACCAGAATGGATGCGCCAGTCGCCGCAACAGTTCGTCGCGTCCGTAGCGATGCACGATGGCTTCGGCGATGACGCGCCCGAGCGCTGCCATGCGGGTCACAAGCCACGGCGGTACTCGTCCTCCATGCAACGGTAAATCGGCACTGCCGGTGCGTTTTGCCATCGCGCCAGTCTGCGTGAAGCAATGCCTGACGACTAGAGTGAAAAAACCGGCAGCGGTACCCGGCTTGCGATCGGGTATGCTTTTGCGATGACTACGCTCGTCACCCTCCATGCAGCGAATACCTCCGTAACCATAGCGCCCGCCCGCGGCGCGCTCGTTACTTCCTTTCGTGTCGGCGAACGCGAGTTGCTGTACCTGGATGCGGCCACCTTCGCCGATCCGAAACAGAATGTGCGCGGTGGCATTCCGGTGCTGTTTCCATCGCCGGGTAAACTGGAAGGCGATGCGTGGCGCTACGGCGTTCTGCACGGCTCGATGAAGCAGCATGGTTTTGCGCGCACTCTCGCATGGGACGTAGTCGAGACGCTGCCGGATTCGCTGGTGCTGGCGCTCGAATCGAACGCGACTACGCTTGCGCAGTTTCCATGGGAGTTCAGGGTGATCCTGGCATTTGCCGTGAGCGCCGGGCGACTGCGCCTCACCATGACTGTCGTCAATCAATCCGATTCGCCGATGCCGTTCGGCGTCGGCTATCACCCGTATTTTCAGGTCGACGACAAAGCGCGCGCTCGCATCGATACCGCCGCGACGCGAGCTTTCGATAACGTCAGCAATTCGATCGTCGCGTTCACCGGGTTCGACCTCACGCGGAAGGAAGTCGACCTGCACTTGCTGGATCACGGCAGCAGCACGGGCACCTTGAGTTATGGCGATGGCTCACGCCTGAACGTGTCGGCATCGCCGCAGTTCACTCGATGGGTGGTGTGGACGCTCGCGGGCAAGGAGTTCGTATGCCTGGAGCCGTGGACATCGCCGGGCAATGCGCTGAACTCGGGCGAGGGGTTGATCGAACTCCCGGCGGGCGCGGTCCACGAGTCCTGGATGGAATTGAGCTTCGGGCTCGGTTAAACCGGTTTACCCGCCAACGCCTGCTTCGCGTCCTGCGCCGATAGTTCAGGATCTCCCGCATCCTTCGCTATTGCGCACAGCAGGCGCACGGCATCACTCTGCTTCATCGCCGACACCTGCGTCGACACTTTCAACTTGTGATGCTCGAACGTCGCACGTAACGCCGCACCCGCCAGGATCGGCGCATTACGCTGGGGTTTGCGGGGGAACAGGCTGGCGTCATCGAGGCAACGACCCGCGGCCGCATCGGCTTGCGCCAACCACTCGGCGACACTCTTGCTCGCGGTGTGCGCCTGGTGCGCCACGCCGTACAAGGCTTCACCCACTTTATTGAGCGCATCGGCCTCGGGCGTCGACGCATTGCCCTTGTGTGCCTGCTCCAGCCACTGCGTCAGCGCACCCGCATGCTTGCGGAACGTCTTCAGCGATTGGCGTGCAGCGCTGCCTCGGGGAGTGGCATCGAGCGCATGTTCGCGCCGATACAGGCCGGAGATGCTGCCGATGTGTTCGAGGAACTCCGCTGAATCCTTCACTTCACGCGCGACTTTTTCCAGCGCCTTGCCGGGTTTTCTACGTTTCATTTCCCATCCAGAGATTTGCCGTCTGCAGTGGCGGGCGACGATAACAGCAAATTACCGACAGGTGGAGGCCGGCCCGGCGATGCGTAGGGTTACGTGTCGATCAATTCTTCCGGCAGCGGCGGACAGCACACCACGTTGCGGCCGGTGAGCTTGCTGCGATACAGGTAATGATCCGCCTGGTCCAGCAAGGCCTGTGCGCTCGGCTCCACATCCTTGGCGAGAGAGGTCAGCGCGCTCACGCCCTGGCTCACCGTGATGGTGATGTCGCCCTGGGAAATCTGGAAAGGAGTCTCGCAGATGGCCCGTCGCAGGCGCTCGGCGACGATCTCAGCACCGGCAAGATCCGTCTGCGGCAGCACCACGACGAACTCTTCGCCACCGATGCGTGCGCTCCAGTCGAAGTCGCGGGGCAGGCTGTAGCGCACGCGATTGGAGAACTGCTTGAGGATCTCGTCGCCGGCCGAATGCCCGTAACGGTCATTGACCTGTTTGAAATGATCGATGTCGAGCAGCAGCAGCGACAGCGGCGTGCCGAAACGCTTGGCGCGTTTCAATTCCCGTTTCATGTGCCGTGCGAAGTAGCGCCGGTTGTGGCCGCCGGTTAGCACGTCGGTCAGTGCTGCACGACTGCGTTCGGCAACGGTCTCTCGCAAAGTCTGCTCCAGCGTCACGATCCGGCTTGCGGTGCGCAGGCGCGCAAGGAGTTCGTTGTCGCTGATGCGTTTACTCAAGTAGTCGTCGGCGCCGGCGTTCAAGCCCTCAACGACGTCGTCGCTGGAATCCAGCACCGTGAGCAGCATGATGTAGACATAGCCCGGCCAGGGCAGATCGCGAATCCGTTGTGACAGGTGCAGGCCGTCGGCGGTGCCGAGCAGCCGGTCGATGAGCGCGATGGGGAAGAACTCTTCGGAGAAAGCGTAGATAGCTTCCTCCGCGGAGTTGACGGTGTGCACGGTGAACCCGACGCCGGACACGAGATCGGCGAGGCGCTTCTGCACCAGCGGATCGTCCTCGACGATGAGCACAGATAAGCCGTTGTCCTGTAATGCCGCTACCTGCACCGAATCGTCGGCGACGCGGTAGTAACTGTTCTCCATCCCGTAATTTGCTGACATTTTTGTTTGTTATAGGGAGAAAAAGCGGAAGTATGCATTCTCGCGCGTATGTGTCGCGCTGACCAGTACTCAAGTCATTCGCATTCGTGAGTGTTCATCTGCGCATTCGCAATACGTCATTCGACTCAGTCGAAATCACTACGACATGTTCATTGCTGCGTGCCATGCGTTGTCCACTCAATGCGGTGGAAGCGCCAGGAGGTAGCGACCATTGGCCCAAGCGTTGCAAGTCGCCGCGTTGACACCGGTAGACAGGCGTGCGAATTTCGCGCGCCTGTCACTTCGCTGGTGTCGACGAATGAACGCACGCGCCTTGTTTTTCTGCGGCTTGCTGGCATTGCTCTGCGCGTGTGCTGGAGGTCCGACTGCTGCCACGAACCCATCGCCGCCTGGCCCGCTGAATCCATCGCTGCCGACGCTGTTCATCGCCGGCGATTCCACAGCCGCTGCGAAGTCCAGCAATCCCGGACAGCTGGGTTGGGGCGCACCGTTCGCCAACTATTTCGCCCTGGAACGCATCAACATCGCCAATCGTGCATTGGGCGGACGTAGCAGTCGCACGTTCATCACCGAAGGACATTGGGAGCGCCTGCTCGCTGAACTCAAGAGCGGCGACTTCGTGCTGATCCAGTTCGGTCACAACGATGGGGGCGGGATCAATGAAGAGCCGCCGGGATCTACGTTACCGCTGCGGGCACGCGGCACGCTTCCAGGTCTCGGTGAAGAGACTCAGGAGATCGACAACGTCGTCACCAAGCAGCACGAAGTGGTTCACACGTTCGGCTGGTACGTGCGCAAGATGATTGCCGATACGCGAGCGAAAGGAGCCACGCCGATTATCCTGTCGCTCACCGTGCGAAATCGCTGGAGCGAGGGGCGCGTTGAGCGTCCGGTCAACGGATATCGAATGTGGGATGAGCAGATTGCGGCAGCGGCAGGTGTCGAGTTTGTCGACGTCACGGCCATCATTGCGGATCGGTATGAGGCGCTGGGGGGGGAGAAGGTCGCACGGTACTTTCTGCCCGATCGGATTCACACGACGATTGCCGGTGCGGATTTCAATGCGCGGTGCGTGGTGGATGGGTTGAAGAAGGTCACACAGCCTCGCCTCTTTTCTTACCTTCTCCCTCGCTCGCCGAGGGAGAAGATCAGATAACGAGACCGCTGTTAAGGCTCGCCCTTCACCCTGCCAAACGCTTCTGGCGCCTTCCTGTGATGCGTCGCCTCTTCATAAGCCGCCGCCACCTTGAACACCGCCGGCTCCTCGCCGATGCCCGCCCAGAATGAAATGCCGACAGGCAGCGGTATCGCCAACGTCGTCGGCTGCGTCTCGTTCGCCACCGACGTGTAGTTGTCCTTCGCCGCATTGAGCGCGAACGCAGGTTCGTAGATCACGGTGTTGAAACCCGCGGGCACGGTGATTTCCGGAATGCCGAGATCCGCACTGGTCGGGAACCGGCCCACGGGACGATTGTTGACCGTCGGTTGCGAAGCCTCGCCGATCTTCGCGGGCGGGATGGTGCTGGTCGGGTTCACCAGCACGTCGAGATTGTTCTGGCGCATGACCTTCATCACCACCATGCGCATGGCGTCGCGCATTTTCACACGTTGCGTGATGCCGGCGGAGACCAGGTCGGTCTTGTTCTCCCAGTTCTTCATCGCCACGGCCTGCTCTTCGGTGCCGTACTTGGCATTGCCGTTGAGCGTGGCCCAGTCTTTCACCCGCTCATCGCCACGGCGCATCAGGTACTGCTGGAAGTGGTAACTCAGACTGGCGGTGCGAGGCGAACTGGTGACGCTGCGAATATTCAGAGCGGGCGACAGCGGCGCCGCGCCTTCGGCCACTTTCACCATGTAGTCGCGCGTCGTGACGTCGAAGCCCGGCACGGCGTAAGTCAATTTGCCGTCCGTCTTCGCCAGCAGGTATTCAGGCATGTGGAAAGGAACGATCTCGGCCAGCGCCTGCTGGAAGTTGTATGGCATGTTGGCGATATCGGGATCGTCCGCATACATGGGATCGAACGACTCGACCAGTTCGGCGCCCAGTTCATCGCGCAGTACGCGTTTGATTTCGGCGTCGACCTGATCGCTCATGGCTCGATCGTTCGCGGCATGCTTGACCATGTATTCCCGCACGATGCCGATGCGCATGCCGGCGAGCGGCTTGTTCCCGGCGCTCGCTTTGCTCGACTCGATCGCCGCTGAGTAGCCTTCTTTCGGCACCAGCGACTTCGGCAGCGCCGAGTAGATGTCGCGCGGATCGAAATAACCCTTGGCGGAATCGCGGATCGCGTCCAGCACCTTGGCAGCATCTTTCACCGTGCGGCAGTTGATGCCGGCGCGGTCGAGATAAGGATCTGCGCCGATGGCGCCACCGTAAGGCAGCAGGCCCTTGGTGGTCACCACGCCGACGACGTTGTTTCTCCAGGCCGGCTGGCGACACGAACCGCCGGTCTCTTCGCAGATCGAACACATGACCAGGTTGGCGCCCACCGATGCAGCGGAGCCCGCGCTCGAGCCGCCGGTTTCGCGAGCCGTATCGTAGGGATTGCAGATGGTGCCCGCCCAGGTGGTGCGTGCGCCGGCCCCGAATTCACGCGTGCTGAGTTTCGCCGCGCCGTCGGGATTGCCGCCGCCGCCGTTGTACTCGGAGAGATTCGCCTTCGCATAGATGATCGCGCCCTTGGAGCGAAGCTGCGTGACGATGGTGGCGTCCTGTGCCGGCGCATCCATCGCATAGTCGACGTCGCCGCCGCCGGTCGAGCGCATGTCGGTGGTGTCGTAGACGTCCTTGAACGAGAAGGGCAGGCAGTACATGGGCATGGCGGCGAGGTCCGGCTGGCTCCCGTACTGCGCATCCAGTTCCGCCGCGCGTTCGAGTGCATCGGGTTGCTTGCGGAATTTCTCGCAGACCAGCGGACAGGTTTTCGGCAGCGGGCCGGTCGAAGGATGCGAATCGCACTTCGCCTTGCAGGTCACCGAACGTTCGCCGCGCAGGTTCAATGTGCTCAGCGCATTCACCTGGCCGGCACCCGAGACGCCTCCCACCATGCCGAACTGCTGCTGCACCGTTGGATCGGAGCGCGTGGCCTCCATGCGGCCGTATTCGATGGGCAGGCCTTTGTACTGATCGAAGTCCGGCAGCACCGCTTTCACCGGCACCGAGGCGGTCGGAAATTTCAGCGCCGTGCCGGCGCGAATCGTGCCCTTCGCTGCGGGGATGCGCGAGCCGTCCTTCGTGACCAGCTTCGTGCACACGCCGTTGTAGGCCCGGGCGCGATTGACGTAGCCCTGCACGACGGCCTTGCAGGTGGTCTCGCCGGAGGTGATCGCGCGATGAATGTCGGCGATGGTGGCTTCTTCGAGATGGAAGTCCGCGGCAGTGGCAAGTGGCGCGGCGGTGGCGAACAGAATGGCGAAGGGCAGCAGCAGGCGCGATAGGTTCATTGGAGTTTTCCGTGCGGGGATGCGGTGCAGGTCTGCCGCCAGCGGGCAGAGCTTGCTGCTGCTCATGACAGGGAAATCCGCTCGTCACCCCACCGGATGAGGACATTTTATGAACGAGGGAGGGTAGTCGCCGTGGGCGACGTCATCTCCTGGTAGTCGCCGGAGAACGGAGGCTGTCGTTTGCGTCTGATCGTTCCTTCCTCCCCCGGTCGCCGGGGGGGGACCGAGGAGGGGGCGCGTCCGCATTACACGGCGGTCGGGTAGCTCCGGTCCCCCCCTCCCTATTCCGCCCCCGGCCACCGGGGGAGGAGATAAGACGAGAAACATGCAAGTCGATCTCGACGCTGCCCCGGACCTTTCCACGCTGCCCAGGTTTCAGCGGGCCCGGTTTCATTCGCGATTGCTGGTGCAGCTCGCAGTGACGACTGCTATTGCGGCGTTGGCCCTGTTTGCGGTGACCTTACGTTCCGCCTGGATGGAGTCGAGCCCGGTATGGTTGCCGCTGCTGAGAAACAATGCAGCCGCGCTGCTGCTGCTCAGTCTCGGCCTGCAATCGGCGCTGCGAACCGCTCGCTGGAGATCTGCGGCTACCGTCACGCGCAGTCCGCCGCCCAACTGGACACAGCGGCTTCGTTCACGATGGCCTGAAAGTAAAGCCAACGCCTGGTACCTGCGACCGCTGACCTGGCTGGAACGAATCGTCGCGGCGCTGCTGCAGATGGCTCGCAGCGATATCTTCAGCGCACTCTGGCTCGGCGCGATTGCTCTCGCTGTCGCCTGGCTGGTCTACAGTGCATGGAATCTCAATCTGGTCGTGCCCGTCATGGGCACGATCGGCTACATCGTCGCCGGCATAGCGCTGTTGCTCTCGTTCGTCCTGCTGGTGCTCGAACGGCACTTCGCGGGCTATGCCGCTGCCGAGTGGCCCGAGTCGCAATTGCTCGCGCAGCTCACCCGCATCGTCATCGCCACGCTGTTGCTCTCGTCGGTATGCCTGTTCTTCAGCAAGTCGCCGTCGCCATGGATCGCGAAGCTCGCCGTCGTCATCGGTGTGCTGCCGGCGATGGTGGCGTTGGAAATCGCCTTGCGTGCGGCGTTGTCTCTATTCGTTCGCAACAGCGACAGAGTCGAGCCCACGCTGCTGGCTGACAGTGTGATCGCCAGCCTGTGGCGCTGGCCGCCAAGACCGTTGCGCACTCTGCAAGATGAACTGCGTAATCGCTTCGGCATCGACCTGCGCCAGAGCTGGGCCTTTGCTTTCATGCGTCGTGCCCTGTTGCCGGTACTCGCGGTGATTGCAGCGATCGGCTGGCTGGCCAGCGGCATTCGCGAAATACCTGTC
This sequence comes from Steroidobacteraceae bacterium, assembly GCA_040509875.1. Lineage (GTDB taxonomy): Bacteria > Pseudomonadota > Gammaproteobacteria > Steroidobacterales > Steroidobacteraceae > Steroidobacter. Next base: position 2,022 of record JBEVKB010000130.1, on the reverse strand, counting down.
GAGGGCCGCGGCATCTATGAACGGTTCGGTCGACCGGTGGCAGTGGTCGGTCCGGGCCTGCACGTGGGATTGCCATGGCTGCTCGCGAAACTGCGCCCGGTTGAAAACGGCGTGGTCCACTCACTCGCGACCACCTTCGGCGGCGACGAAGACACGCAACCCGATGTGAGCACCGTTGAGGGGCCGGCTCCCGAAAGCGCCAATCGCCTGTGGGATGCTTCGCACATCGCCGAGAATTCGCAGGTCATCGCCAGCGCCAGCGGCGATCGACAGAGCTTCCAGGTCGTCAACATGGACGTGCGTTTCGTCTATCGCATCGGCCTCGACGACGCAGCTGCCCTGGCCGCGACCTATAACAGTGCCGACATTCCGGCGTTGATTCGCAGCACCGCCAGTCGTGTGCTGGTGCAGGACTTTGCATCGCGCACGCTCGATGGTGTGTTAGGTGAGAAGCGCCTGGCTTTGGCGGAAGCGATTCGCAAAGCGGTGCAAGCGGACTTGAACACGGCACGCAGCGGCGTCGAGATCCTGGCGACCTTGATCGAGGCAGTGCATCCGCCGGCCGGCGCAGCGAACGCCTATCACTCGGTGCAAGCGGCACAGATCAAAGCGCAGGAGACCATCTCACGCGAACGCGGCCGCGCGGCACAGCAAGTCAACGATGCACAGTTGAATGCCAGCATGCTGCAGGACAAGTCGGTCGCGAGTGCACGCGAGGCGCGAGCAAATGCCGAAGTAGTCGAACTGCGCTTTGCTGCCGAACGCAATGCTTATAGCAAGGCCGGCAAAGCATTCCTCACCGAGCAATACCTGAGCCAGCTCGGCGCGGGCCTGTCGAACGCACAGATAGTGATTCTCGATCACCGGCTGCGTGCCGGCCAGGTTCCCACTATCGATTTGCGTCCTTTCGCTGCAGCGGCCGATGCGGCTCGAGCCGGTCAATAAATGTCAGACTCAACTCAACATCCCGATTCTCATCACGCGCATGCGCACGATGGTCACCATCATCATCACCATGAACCCAGTGGTGCGGTGAAATGGCCGAAGCGCCGGCTCGCCGTCGCGGCGCTGCTGCTGTTGTTTGCAATCGCCACGGCGAGTCTCGTGCAGGTCAGGGCAGGCGAGGCAACCGTCGTGACACGATTCGGCAATCCCGCGCGAGTCTTGCTCGAACCGGGCCTTGCATGGCGATGGCCCGCGCCGTTCGAGTCGACCATTCCCGTGGATATGCGTCTGCGCACGACATCGAGTGGACTGCAGGACTCGGGCACTCGCGACGGCTTGCGCATCATCGTGCAGGCATACGTGGCGTGGGAAGTTCAAGCCGATGCGGCAAGTGTTCAACGCTTCATGCGCGCCGTTCGCAATCAGCCTGACGAAGCGGCGCGGCAGATTCGCACCTTCGTCGGTTCGGCGCTCGAGACTGCAGCCAGCGGTTTCGATCTCGCCAACCTGGTCAACACCGATGCCTCCAAGGTGCGTCTCACCGATTTCGAAACGCGACTGCGCGACCAGATCAGCCGGCAATTGCTCGAAACTTACGGCGTGCGCGTCATGCAGGTAGGCATCGAACGATTGACGTTGCCCTCGGTAACGCTCGCGGCAACGGTTGATCGCATGCGCGCCGAACGCGAAACCATTGCGACAGAGCGAACCGCGGTAGGCAAGCGACAAGCGGCCGAGATTCGTTCGGCTGCCGAGCGTGATTCGCGCATCATCCAGGCAGACGCTTCCGTGAAAGCTGCCGATGTCGAAGCGCAATCGCGTGTGCAGGCAGCAGCGATTTACGGTCGTGCGTACGGCGGTTCGCCGCAGCTCTACAACATGCTTCGCTCGCTCGATACCTTGAGCACCATCGTGAATCCAGGCACGCGCCTGATTCTTCGCACCGACGCGGCGCCGTTCCGTGCATTGGTCGATGGGCCGGCCGCGCTCGATTCGAAACAACCGGCGGGAAGTCCGTAGTGTCTCGCGAAGCTTCCCGTCCGCGCAGCGCCTGGATGCAGGCCGGCCAGTTGACGT